>JAQBQF010000135.1 GCA_028287115.1 Myxococcales bacterium
CGACACGCCGCCCGGGCAGACCGCGCGCGCACGCTCGGCTAACCGCTGCGAGCCAGGATATTCCGCGACGTACCTCTGTTCGATGCGCGATGACACCGGGTTTCGAGCCTCAGGTAAAGAGCGTCGGGAGCAGACCACCACCCTGGGTGATGTTGATGAGCGGCGTGGTGCTGACGCGCACGAGCCCACCGGCGTAACGACCCCCGAAGACGAAGGGGTTCCAGTTGAAGTACTTCACTTGCCAGACCATCGAATCACCCTCGACGACCGGGACCGCCATACGCGGGACATCGAGATAATCCTGCGCGATCCAGACATCTCGTGACGAGGCATCCATCGCGTCACGCCACGACTTACGGCTCGAGACCATCGGCAACACGACGTTCATCCCGCCGTGACCCTCGCTCTTCTTGAGGACCCACTTGCCGGGCGAGCTCGTCACCATCGCGCGCGTCTCTTCATTGTCGAGGAGGATCGTCTGAGGAACGAGGTTAGCGGCTGCCTTGAGCTCGCGAGGCAAGTCCGCCGCGACGAGGTGCGTGAGCAGCGATTTGTGACTGGAGAGGTACGATCGCAGTGGGTTGACCATGCAGATCGTGCCATCGCGGTAGGCGTCGAGGAGCGCCGAGATGTCTTTGCGCCGGGACAGCATCTCGGATGCCAGCGCGCGCCGATACACGAGGTGCACTTGCCGGCCTTCGTGCTCGAGCTTGCCGTCGACCAGCTGGAATGTTCGAGGGTCGCAGACGATCGTGGAATATCCGCGCGCTTCGAAGTGCTCGGCGAGGCGCTGGTGCTCGAACCGCGTCTTCTGGCCCTGCCAATCGACGATCGCGATCGTCGGCGACACCTTGCCGCCGAATTCTTGATAGCACCCGAGCAAGCTATCGAGCAGGATGTCGGCGGCCGACGGCGGCTTGACGACCGCGTGCAGCGCTGCGAACGGCGCCAGCTCGAACAAACACTGCGCGACGATGTCGAGAAACATCATCATCGCGGGGCTGTCGCAGTTGAGCTCGACGAACTTCAGATCGGGACCGACCGGGATCGCATCGGGCCGGCAGATCACGCAGGTTCGCTCGTAACCGGGATTCGTGAGGATGAGCTCGACGTTCTCGCGGCTCATGCTCTGGGTGTCTTCGGACAGCGCGTCCGAGATCAGCTGCCGCGTGTGATGCTCGGCGGCCGCGATCAGGAGCTCGGCCTGCTGCGCCCAGCGCGCGATCTGATCGTGTGTCGACACGAACGCGTACGCGTATGTCGGGAGCAGCCCTTCGCCGAAGAAGATGCCGCGATCGCGCAGCATCTTCTGGAGCTCGCGTTGCGCGGACTCGAGAGCGGCGGTCGAGCCGAACAGGTTCTCGAGCACGTCGCTGCGAGACAAGGTCGGATGCAGATCGCTCGGACGTGAATCGATCGCGGCCATGCGGCTAGCGCGTCGCGCCTTTCCACATCTGCATCATCGTCCGATCCTTCAGCCCCATTCGGTAGCACTCCACCGCCATGAGCTCGGTGACCGGGATATTGCCCAAGTTCACGTTCTGACCGAGATGCTGGACGAGCGCGACCTGTTGCTTGCGCTCGAGCGCCTCGAACACGAGTTGCTTGGGCTCGGCCGCCGCGCAGATCATGTCGACAAACTGGACGCTGGTATCGCCGCCCGCGGCGCCGATCTCGCGGCCTTCGATGACGACCTTGTAAGCGCCTGCCGCGAGCTCCTCGGCGATCGCCGCCTTCCAATCGAGCTTCTTCGAAGCGAGCTTGCCACCGACTTCGGAGAACACCTGCACGTGCTTGGCGAACGTCTCGATCCAGCGGAGCTTGTCGGGCCGCGGAACGTCAACGATTCCGTCGGAGATCTCGATGCAGATCTTGTGGTCGCGAACGAAGTCGCAAAGAAGCTCGACCTTGTTCTGCAGGAACGCATATTCGAACAGCGTCCCGCCGAACAGCGGTGTGATACCGGCGTCGCGATAGACGGCGAGCTTGTCTTCGACGGTGCCGGGGCCCATGACGAGCGCGCTCGCCCACGCCAGCTTGGCGTAGTCCGCGTGTGCGCTAGTCACCTTCAGGAGGTCACGGAGCGTCGCAGGCCCGACCTCACCGCGATCGAGGAGCATCGTGATGCCGAAGCTCCGCGGCTTGGCCGTACGCGAACCACGATCGAGGAGAGTACGCAGGCTCTCCGCATCCAGTTTCGGGGATGTGCTCGCCACGATAAAATCAATTAGACCTGCTGCAGCACCACGCCGTCAAGTCGTAAGGGGGAACACCTCACCGACGAGCGGCGCAGCATTCGCGCACCTTCACCCCGATCTGATCACGCGGCGCAGTTATGTAACGACGAGTGCATCGCTAGCGCAAACGCAGGAAGTTAGCGACATTGACGTTCGGAGGCGTCCGGTGAAGAGCCAAGGCGACAACCTAGGGGCGATGTTCGCCACGACTGCACGCGACTATCCGGAACGGACGTTCCTCCGCTGGTGCCGCGGCAGCGAGCGAATCACGTGGAGCTATGCAGAGGCCGCGCAGCGAATCGAAGCGCTGATCGAACGCCTCGACGCGCTTGCGATCAAGCCGGGCGACAACGTCGTCATCTACACGCACGAGATGGTGCCTTCGATCCTGTTCGACGTCGCGTGCGCGTGTGCCGGCGTGGTGTTCGCGCCGATCGAAACGAGCTCGGTGCCGGCGGTGCTCGAGCTGTGCAAGCGGATCGACGCGCGCGCGGTGCTGACGACTCCCGACCGAGGCGCGCTGTTCGAAGGGACGCCGGTCGTGACCGAGGATGGGCGTGGCGCCGCGACGGGCAATCGCGCGCATGCGGTGCGTCGGCTGCTCGAACGCACGGCGAGCTGTCACAGCGGCACTGTCTACATGCTGCAGCCGACGTCGGGCACGACGGGCGGCAGCAAGCTCGTGATCCGTAGCCACGCGGCGTTCGTGCGCGTCGGCCACCTGTTTACGTTCGGCTACGAGCGCGAGACCGAGCCGCCGGCGCGCGTGCTGATGGTGCCCGCGCTGACGCACGGCATGGGGCAGTACTTACTCGCGATGGCGTTGCCGCTTGGCGCCGAGCTCGGCGTCACGAGGGAGATCGACGTCGCCGCCGACATTCACGAGATCCGCTGGCTCGATCCGACCCACATGGCGCTGACGCCCAGAGTCTTGAACAGCCTGTTCCAGCAGCTCGGCGGCCCGGCCAACACCGATCGGGTGTTCGGCCCGTCTGCGAAGTTCATGATCAGCAGCGGTGCCGCTCCGGACAAAGATCTGCTCGAGGCGGTCGAACGCACGGGCGTTCACGTCGTCGAAGCGTTCGGGGCGAGCGAGATCTCCGTGCTCGCGATGGTACAGCCCGGACAATGGCGCAGGGACATTCTCGGGATCGTGCTCGACGACGTGAAGCTGAAGATCACCGAGGAAGGCGAGTTGCTCGCGCTGACGCCGGTCATGATGAACGGCTACTACGGCGCTCCCGAGATCACGCGCGCTTCGTTCACCGACGACGGGTTCTATCGCACGGGCGATCGGGTCGTGCTCGGCCCGAACGGCGAGTTCATCTACATGGGCCGCGTGATCGACAGCTTCAACCTGTTCGACGGCTCGCACGTGGCGCCCGGGCCGATCGAGGAGGCGATCGCTCGCTTGCCATGGCTCGAACAGGTCCTGCTGATCGGAGATCAACGGCCGTACCTCACCGGATTCATCGTGCCGCATCGCAGCCTGCGCGAGTCGTCGCGCGCGGCTTCGCTACACCGGATGATCGAACGCGAGGTCGGACGGATCTGTTCGACGCTCGACCCGAACGCCCGCGTGCGCAGGCTCGCGATCCTCGATCATCTGCTGCCCGAGGACGTCCACAAGATCGTTGGCCACGGCAAGGTCCGCCGCAAACGCGATCTCGCGATCAAGACGTACGCCGACGTTGTACGAGCGCTCTATGGAGCGATCCCTTCGTCGAACGTCACCGTGATCGAGATCCCGGGTGCCGCGGCTGAGCGCCGAGCGAGCTCGCGCCGTCGCCTGTCGTGGCCGGTGCGCATCACGAGCGGTCGGGAATCGATCTTCGGATACACGCAGGAAGTGAGCCGCGGCGGCGGGTTGATCGAGCACGCCGATCCGTTCCCGTCCGGACCGATCACCGTGGAGGTGATCGAAGCCGAGGGTCACAGCCTCGTGATCGAAGCCGAGCTGGTACGCCGCGATGCGTCCGCGACGGCTGTCCGCTGGACCGGACCGGCGGAGGTCCTCGCGCAGCTCGCCGAGCGGCTTCCGCCCTAGCGATTCGTCAGACTTTCGACTGACATTCTACTGATGACGCACGCAGTTTGATCTACGTTTAGCAAATGCCGTCGACGATGCTCCGCGCGGGTGACGATCGCGTTGCGCCACTCGTGTGCGTGCATCCCGTCAGCGGACGCGCCGACGATTATCGGCTCCTCGCCGCGGCGGTGAGCTGGCCCGGCCCGGTGCTCGGAATCAGCGCGCCCGATCCCTCACGCGACAGCTTCCTGCTGCCCGATCTGGCGAGTCGCTACACCGACGAGCTCGATCTCCGGTTGCCCGTGTTGCTCCTCGGCTGGTCGGTCGGCGGCGTGATCGCCGCCGAAATGACACGCACGATCACCGCGAGAGGCGGCAACGTCGCGTTCCTCGGCGTCCTCGATAGCCGTGCTCCGCAGCCCGAGATGCGCACGAGGCCCACCGATCGCGAGACGTTGGCGCGATTCTTCGTATATCAGACCGCGCTGACGCGCGAACAAGTCCCGCCACCGCCGCTGTCGTCGACGACCGTGCCCGACTTGCTCGCCGCACTTCGTGCCAGCGGTGCAGACGCCGGCATCGGCGACGAAGCCGAGCTCGATCTCCGGCTGGAGATCTTGATCGCGCTCACGCGCGCGTTCTTTCATCACGACCAGCAAGCGATCCCCGTGAAGATGCATCTGTTCGAAACGGCCGATGCTCATCCATCTCATCCAAGGCCGGCGACGCTCGGGTGGGATCACCTCGTGCCGAGCATCGAGAAGCGAGTGATCGGCGGGACGCACTTCACGCTGATGGCTCCGCGATTTACCGAAGCTCTCGCGCAAACGATCAGCGCGTGCTTGCCTCGGTGAGCTCGGGACTAGCCGCCAGGCGACTGGCGCGGGCGAACGCGTTCATGCCGGCGAGTCTATCGCTGCTTGCACGGCGCTGATTCGCGCGGACGGTGTCGTTACGATCAGCTCGATGAGCTGGCCAAGCCAGGCCCTGGCGCGGGCCGCCAGCTCGGGAGAGAATCGCTCCGCGTTGTAGACGAGATTGCCACGCACGCCGCGCAGACCTTGGCGAAGGAACAGACCGAGATCGTGTGGTGTCCTCGGCTCGGGCGCCGCCCAGGCGAGGCGATCGACCATCACATTGCCGAAATCGAGGGCCTGCGGATCATCCAGATCGATGAGGTAGTTGAAGTTGTATCGCGACCACTCCGACCACTTCGGGACCGCCGGGGTGGGGGCCACATGAGAGTGCTCGCGATGTGCGAGGACCGCCTCGTGACAGTGTCGCACGGTAGCTTCGAGGGTCGCATCTTCGTCGAGGATCACGCGCAGCGGATACGGCGTCACGAAGTCGCCGATCACTTCCTCGCTCCCCGGCCGGTTGCGGTGGAAGCTGCCGCTCAGGACACAGACATCGTTGCGACGGGACCACCGGGTCAGCAGCAGGAAGAATCCGGTCACGAGCAAGGTGTACGGCGTACAACCCAGGCGCGAGCAGAGCCGTTCGAGCGCGTTCCAGCTCGCACCTTCGATCGCGAACGACACGGCGCCCGGTTCGTATGTATCGAGGGCCATGCCGATCGCATCTCGTGGAACCACACGGCGATCACCGCGAAGCTCGAGACCGTCATAGCCGGCGACCGCACGCTCCCAAAACGCGAGTTGCTTCTTGCCGATCGGTCGCTGCTCGAGGGTCCTCTGCCAAAAGCAAAAGTCGCGGTACTGCAGGGTCAGAGGAGCGAGCTCCGGCTCCGTGCCGGTCGAGAACGCGCGGTACAGCGCCGCGAGGTCGCCCTCGAGCACATCGCACGAGAACCCGTCGGCGATCATGTGGTGCGGCGCCAGGAACAGCAGATGCTCGTGATCGTCGCGGCGAACGAGTTGTGCGCGAAACACTTCACGGCCGAGGTCGTGCGGCCGGCAGATCGCCGCGAACAACTGCTCCGCGCGCGACTGTCGCTCGTTCGCGGGATAGTCCGACAGATCGACGATCTCGAGATCGGGACCACGGTCGTGCACGGTCTGGATCAGGTGCGTTTCGTCCTCTGTGAACGTCGTCCGTAGTGCGGCTTGTCGATCGACGAGTGCGGCAACCGCTTGCCGCATCGCCCGCGTATCGAGCTGGCCGCGCATCGAAAACGCGATGGCGTGGTTGCCGAGGCTCGAGAAGTTGCCGCGCTTGTGAAAGGCCCACTGCAGTCGCTGCTCGAAGGTCGTCGGCGCGGTCCGACGATCGCGTTGCGCGAGCGGTTGGCTCGGGCGGGAGTCGATGCGGTGCTGCGCGAGCATCCTGTCGAACAGCTCTCGCCGAGCGCCGCTGAACGCACTGGACGTTTCGGCCGGCTTCAGGTCGAGCATGACGTGCGACCATTCCGCGAGCTGCGCGATCACCTCCGCTTCGGGCAAGGTGCTGACGAGCTCGGCGAGATCGCGTTCGGCGGACGTGTCTTCACTCGTCACACCCGCGCGCGCGAGCTCCTGGACTCGCTCCGCCTGACCGGCGATCGTCGGGAAATCGAACACCGACCGAAGCGGCAGCTCGACGGCGAGCTCGCGGCTGATCCGGGCAACCAGTCGCACGACGACCAGCGAATGCCCGCCGAGCGCGAAGAAGTTGTCACGGATGCCGATGTGCTCGAGGTCGAGCACCGAGCACCAGATCTCCGCGAGCGCCTTCTCCAGCACCGAGCGCGGTGCCACATAGGCCGCGCGCCGCGATGCATCGCCGGTGGGAGCCGGCAACGCATGACGGTCGAGCTTGCCGCTTGCGGAGCGTGGAAGCTCGTCCACCACGACGAACGCGGTCGGGACCATGTACTCGGGCAAGCGCTCGGCGACGAAGCCACGTAGATCGGCGATCTCCGCGGACACGCAGACGTAGGCGACGAGGATCTTGCCGGTCGCTCGATCGTCGCGCGCGATCACCGCGGCGGCACGGACCTGCGGGTGCTGTTGCAAGACGGCTTCAATCTCGCCGAGCTCGATCCGGAAGCCGCGCACCTTGACCTGAAAATCCGAGCGTCCGACATACTCGAGCGCGCCATCTCTGCGTTGGCGGACCAGATCGCCGGTTTCATAGATCCGCTCTCCGGCGCGGGCCGCAAACGGATTGGGCCTGAACCGCTCGGCCGTCAGCGCTGGTCGTCGCAGATAGCCCCGCGCCAGTTGCACGCCACCGATCCACAGCTCACCGATGCCACCCGGAGGCACCGGCGCGAGATTGCCGTCGAGGATGTACAGCGTCGTGTCGGCCACCGGCCTGCCGATCGGGACCGTGAGCTCGCCAGGTTGGCAATGCCAGTAGGTCGCGTTGATCGTCGTCTCGGTCGGCCCGTATTGATTGTGCAGCTCGGCATTGGGAAACACGGTCCTGCTGCCGCGCGCGACATCGATGGGGAGGGCCTCGCCGCCGCAGAACACCATCTCGACGGTGTTCCACGGTGTCGTCTTGCAGGCCTCGAGCACGACGCGCAGCAGCGACGGAACGAAGTTGACCACGGTGGCCGTGTGTTGATTGGCGAGCCGTCGAAGATAACCTGGTTCGAGCTCGCCTCCGGCTCGCGGCAAGATGATCGCGGCACCGACCATCAGCGGCCAGAAGATCTCGACCACCGAGAAGTCGAACATCGCCGACGTGAGCTGAAGGACGCGATCATCGGCACCGAGCCGATACTCGGTCTGCATCCAGCGGAGCTGCGCATCGAGGTTGCGGCGCGTGACCATCACGCCCTTGGGCCGGCCGGTAGAGCCCGAGGTGTAGATGATGTAACCGAGCGTCTCGGGCGACACGATCGCCGGCGTGAGGGCCGGCAGCTCGGGCCACGAGGCGGGCTCGTCGAGGCGGACGATCGTCCGCGCAGCTTGCGCGAGCGCAGCAGGCGGCGGTCCGTCACAGAGCACGACGAGAGACTCCGTCTCCTCGAGCATGCTCGCGATGCGGTCGTTCGGCAGGTTGGGGCTGATCGGGACGTACGCTGCGCCGGCTCGCAACACCGCGAGCAGACCGACGATCTGAGAGACGCCACGGTCTGCGATCACCGCGACCACTGAATCCGGCCGTGCGCCCTCGCGGTGCAGCAGGGTCGCGAGCCGAGCCGACAGTCGATCGAGCTCGTGGTAGCTGGTCGTCGTGCTCTCCGACACGATCGCCGGCGCATTGCCGGTCTCGCGCATGCATCGCTCGATCTGCTCGAGCAGCGTCGGACCGCGCGCCTCCCACGTCACACGCCGAGCAGGTTCGTCGAGCAGCGCCGCTCGCTCGTCCGAGCCGAGCAACTCGATCTGCGACAGCGGGAGCTCGGGCTTCGCGGCGATCTCGCGCAGCATTCGCTGGAAGCGACCGACCAGGTCGACGATCTTCTGGAGCAACCACAGTCGTTGCCGACCGAACGACCATGCCAGGTTGCCGTCGCGCGACACGGCCACCAACGGAGCCGCCGCGTTCGCGCGATCGTCGGCGACGCCGGGCTGAACCTCCGCGCTCGTGACTACTTGGCTACTGCTCGCTGACTGCTTCCGGAACAAGGCCAGCTTCGTACACAACGACTCGCACGTTCACCTGCCATTGCATGTAACAACATATCGACAACCACGCTGGCCGGACCAATCTCGCGGAGCGATCGCTGAGACCGTTAACCGAGCGTTTAACCGGCAGCGAGAATTGCGGCCGCTTCGTGCTCGACGCTGGTGCCGCGGAAAAACTCCGGCTTGTGACGGCCGTGCAGCTTGACCACGTTCTCGAACGTGAATTCGCGAAATCCGGCAGCGCTGACGAGGCCGTGCTCTACCAGCTCGTACGCCTCGGCCAACACCGAGCGCATGTCGGTGACGTCCCAATGGCCGATGTCGGAACCGAACAGCACCTGAAGGCGCGCTCCCATCGGCAGGCTCTTGCCGTCGAGCGCCCAGCCGACGCTCGGATCTTCCGCCTCGCAACCGAAGAAGAAGTTCGGGACGAAGTGATCGCGAAGATCCTGTTTACGTTCGATCGAGCACCGCGCGAAGTCATCGAGCAGCGTCGTGTCTCGCGGCTCCCAACCCGCCTCCGGCACCCAACCGGCGAGCAGAAACAGCCCGCGGCACGACTCCTCGAGCGGACGCTCGAGCAGGCGCACGTAACGCTCGCCGCCGTGCTCGCGCAGCGCGGCCGAGAGGCGATCGCGATCGAGCTTCTTGGGATCGTAGTCTTCGACTGCTTGGAGATTGCGCTTTTCCCAGTGCTCGATCAGGTCGCCGAACAGAGAGCAGGCCCACCCCGCGCCACCTTCGAGTAACGCGATCTGGAGCTCGGGGAATCGAAACGTCACGCCCGACAGGAACAGTGACTTGCAGATCGCCTCGCCTGCCGCGGCGAACATCCCGAGGTGGTTGTGCACGTAGCTCGACACGGACGTTCGCGTGCCCCACATGCCTGCCTGATGCGCGGTCGGTGACACACCGAGCTCTACGCAGCGAGCCCAGAACGGATCGTAGTCGAGCTCGCTGTCGACTCCGAAGCTGTCGAGCCATGTCATCGTACGAGCGAGCGCCGGCGAGACTTGGCCGCGGACATTCGCGAGCGCTTCGATCGGGCGCGGCGCCACGCAGTCGATCACGATCGCCTTGAGGCCGAGCTCACCGATCGCGTAATCGAGCTCGGCGATCGCCGCCTCGGGCGTCGCCATCGGGATGATCGCGGCGGGCGTCATGCGATCGGCCTGATCGCGAAAGTTGTCCGCGTAGAAGTGATTGATCGCGCGACAGACCGCAGATCGCAGCTCCACCGGAGCGGACCTCATGTACGCGCCACCGAGCGTCGGATAGATGATCGCGTAGTCGATCCCGAGCTCGTCCATGTTGCGGCGGAACAGTGCAGGCGCCATGCAGGCGGCAATGTCGTCGGGCCGCGTCGTCTGCAAACCCCACGGCGGCCTCACGACGCGCCCGGCGCGACGTTCCGAAGGCGTGAGCTGATACCAGCCGAAAAACTTTCTCAGCGCTTCCTGCGAGCCCGCGGCGAACTGACCACCACCGACGTCGCGTAAGTACTCGAGCATCAGCGGCTCGAACTCGAGCTGATGGCCGTCGGCATCGATGACCGGATGCGAGAGGCCCGCTCGGATCTCCCGAGACGAGCGGTGGCTGCTCACGACTTCTTGCCGTCCATCGCGATGCGCAAGCTAAGCGGCCGCATGTCGGTCCACACGGTCTCGATGTGATCGAGACACTCCTGCTTGCTGCCGACCTTTCCCACGCCGCGCCAGCCGAGCGGCAGCTCGCGCCCGTCCGGCCAAATCGAGTACTGCTCCTCGTCGTTGACGACGACCTGATAACGCGCGTCTTCCGGAATTGTCATCGAACGAGACTATATCACCCGACGTCGCGGGTCGGCGATTCAGGCCGTGCCGGGAAGCTCGATGTGGAAATACGCGGGTGAGCGAGGCCGCATCGATCGTCGACCCATGGCTCAGGTCGAGCGCTCCCTGATACAATCGTTTGCAGCAGGATCCTGTTGTATGACGAGCGAGTCGCACCTCCGCGCGGAATTTTTTGTGTTGCGGACTCCGCTGCTGCCGTTCGACGAGCTGGTGCGCTGGGGCGAGGGACTGGAAGCGGCATCGAGCGGGAACGATCCCGACAGCTTCGAGAGATCGCTCGCGAGGGACCGCAACCTGCTGCGGACACGCTTGCGAGCGATCTTCGATCGCGCGTCTGTGCGAGAAGCGCTGTTCATCGCATCGCGGTCCTTGAGCGAAGAGCTGAAGCTGTGGCTCGCCGATCCCGATGGCGAGCGCGGCCACAACGTCGAGGGGGCACTGACTCGGTACTTTTCGCGGATGACCGGACGGGCGACCCCGTTCGGCTTGTTCAGCGGGTGCTCCGCCGGCGTGATCGGCGAGCGGAGCGAGCTCCGCCTCGAAGGCGCCGAGAAGTACCGCCACCACATCGCGTTCGATTTGCACTATCTCTGGGACCTCGCATCGCGGATGACCGATCAGCTGCGCGATCGCCTCGTGTTCTATCCGAACAGCAGTCTCCACGACGTCCTCGGCACGGTCCGCTATGTGCGGTGCGTCGTCGATGGCTCCGCCCGCCGCTACAAGGACCAATCGGAGCTCGACAGCAAGCCAATGGCGCTCGCGGTCGCCGCCGCGGCAAATGGCGCGCGCCGGCGAGACTTGATCGATGGACTTGTCGCGGGCGGGCAGACCTCCGAGCAGGCCGCGCAGCTCGTCGACGGTCTCATCGATCGACAGGTCCTGGTCTCCGAGTTATTCCCGACGGTGACCGGACGCGAGCCTGCCTTCGAGATGGCAGAACGGATCGCCGCGCTCTGCGACGACAGCGCGGAGAGTCTCGCCCTCAAGCAGGCGTTGGCGAGTCTCGCCGAGATCGAGGCAGCGGCGCCCGGCGTCGACGAGCAGCGCTATCGCGCCGGTGCACGCCCGCTCGAGGTGTTGCCCGCGCCGATCGATCCGGCCCGGCTCTTGCTCGTCGAGCTCGTCAAGCCGGTCCAGGCGGCCACGCTCGACGAAGCGGTGCTCGACGAGGTCCGGCGCGGGATCGCCGTTCTCCATCGCCTCGGCACGCCCGACAACTCGCTCCAGCGGTTTCGTGAACGCTTCTTCGAGCGCTACGAACGCGCGGAGGTGCCGCTCGCCGAAGCTCTCGACCCCGAGACCGGCATCGGTTACGCACCGCCTTCTCCAAGCAACACGGTTCCTTCGATCCTGGCGGGCCTGACCTTCCCGTCTCCCGGCCCGGGCGGCGCGGCCGCCTACCCGCAGCTCGCGCTCGTGCTGGGAAAACTCGAAGCGGCATGGCGCGACCATCGCACCGAGATCACGCTGGACCCGGCAGACGTCGACGCGCTCGCACCCGCGGCGGGCTCGTTGCCCGGCTCGTTTATCGTCATGGCGCGGCTCGCGGGACAGCTGACCGACGGCCGGCTCGGTGATGATTTCCGGATCAGCATCGAGGCCGGCGGCGGGCCCCCGGGAACCAAGATGCTCACCCGGTTCTGCCACGCCTCTCCCGATCTCCAGCGCTGGGTCGACCGTCATGTCCGGGAGGAACAGGCGCTCGAGCCCGAAGTAACGCTTGTCGAGATCGTCCATTTGCCGGAGGACCACGCGGACGCGAACATCGTGTCTCGTCCCCTGCTGCGCGAGTACGAGATCCCATACCTCGGCCGATCGGGTGCACCTCACGCGAAGCAGCTTCCGATCTCGGATCTGACGATCGCAGTCGCAGGTGGCCGCCTGATCCTTCGGTCGCGCTCGCTCGGGAAAGAAGTCCTCCCTCGTCTGACGACAGCGCACTTGCCGGATCCCGATCGAGATCCGCCGATCTATTGCTTCTTGGCCGCGCTCCAGAGCCAAGGCGTCGTCGGGCGCCTACGTTGGTCGTGGGGTCCGTTCGCAGGCGCGGCCTTCCTGCCTCGAGTGACGGTAGGGAAGGCGATCCTGTCCCGGGCCAGCTGGACCCTTCGCGGAGACGAACTCCGCGCGCTCGCCGTGCGTTCGTCGTCGGGCGCGTTCGCGGCCGTGCAGCACCTTCGTCACGAGCTCGGTCTTCCGCGGTGGGTCGCGTTCTCCAAAGACTTCGACGAGCTGCCGATCGATCTCGACAACGTCCTGAGCGTCGACACGATCCTCCATGAAGCTCGCACCGCGGCGGTCCTCAAGCTGAACGAGTTGTTTCCCGCGCCCGAGGAGCAGTGTGTCGTGGGCCCTGAAGGCCGGTTCGTTCACGAGCTCTTGATCCCGTTCATCAACAAGACCGCGACTCCGCGCCCGAGATCAGCTGCCGGCGCGGGCGAGTCTGCCGCGATCCGCGAGTATTATCCCGGCTCCGAATGGTTGTATGTGTCCTTCCATGGAGGTCCGCTCGCGATCGAGCGCGTGCTTCGCGACGTGGTCGGGCCCACCGTGACCGAGGCGACGGCCACCGCAGCCATCGATCGTTGGTTCTTCCTGCCGTACGACGAGCCGAGCTTGCAGTTGCGGTTGCGAATGCACGGCGATCCCGAACGCCTGCTCACGCAGGTCCTTCCCGCGATCCACGCGAACGCGGCTCCGCTCCTGGCGCGCGACGTTCTGTGGCGCATCGAGCTCGACACCTACCGCCGCGAGGTGGAGCGGTTCGGTGGACCGGAGGGAATCGTCCTCTCGGAGCGCGTGTTCCACGCCGATAGCGAGGCGGCGCTCGCGATGTTGCGCACGCTCCCCGAGGCCGACGATCGAGCGCGCTGGTCCGCAGCGTTGCAAAGCGTCGATCGGCTGTTCTGTGATTTCGAACCGGACCTGGCCTCGAGACGAACGATCCTCGGGCAACTGCGAGGCTGGTTATCTGGTGAGCTGCGCCTCGGCGCCGAGTTCCAGCGCCAGCTCGGCCTTCGGTTTCGGCGAGACCGTCTCGAGGTGGAGCAAACGCTAGACGCGGCTCGGGTCGACACGGGACCGCTCGCCCTCCGTTCGCAGCGCCTCGCCCCGATCGTCGACGAGCTAAGAGCCTGCGATAGAGCAGGACGCTTGCGGGCACCGCTGTTCGAGCTGGTCCGCTCGTTCATTCACCTCAACGCGCTTCGGTTGCTACGCACCGCGGCCAATGCCCAGGAGGTGGTCCTCTACGATTTCCTCGATCGCGTGTATGAGGGACGCATTGCCCGGGAACGGCGGGCAGCTCGATGAGCGATCCAGCAGCGCGCCGGCGAGAGCTCATCCTGCGCGGACCGATCCTCGGCGCGCTCGTTCGGCTGGGCTGGCCGGTCGTGATCACGAATCAGCTCGTCGTCCTCATCATGCTCATCTCGTCGTTCTGGATGGGTCGAATGGTCGGGACGACCGGCCTCAGTATCACGGCGATCATGACGCCCGTGGAGCTGCTCGTGCTGTGGATCCTCGGCACGGTGAGCTACGGCCAAGGCGCGCTCGTATCGCAGTCGGTAGGCGCGAACGATGGCCGAGGCATGAACCTCGTCGCGAGCTCGCTGGCGCTCCAGGCCCTGGTGTCGACCGCGCTCGCCCTCGTTGGACTGGCTCTGTTGACGCCCCTCGCGGAGCTGCTGGCGGGGCAACCCGAGCTGGTCCCCGACCTGAAGACCTACCTCGTGCCGTTCCTGATCTCGATCCCGGCGTTCGGCTTCGGAGACGTCCTGCTGCAGACCGCGACCGCGAGCGGATGGACGAAGTTCGGGCTGATCCGGATCATCGCGAGCCTTGGCTTCGTGGTGACCGTGACCCCGCTCCTCATGAAGTTCATGCACCTCGGCGTCGCGTCCGCGCCGGCCACCGCGCTGATCGGCGCCGCGGCGCTCGATCTCAGCATGTGGATGGCGATCCAGAGGCGACGGGTCGCGCTCGGTCTGGGACACCGCGATCGAACCGCCCGCTTGGTCGACAAGAAGGTCTGGGGGAGGCTGATCGGGATCGGCGCGCCCGTCCAGTTCGGCCGGGTGGCGACCTTCCTAGCGCAGGTGATCTTGATCCGCCACGTCAGCCAGGAGACCGCCGCGGAAGGTGCCGCATTCGGGCTGTGCTTCCAGGTCCTCTACGTTCCTTTGATGTTCACGCAGGCGCTCGGCATCGTGAACGGCATCATCGTCGGCCAGAACGCCGGGGCAAGGCAGCCGGCGAGGATCGTATCTTCGATCAAGCACGTCGTCACGATCGTGAGCGTCGTGAGCGTGTTGTTGTTCTTCGCTGCTCCGTTCGCGCGACCGCTGCTAGCCTTGTTCTCCAGCGACGATGCCGTCGTGGACTCTGCCGCACGGGCGCTGCTCGTGATGAGATGGGGCGCGATCGCCACGCCCATCACACAAGTGCTTGTAGGGAGCTACACCGCACTGGGCAAGACCCGGTTCGCGGGATCAGCGCTGATCGTTTCTCAGGTCGTCGCCGTGATCGTCGCGCTCACGTACTCGGGCTCGCACCTGAACGGCGCGGTCTGGGGATACACCGTGTCGCAATGCTTGCCGCTCGCGCTACTCGCGGCGACGTGGTCATGGAGCTTCGGGCGGATTCGTGCCGGACTGGAGCGGGTCGCAGACCCCCCGAAGGTGCACTGACCGCCGCCAACCTTCGTCGGCCTGCGCCATGACCGAGCACATGTCGCTGTCAGCTACATGCGCGAGCTGCTCGACTGCTCGTCGATCACGCCGGAAAGCCAGGCGGCGAAGCCGCTGCTGTGCTCGTTGACAAAAAAGTGGCCGCCCTCGAATAACTCGCACGTGAACTGCGAGGCTGTCTGTTCTCGCCAGGCGTAGAGGTGTTCTCGCAGCACGATGGGGTCACCCTGCCCGCCGGCAATGAACAAGGGAACGTCGAGGAGCGGGCCCACCCGCCTCCGCGTCGCGTAGCTCGCGAGGCAGCAATAGTCGGCACGTAGCCGGGCGACCAAGAGCGGCAGCAACCCCTCCTCTTCGAACAGCTCCGGTGGCGTCCCTCCGAACGAGCGCAACACGCCGATGAGGTGATCATCTGTGGCGTTTTCGAGTCCCGAAGGGACCACGTGCTGGGGCGCGGACACAGCAGATGCAACAACGAACAGCGGGGCAGGCAGACCCATGTCGCGCGCGCTCCGCGCGAGCTCGAACGCGACGAGTCCTCCCAGACTGTGCCCGACGAAGGCGACCGGACTTGTCATCAGCTCGGGAAGTGAGCTGAGCGCGTCCGACAGGTACTCCGAGAACAGGCACGGGGCCGGCTCGGAGAGCCTCGAATCCCGTCCCCGAGGTCGGTACGCGAAGACTTCGACGTCTGGCGACACCCACGAAGGCCATTCGCGGAAGAATGCTGCGCCAGCTCCGGCGGGCGGCAAGCACATCAGCCGAAGTCGAGGCGACTCTTGCGGTCGGGTCCATCGAAACCAGGAGCCCGCCATTCGGGCGTCGCGCCGGTCGGCCATATATCGCTGTTGACTCTAGCACCTGCCGACGCTGGTTCCTTGTCGTCGACGCTCGTGAGAGAATGGGTCCGCGGACCTCGGCCATGACCGCGACAACCTCACGCACGGAGACGTCCGACGAAGTGGTCGTGGAGCCCATGTTCTCCGATCGTTCGCTGCCTCTCCTGATCGTCCCCGCGGCCGGTGCCGACGTGGGGCGCTGGGCGGAGGCTAACCGTCACTGGATCAAATCGGCACTCGAGAAGCACGGCGCTCTCGTATTCCGCCAGACGGGGATAGAGACTCCGGAGGCTTTCGAAACGTTCGTGCGCCGGATCTCGCCCGACGTTGCAGATTTCAAAGAGGAGTCTTCACCGCGCCATCAAGTGAGCGGCAACGTCTACACCGCCACAGACTACCCGGCGAACTACCCAGTCCAGTTTCATACCGAGTTCTCGTACAGCCATGAATGGCCCATGCGGCTATTCTTTGGATGTCTCCATCCCTCGGATCAGGGCGGTGAGACGCCCGTCGCAGATACACGCCGGGTCTACGAACGCATGAGCGCGCGGACGCGACAGCACTACATCGAGAAGCGGCTGATGTACGTACGCAACTACAACGGCGAGGCGATGGGCGTTTCCTGGCAGAAGGCGTTTGGTACGACGGACCGCTCCATCGTGGAGGAGCACTTCCGCAACCATCGAGTCGAGTTCGAGTGGGGTGCCGGTGATTCGCTACGCACCCGGCAGTACGGCGATGCCGTGTACATCCACCCTTCGACCGGCGAGCCCGTCTGGTTCAATCATGGGTTCGTGTTCAATCCGCTCGCGATCGAACCCGAGGAGCTCCGCTCGGCGATCGTGGATTCGTATTCCGAAGAAGAATATTCGACGAATACGTATTTCGGCGACGGCGAGAAGATCCCCCAGGAATTCGTCGAAGAGGAACGCGAGGCTTATCGCGCGGTGTCTGTCGGGTTTCGGTGGCAAAAGGGCGACGTTCTCCTCGTCGAGAACATGCTCGCCGCACACGCACGGGCACCGTTCAAAGGCTCTCGGCGGATCGTCGTCGCAATGGCCGAGAGGCAGAGCCGGTCCCACGTGAAACCCGTCCTGAATGCCACGGCGCCGTAGCGGAGCACATCAGTTCCGCGTCCCCGGCGGTGGCCAGAGATCTGCTGCAATCCCGATCGCCTCGGGGCTGTTCGCGACGCGAGCCAACAGCGTTTGAAAGCTCGTGACGAGCTGTTCAACCGTTTCCCTCTTGAACAGATCCGTCGCGAACTGAAAAACGCCGGTGAGTCCTTGTTCGGATTCACTCAGGCAGACAAACAGGTCGAAGAGCACCCCAGGTGACGGGCGACTTTCGAGCTGGATCGCAAGATCTTCCAGTGTGTCGATCTCGACGACCTCTTTCTGCAGCTGCAGGAGGCACTGAAACAACGGCGTCCAGCCCGGCGCGCGCGCGGGTCTGAGCGCCACCAGCAGTTGCTGGAAGGGAAGATCCTGTGCTCCATACGCAGCTAGCGTGGCGCGCCGGCTCTGCTCCACCAGTGACGCAAACGTCTCCGAACCCTCGATCTTCATTCGCAACACGAGAGTGTTCACGAAACAGCCAAGTACGCTCTCCGTCTCTTGCTGCGTGCGACCAGCGATCGGCGTCCCGACGGCCACGTTCGCCTGCCCGGCAACGCGTGACAGCAGGAGCGACAATGCGGCATGCAGCACCATGAACAGGCTCGCCTCGGTCCTGCCCGCGAGCTGCTTGAGCTTGTCCGTGGTTTCCGCGTCGGCCAACGCAACGCGTACCGTGTCCGCTCGAAGAGATTGCGTAGTCGGCCGCGGAAAATCGGTGGGTAACTTGAGCGGCGGGACGCCGGAGAGCTGTTGCTTCCAATACGCCACTTGCTCCTTCAACGTAGCAAGGGAGACGTGCTGTCGCTGCCACGCACCATAGTCCGCATATCGGATGTTCGGTTTCGCCACCGGCAATGGCTGGCCGTTTCTCAGAGCGGCGTACAGGAATCGAATCTCCTTCGCCATCAACCGAATGCTCCACTCGTCCGTGACGATATGGTGTTGCACCATGTCCAAGACATGCTCGCTGTCGGAGAGCCGGTAGAGCCGAAACCGGATGAGCGGACCCTGCTGCAGATCAAATGGGACGAGGTCACGCTGCAGAAGCTTCTCGTTCAATATGCGTGCTTGCTCTTCGCCGGTGACGGCAGATATGTCCTCGTGCTCGAGAGGAACCGACACGGTCTCGTGAATGCGTTGAACCGGATCATCACCGATGAAGCCAAACGTTGTCCGCAAGATCTCGTGGCGCGCGATCAGCGCATCGAGCGCCGTCTCCAAGACGCGGACGTCCAAATGCCCGACAAAGCGGAGGGCCACGGTGACGTTATAAACAGGCGTGTGCGGCGCCATGCGCTGAACAAGCCAGTGGCCTTCCTGCGCAAAGGTCAGCGGAAGGTCGGTCGTCCCTTCGGTACGTGTAATTGCAGGTAGCGACCGCGGCCCCGGGGCCCCCAAGCGATTCACGAATGCTCCGAGCACCGGCGCTTCGAAGAGCTCCTTGATCGAAAGTTTGCGACTCAGCGCTTTCCGTATTCGTCCCACGATGATGTGCGCCTGTACGGAATCACCTCCAAGCAGGAAGAAGTCGTCGTTCAGTCCGACGGGCCGCACGCCCAGCACGTCTTCCCAGATGGATGCGACCTGCTTCTCGATCTCGCTGTGCGGGGGCACATGGCCCGGCCGTGGATCGAGTTCGTCATTCGGCGGTGGCGGCAAGGACCGCCGGTCGATCTTGCCGCTCGGTGTCAGAGGCAAGGATGACAGGAAGCAGAACGCGGATGGAACCATGTAATCCGGGATGCGCTGCTGGAGGTACGCGCGCAGCGCCGCGGCGTCGATCGCAGGTCCGGTATCGCAAACGACATATGCGACGAGCCTCGGGCCAATCGCTCCCTCCGCGAGCGCGACGACGCATCGCGTGATATCGGGGTGGGTGGTCAGCACCGCCTCGATCTCGCCTAGCTCGATCCGATAACCACGAACCTTCACCTGTGAGTCCGCTCGGCCGTGAAATTCGAGGTCGCCGTCCGCGTTCCGGCGTACGAGGTCGCCCGTCTTGTACATTCGACTGCCCGGCTCTGCGGACAAAGGATCCGGCAGAAATTTCTCGGCCGTGAGCTGTGGTCGATCGAGATACCCGAGGGCGAGGCACGCTCCTGAAAGGTAGAGCTCGCCGGCACTGCCCGTAGCGACGGCGTTCATGTCGTCGTCCAGGACATAGGCCGACGTGCCCGACACCGAACGCCCGATGGGAATGCTGGCTCTGTTCGTCCTGTCGCTCTGCCAGAAGACGGTGTCGATCGTACACTCGGTAGGACCGTATAGATTGATGAGGTCGGCGCCCAGCCGATCATGAAAAGCGCGGACGTCTGCCGGCAACAGAGGCTCACCACCACAGTACACTCGTCTCAAAGAGTGGCAGTCGTCGAACGCCTTCTCGTCTAAGAGCATTCGCAACAAGCTGGGCACGACCTGCAGAATCGTGATCTCCTGTCGGCGGATCGTCTCGATGAGATAGCTGGCGTCGCGGTGCCCGTCCGGGCGAGCCAGCACCAAGACGGCTCCCGATAATAGTGGCGCGTAAAACTCCCAGACGGACGCGTCGAAGCTGTACGGGGTCTTCTGGAGCACTCGATCGGTCACGCCGAGCGGAAATTGTGCCTGCATCCAAGTCATGTGGTTGCAAATGGCGCTGTGCGGAATCACGACCCCCTTGGGCTTTCCGGTGCTGCCCGAGGTGTAGATGACATATGCAGGACTTTGTGGTGCGGGGCCACCATCCATGTTCACCGCCGGGTGAGCTTCGAGGCGCCGCTTATCGTCGGGGAATAACAACGCGGGAACCCGCGGGGCCGGCAGCTTCTGACGATGCTGCGCTTGCGTCACGAGGACGGACGCGTGCGAGTCATCCAGCATGAATTCGAGCCGGTCAGCTGGATAGTTGGGGTCCAGCGGAACATACGAAGCGCCTGCCTTCAACGTCCCGAGCAAGGCCACCACCAGATCCAAGCTGCGGTCCAAGCACACAGCTACGCGTGACTGCAGTCCCACGCCCAGGATGCGGAGCTCGTGCGCTAGCTGGTTCGACTGGGCATTGAGCTGCCCGTAATCGAGAGAAGTGCCCTCGAACGTGACGCAGGGCGCGCTCGGAGTGCGAATGACCTGTGCCTCGAACTGTGCAATCAGCGAGATGAGTCGGTGGCTCACGGTGCGCCTGGCAGATCGGCTACTCGATCGGATGGCGCCGTCGTGATGGCGCCGATCAGCCGGCCGAGTCTGGTTGCGGCCCTTGCGGCGAGCTCGGACGAGAAGCGCTCTGCATTGTAGAGGAGGCTACCGCGAGCGCTATGCGCGCCCTGGAGGAGGAACAACGCGAGATCGTGAGGTGTCTGACGCGCGAACGCACTCCAGCCGAGTCGTTCGAGCTTCACGCTGCCGAAATCGAGCGCCTGGCGCTGCCGATCTCGAACTTGCGTGCGTTGGTCGCTCCTATTCGGATCGATCTGGTAGTTGAGATTGTATCGCGACCATTCGCGCCAGCTTGGTATCGTCGAGCTCGGCGCGACGTGGCTGTGCTCGCGATGAACGAGGACCGCCTCGTGGCAACGCCGCACCATTTCTTCGAGGGTGGCGTTGTCATCGGATGACATGCGCAGCGGATACGGAGTCACGAGGTTGCCGATGACGGCCTCGCTTCCGGGCCGGTTACGGTGAAAGTTGCTGCTCAGAACGCATGCATCGCGGCGTCCGGACCACCGCATCAACAGCAGAAAGAACGCTGTAGCGATGACGGTGTAAGGGGTACAAGCCAACCGCGAGGACAGTCGCTCGACTGCTTCCCAGTCGGCGCCATCGAGCGCGAACGGTACTTCGGCGATCTGGTACGTATCCAGGGCCGTGCCGACGGCACCTCGCGCCATGACACGTCGATCGCCGGCGAGCTCGAGGCCGTCATAGCCGGCAACCGCGCGGGCCCAGAACTCGAGCTGCTTGCGGCCCACGGGTCGCTGCTCGAG
Source organism: Myxococcales bacterium (assembly GCA_028287115.1). Taxonomy (GTDB): domain Bacteria; phylum Myxococcota_A; class Polyangia; order Haliangiales; family Haliangiaceae; genus JABFXX01. Next base: position 21,226 of record JAQBQF010000135.1, read on the forward strand.
GGTTGTTTGCCAGAAGCAAAAGTCGTTGAAGTGGAGCACCAGCGGCAGCAGGGCCGGCTCCTGTCCGGCTGCAAAAGCCCGATACAGCGCGGCCAGGTCGGAGTCGAGCACTTCCCAGCCAAACCCGTCGACCACGATGTGATGCGGCACCAAGAACAGGAGGTGCGCATCGTCCTCGAGTCGGACGAGCTGGGCGCGGAACACTTCACGCCCGAGGTCATGCGGGTGGCTGATGGCCTCGAACAGCCGGCGGGCTTGGGCCTGGCGATCGTCGGGTTGATAACTCGACAGATCAACGACCTCCAGCTCGGGGCCCCGAGTCTGCACGGTCTGACCGAGGCGATTCCCGTGCATGGCGAACGTTGTCCGCAGCGCCGGTTGACGATCGACGAGCGCAGTGATCGCCTGCTGCATGGCCCGCACGTCGAGGCGGCCGTGGATGGCAAACGGGGTCGCCTGGATGCCGAGGCTGGGGAAGTTGCCGCGCTCGTGAAAGTCCCAGTTCAGCTTCTGGTCAAAGGTCGCCGGGGCCGTGGGGCTCGTTCGCCGGGCGAGGGGCCGGGTCGGGTGGGAGTCGATGCGATCTTGGGCTATCAACCTTTCGAGGAGCTCTCGCCGAGCGCCGATGAACGCGGTCGACGATCGCGTGGGAACAGGAGTGAGCATCACCTGCGACCATTCGGCGAGCTGTGCGATCACTTCCGACTCGGGCAATGCGGTGACGAGCTCGGTAAGCTCCCGCTCGCCCGAAACCGCCTCGATCATCGCACTGGGCCGCGCGAGGTCCTCGATCTGCTCGGCCTGCATGGCAATCGTGGGACGCGTGAACACGGACGCAGCCGGTACCTCGACTCCGAGCTTGTCAGCGATGCGAATCACGAGCCGCACGATCAGCAGCGAATGTCCGCCGAGCTCGAAGAAGTTGTCGTGGATTCCCACCTGCTCGATGCCCAGCACCTTGCACCAGATTTCCGCCAGCACCCTCTCCGTGTGAGTACGAGGCGCCACGTACTCCGCGTGTTGATACGCATCATCTGCCGGCGCCGGCAGTGCCTGGCGGTCGATCTTGCCATTCGGCGTCAGCGGCAGCTCGTCGAGCACCACGAACGCCGACGGCACCATGTACTCCGGCAGCTTCGCCGCGAGGTGCGCTCGCAGTACGCCGGAGTCGGTCGCTCCGTCGCGGCAGACCACGTACGCGACCAGCCGCTTGTCACCGGGCGTGTCTTCCCGCGCGATGACGATCACTTCGCGAACCACCGCGTGCTGCGCGAGCACCGCTTCGATCTCCCCGAGCTCGATCCGGAAGCCGCGGATCTTCACCTGGTGATCGATCCGGCCGAGATATTCGATCGCGCCATCGGGCCGCAGCCGGCCGAGATCGCCCGTCTTGTACAGCCGGCCGCCCGGCTCGGGCGACAACGGATCCGGAACGAAGCGTTCCGCAGTCAGCCCCGGCCTCGCGAGATAGCCGCGGCCAAGCCCGATTCCCGCGATATGGATCTCTCCCGCCGCCCCGAGCACGACCGGCTCGAGGTGCGGGTCGAGCACATGCAATCGCAGATTTGCGATCGGATGGCCGATCGGAACGACGGGCGCCCCGCCCGGCTCGCACGTCCAGTGACTGACGTCGACCGACGCCTCCGTCGGACCGTAGAGGTTGTACAAACCGGCATCGAGCCGCTGGTGAAATCGGACCACCAGCTCGTGCGACAGTGCTTCGCCACTACACACCACGCGCTGCAGGCTCGTGCAGCGCTCCACGCCCTCGGTCTCGAGGAACGCGGCCAGCATCGGCGGCACGAAGTGCACCGTCGTGATGCCTTCGCTCACGATCGTGTCGATCAGGTACCTCGGCTCCTGATGCCCCCCGGGCTTCGCCATGATCAATCGTGCGCCGTACATCAGCGGCCAGAACAGCTCCCACACCGAAACGTCGAAGCTGAACGGCGTCTTCTGCAGGATTCGATCGTCGGGCGTCAGCCGATACTGCTCCTGCATCCACTGCAAACGATTCGCGATGCCCTCGTGCGAATTCATCGCCCCCTTGGGGCGTCCCGTCGAGCCCGACGTGTAGATCACGTACGCCAGGTTCTTCGCCGCGACCCCGACCCCGAGGTTGTCCCCGGGATGCCCCGCGATCTCGTCCCATGCGCTATCGACCGCGCAGATCGCGATCCCTTCCGCAGGCAGCGCCATCCGCAGCCGCTCTTGCGTCAACACCAGCCGCGGCCGTGCGTCTCCGATCATGTACGCGAGTCGATCCTTCGGATACCCGGGGTCAAACGGCACGTACGCCGCGCCGGCTTTTAGCACCCCGAGCAGCGAGATGATCATCTCCAGCGATCGCTCCATCGCGATGCCGACCAACATCTCTGGCGCGACACCGAGACGCCGGAGATGTCGCGCAAGCTGGTTCGCGCGCGCATTCAGCTCCGCGTAGCTCAGCGACTGGCCTTCGAACTTGACCGCGATACTCTCCGGCGTCGCCGCCGCCTGGCGCTCGATCGTCTCGTGGATCCGCGCGTCCTTCACGGTCTATGCAGCGGGTCGGTCATCCCCGACCCGGTTTTGAGGAGCGAAGCGTGACGAGCTCGCTCGGCGCCCGCGATACGTCCTTGGGGTCTTGCGGTGGCAGTCCGGGCGGACGGTCGTAACCCGCTGCCAGCCAGACTCGAGCATACGTCCCTGTTCCAACCCACGTGGCGGCGTGTCGATCGAGGACGACATCTGGGAGATACGAGGCAGTCGAGTACTCCGAGCTCGAGGGCAACTCTCGATCGCGGCGAGGCACGTCCGAGCGAAGATAATAGGGATCGTTGCGGATATCGAACCCATCGGCCGATAGAAATCCGACGATCATCGCTTTCATGACGCTCCTGATGTTGCGCTCGCTTGACCCGAGCTCCGGCGCATCCACCAGCGTCGGATGGTGCGCTATCAGTAACGCCTCGCGAGCTTGCAAGGTCAGCGTCTCGAATGGGCTACCATGCTCGGCCCTGGCTAGCGTATCGAGATGAGTCGCGAGCGCTCGAAAGCGATCGCGTTCGTCGGGGCGGTCATGCACGTGGCGCAGCACGAATGCTCTGGCCCATTCCGCGTCCGCTCCGGGTGTGTCATCTGCTGGAACCAACGTCTCGGCGAGCGCGCCGAGAATCGTGAGCTCGAGATCGCTAAGCTGATCCATCGATCGCTCCTAGAGCCCTAGCCGCTGGCGCAGGTGTTGTCCCAACCGCATCGAGAGGGCGGCGATGGTCAAGGTCGGGTTGGTCGGGCCGAGCGCATTCGGAAATACCGATCCTCCGGCGATATAGAGATTGTCGACGTCGTGAGCCCGGAGGTCACGGTTGACGACGCTGCTCTCGGGGTCTGTTCCCATTCGCGTCGTGCCTAGCTGGTGGGCCACATCGTAGGCGGCTTCTCCGGTGGGCGTGGCCTCGAGAGCGTCGAGCACGCGCGCCATTGTCTGGGCCCCCAGCCGCCGGCCGCTCTCCTCGTACTCCCCGTAGTTGTAAGTGACCTTGAGGCCAGGCTGTCCGAAGTAATCGAGGTTCTCGGGATCGATCTCGATTCGATTCTCGGGCCGCGGCAGACAGTCCGTGACCACCGACGCTTTGATACCGTTTCTTGTGAGCTCCTTCAGCGCGCTCTTGAAGCGTGTCCCATAGAGCCCTTGGTCCACCAAGCGCATGCCGTGAAGGGGCGCGCTCTGATCCGAACCGTTGATGAACATTCTGAAGCCGGCAGCGTCGCGAATGTGCTCACCTGCTTCGAAGTGGCGACTGATCGCAGTGAAAGCGCTTCTGGCCGCCGACACACGCGTCTTCATCTGCGCAAGGTACTCGTATACCGGATGGCCCATGTAGTAGCGGCCGACCGCCTGGCTCCGATTTGCGAGCCCATCAGGATGACCACCTTGCGCGGACAGCAAGAGCAGGCGCGCGTTCCCCACGGTATTGCCTGCAAGGACGAACAGGTCCGCGACCACCGTTCGACGGCTTCGGTCGGGCATGTAACAGAGAAGCTGTTCGATCCGGCCGGTATCTCCGAGAACAAACGTTGCGGCGGTCGTATCGGTCAGAAGACTGACATTAGGGTCGAGCATTGCCTGACGAATATGCACATCGCTCTTGTAACGAGCGGTAGTCAGGCAACTCATACATTTGTTCACATTACAATATCGACAGGCTTCACGGCCGCGATAGGCCTGCGTCGCTTTAGCAGTCGGTGTCGTCTCGGATGAATATCCGAGACTCGTACATGCGTTCGCGAAGAGTTGACCCACATAGTCGTTGTCGAATGCGGGCAGCGGATACGGCTTCGAACGCCAGGGCTTTTGATCAGCTTGGCTTGGTCCAGAAACACCGAGCTCCTCCTCTGCCTGGCAATAAAACGGCTCGAGCTCGGCGTAGTCGATTGGCCAATCCTCGCCGACCCCGTATACCGACTTCATCTTGAACTGGCTCTCGAGCCCTCGCGGACACATGCCACCCCAGATGCGAGAGTTACCGCCCACCTTCTTGATCTGCCAGTACATCCAGCTCACACCGGAGTAGACCCTCATCGGTACGTGCAGATGCTCCTTGCTGATGGCTAGCTGCGCGGCGCTTCCGCCGTCGAGACGACGGCTCTGCTCGTTCACATCGTTCCAGCTGCCGCCCTCGACAATCGCGATCCGCTTGCCACGCCCGGCAAGTTGACTCGTTACGATTGCCCCCGCCGGACCAGAGCCAACAATACAAACGTCGACATGGATAGGTTGCTCCATTTCAAGCGAGATCCTTAACCAAATCGGCCATGGCAGCCTTGAACGCAGCACTCACTCGTTCCAGGTCGCTCGGTCGATGTGCCGGCGAGATCTGGATAGGCCCGCCATTGAAGTAACAACCTTGATCCCGCAGGTACGTCTGAAGCAGCATCGCGGGATGCATCGGACCCGCCGGCGGGATCGCCGCACTGGTCTTGTGAACGACGACCAACCCACCATCCATGACGTCTGCCACGATCGGCAGCTGGTGCTCGATCGCATGCGAGTTGATCTCGCTGCTGAGCCAGTGAGATTTCTCCTTGATGTAAGGGTAGATCTCGTCTTGATGTTGTTTGATATGTTTGAGCTGCGCTAGGCCAGCGGCACAGGCAATTCGATTGCCACTGTAGGTCGCCATCAGAGGTACGCGATCACTGTGATCACGCAACGCGTTTCCGGTGGTTCGTCCCAGCTCCATGATGGCGCGACGCCCCACGACAGCAGCAAGCGGTAGTCCTCCACCGATGATCTTGCCGAAGCAGGCGAGATCCGGAACGATCCCTTGATCGTCGAGGGTCGCGCCAAACCGGCTGCGAAAGCCCCTCAGCACCTCATCGAAGATCAGGACGATGCCGAGCTCCGCCGTGAGCCGGCGCAGCTCTCGAAAGAATGCCAGATCGTAGAACGGCAGCGGATTGCGCACCGGCGGTGCCGGCTCGATGACGATGCCCGCCAGATCATCGGCGTGCTGGCGAATGAGATCGAATGCCTCGGCGGTCCCCGGGAGAACGAGCGTGTGATCGCTACGCGGGATTCCCAGTCCGAACTCGGTAAGGTCGACCAAAACATCGCCGTCGTGACCATGATACTGCTGGTTGAATTTGGCGATCTTCCGGCGGCCGCGCGTCGCACGGGCGAGCTTGAGGGCGTGCATCACCGCTGAGGTCCCGCTGACCGCAAGGCAACACATCTCGGCGCATTCGATGTGCTCGATCAGGAGCTCGCACAGCTCGATCTCCAGCGTGTGTCCGACCCCGACGTTGGTTCCGCGATCGACCTCGCGCTTGATCGCCTCTGCGACAACGCCCGGCGAGTGTCCGATGATCCCTGTCCAGAACCCCAGATGAAGATCGATGAACTCGTTGCCGTCGAGATCGTGAAGCTTGCAGCCCGAAGCGTGGTCGATGATCATCGGCACGAGCGGGGCACGGCCCGGCGTGTCGAGGCTGAAGGTCATGCTGCCCGCCGCGCGTCGCCTGAGATTTTCGGCGCACGTTTTTTGCTGTTTGGCGACGACGCGTTTGGTCGTCGGTAACGCTCTCGCTAGCGTTAGTTGGGATTCCAGACCTTCAAAGTCCGCTGCCATTGCGCGGCGAGTAAATCAGATCGAGGACGCTCAAGCAACGCTCCGTCTTCAGCACGGTCCAGAACACGAATGCGATGTTTTCGTGCCCACTATTGTGGGCAATCACAAGTGCGCTTGTGCGCACTGTTGTGGGCAATGACTACTTGCTCGGCAGTTCGATGTCGAAATAAGCACACCACTGGCGATGGTCGGGGATGAAGACCTCGTTAAGCTTTGCCTTCTTGAGCTTACCGAGCAAGCTGCACCACCCCGACACGTCTCGGGGAATCCCCTGCAGCGAAAGTACGTGGATCCAGTAGAACATCCCGTCCGCGGCCGACATGTGGAGCATCGGCTCGCCGAGCAGGTAGCGCTTCCCCGGGAAGTGCTCCGCGAGCGAGTCGATATGTGACAGGACAGCGATCTCGCCATCGCGAAGGCCCTCGTGCTCCATCGCGAACGAGAAGATGACATCGACCTCGCTCAAGGTCTTGGTGAGCGCGAGGTTATCGAAGGCATCACCGACGTGAAACTTGAGACGGTCTCCCACTCCTTGCGCCTGAGCGGACTTGCGCGCCGCCTCGATCGCCTCCGGCGCGAGGTCAACGCCAACACCCGAGCGGTCAGCGCCACCCTTGACCCACTCGATCAAGAACTGGCCCGCGCCGCAGCCAAGATCTGCAACTTTGCGCGCGCCCTTCCGTGCAAGCACGGCGAGCGGAACCATGTCCATGAACGACGCGGTGTTGAGCTTCGAACCGGCCGCGACGTGATAGGAGTCGCGCGTGACCTCCTTGCCGTACGTGATCTTCTTCTCGAGCAAGCTGCGCGATTGCGTCATCAGGTGGCCGTAGCCGCCGATGTAGAAGCTGATCGCGGCAAGGCTCGTCGGCGACATCGCCGCCGTGCCTTTGGGCGTGAGGCGAAATGTCTCGCCCGTCTCCTCCGCGAACAGACCTTGCGTCACGAAGAAGCGAAGCAGGCCAAGCGTCTGAAAGTAATCGTAACCATTTCGGTCAGCGGCGTCCTTTGCTTGCAAGGAACCGCGCGCCGCGAGATCGCCGATGAGCTTGGACTCGCTGAACGTAAACATCGCCGCGCCCAGCGCGAACCCTTGCACCGCGACGGACATCCCACTCGCCATCACATCGCGCAGAAGTTGATCCGCTTGCGGCCCTGTCTCCACGGCGTGGACGGACCACGGTCCTTGGTGCTCGACGGGGAAAAACCTGGTGGGCAATTGTGGCTCCTAACTCTGGGCCGGGATGCTTCACGCGCACCTAACAGCCAGCGCGTTTGAAACTACCCTAGATGTTGTTAACATGGCCAGCAGCCATTGTGACGCGCCAGTTACGTATTCTCGATGCCACGATTCGTGATGGTGGCTACATGGTGGATCACCATTTCTCGAGAATCGATCTCGCCACGCTCGTCGGCGGGCTCGATCGCGCGGGCCTGCCGTTGATCGAGGTCGGTCACGGCAATGGCGTTGGCTCGCAGTTCTTCAAAGATCCAAAGCTGCGTGTGAGCTCGATGCCGCTCGTCGATGACAAGAGCCACGCGCAGATCGCGCTGCGCGTCGCACGGCACGCACGCGTTGGTGTCGTGGTCACGGCGGGCAAGCGCTTCACCCCGATCGAGTACATCGATCAAGTCGCCGATCTCGGCTTCGCGTTCGTCCGGCTCGCCGTGATGCCCGACGAGATCGATGACGATCTGTTCGCCTACGTTCGGCGAATCAAAGACCGCGGCATGATCGCGTCGATCAACATGATGCAGACCTACGCGAAGTCGCCATCGCACGTCGCCGAGCTCGCCGCTCGCGCCGCGGGTCATGGCGTTGACTGGTTCTATGTCGTCGACTCGGCCGGCGGCATGATGGTCGACGAGGTGAAGCAATACGTCAGCGCGATCCTCGCCGCCGCACCGGTCGAGGTCGGACTCCACGCGCACAACAACCTCGGATGCGCGACGGCCAACTGTCTCGCTGCCGTCGAGGCAGGCGCGACGCTCGTCGACGGGACGCTCAACGGCATGGGCCGTGCGACCGGCAACCCCGCCACCGAGCAGCTCGCGGCCGCCTTGCGCGACCGCCTGGCCCACCAGGTCGATCTCGACGCACTCGTCGTCCTCGGCAACGCGATCCGCTCGCTATTTCAGGATGCCGGCAACGACTCGTTCGACGCGATCTCGGGTGCCGCACTCGTCCACTCGCGCAACGTACCCAAGGTCCTCGAAGCGGCGCGCAAACGCGAACGATCTCCTGGCTCGTTCTTGATCGCCGTCGGCGTCGAAGCGCGGCGCCGCGGAATGATCATGGCGATGACCTACGGAGACGAGCTGTACGATACAGCGGCCGCAGCGTCCGTTCCCGCGCATCGCATGGAGCCCGGCGACGAGATGATCGAGGTCGCGAGCGAGGAGATCCTCGGACGCTGGAATGGCGGCCCGAAGCAAGCGATCGAAGAGCTCAGCCTGCGCAGCCGCCAGCGCCATCTCGAGTCGGTGGTCCATGTCTCGCGCGCGGCAGCGAGCTTGTGCGCTCGGCCGGTGCCATGGCAGAGCTCGGTCATCGGTGTGACGATCCCGTGGTCCGATCGAGCCGCGAGCTGGGCGGTCGAGCCCGATCGGCTGCCTGACTTCGTGCTCGTAGATGAAGGCGACCCCGAGCCGCTGATCAAGGCCAACCTCGCCACATGGCGGCTCTCGTTCAGCGATCTCTACGCGCGAGCCGTCCAGGATCTCTGCTTGTCGCTGCGTAACGCGGCCTTCTCGTTGTGGTGTCCGGACGGCGCGGCGCGCGATGCCGAGCGGATGCTCGGCGGGCTTCCTCGTTCGACCGGCTCACGCCCCTCCGGCCCGATCGCGATCCTACTGGGAGATGACGACCGTCTCGACGCTCTGCTTGGCGCAGGTGATGTCGGCGTCCTCGTGGGCGCGCCGCATCCTGCGCGAGTCGACGCGGCCCGGCAGCGCGGTGCGCGCGTCGTCCAACCGAAGTGGGAGACCGCTGTCTCACAAGCCGCAGAATCTTTGATCGCACTCCATCGCGAGCTGTCCGGCGCCGAGTCTGCCGACGGTCTTGCATCCGGCGTGCAGGCATGTGGTCCGGGCCAAGCCAAGTGGGACCCGGAACGTGGGATGCTCCTCGAGGCTGACGATCCGGTCAGCGCCGCACAAAGAGCTGGCACCTCGTACGTCCGCTCGATCATTCGCGGCACGCGTCGGTTGTAACTCGGATGTCCGTCCTCGACGTACTTGCCCAAGTCACGGCTCGTTGCGCGGCCTCACCCGCGCTCGAGGACGTCGCACAGCGGCTCACATATGCGGAGCTCGACGCGCGATCGAATGCGATCGCTCTGCGTCTCGAAGCGCGGGACGTCGGTCCGGAAACACTCGTCGGCATCTGCACGCGGACGTCGGTGGAGACGATCGTCGCGATGATCGGCGTTCTGAAGGTAGGCGCAGCGTTCGTGCTCCTCGACATCACCTACCCAGCGCAGCGACTCGCATCGATGCTCGAAGATAGCGCCCTGCAGATCGTGCTCGTCGATCGCGCTTGCTACAACGCACCCGTGCTGGCCGGCCTGGACCAGGTCGTGATCGGACGCGAAGGCGAGGCGAAACGCCCGCCTCCGCCGATCATCCTACCAGCGCACCTGGCGTACGTCGTGTTCACCTCCGGTTCCACCGGCCGGCCCAAGGGAGTTGCGGTCACTCACGCCGGACTACCGAACCTGATCGAGCGACAGATCGAGGCGTTCCAGATCGATGCTGGAAGTCGCGTGTTCCAGTTTGCCCCGCTCGGCTTCGACGCCGTGGTCTCCGAGGTGTTCACCGCGTTGGCGGCGGGCGCGACGCTCTGCCTCGAGGAACGCACGCCGGGTTACGACATTCAGGAGATGCTCGTTCGGCGACGCATCAGCGTGGTGACACTTCCGCCTTCGTTGCTGCGCGTCTTGCCAGCGCAGAGCCTTCCCGCACTTCGAACCGTCGTGTCGGCCGGAGAAGCATGCTCGACAGACATCATCGAGCGCTGGGCGCCCGGACGCCTGATGCTGAACGCGTACGGCCCGAGTGAGTGCACCGTGTGCGCGACGATGAAGCAGATGTCCGGCCCCGAGGACTCGCCGACGATCGGGCGCGCGATGCAAGGCGTGGAGACATTCGTGCTCGACGCGGATCTGGTCCAGGTCGCGCCAGGCGAGACGGGCGAGCTCTATCTCGGTGGCAGCGCCGTGGCGCGTGGCTACGTCGGACTGCCCTACCTCACCGCCGATCGGTTCATGCCGAATCCGTTCGCCGGGGACGGCTCGCGGATGTATCGGACGGGCGACGTCGTGCGGCTGCTCGACGATGGCGAGCTCGAGTACGTCGGTCGAACCGACGACCAGATCAAGGTACGGGGGTTTCGCGTGGAGCCTCGAGAGATCGAGGATTCGCTGCGCGAGATGCCGGAGGTCAAGGACGTCGTCGTGCTTCCTCGGAGGCGGCCGACCGGCGAGATCACGCTCGTCGCGTACGTCCTGTGCCAGCCCGACCAGGTCACCGAGCTCGATCTCCGACACTTCTCGCAGATCCGGTTGGCGCATTTTCTGCGCCCGGCGGACTTCGTGCTGCTACCCGCCTGGCCGATGTCTCCCAACGGAAAGGTCGATCGCACGGCGCTCAAGAGCTTGCGACCGACCCTGACGATGCGCGCGGTAGCGCCGTCTAGCGACACCGAGCAGACGCTCGAGGCCATCGCACAAAGGCTCCTCGATCAAACCGACGTCGACCTCGATCGAAGCTTTTTCGATCAGGGCGGAGATTCGATCGCGGCCGCACGATTCGTGATCGCGATCGCCGCCGCATTCAACCGCCGTCTTCCGGTAGGTACGCTGTTCGAGTGCCCGACCTTGCGGGCTCTCGCGCGGCACATCGATCGAGCGGTCGCGGAACCGCAGTCGACGCAGGAGCACACGATCGTGCGGCTCCGGACCGGCTCGTCGATGCCGCCGATCTGGATGCCCGCGCCCGTCCACGGCAACGCGCTGTGCTACATGCGATTTGCGAGCCTCCTCGGCCGGAACCGGCGCTGCTTCGGTCTGCAGACCCCCGGCGTCGACGGCGAAGCGGAGCCGATGGATGACTTCGTGGCGCTCGCCGCCCATCAGGTGAAGACGATCCGCCAGCACCAGCCACGCGGTCCTTACGTTCTCGTCGGCTGGTCCATGGGCGGCAGCCTCGCGTTCGAGATGGCGGTGCAGCTCGAGCATGCCGGCGAAGTCGTCTCGAACCTCGTGCTGATTGGATCGACGGCTCCTTCGGAGGACCATCTCGAGGCCGCGCGCGCGACGATGAAAGGCTACGAGACCTGGCGCATGGCGTATTTCTATCTGCGTTCGCTCGCGTTCTCGCTGGGCACGCCGATCGCGCTCGATTTCAACGAGTTCAGCCGGCTTTCGGACAATCAGGTATTCGGGCGATTCGTCTCGATCGTGCGACAGCTCGGAGCGCTCGGCGGCGAGATCGACGAGGAGCTCGCGAAGCGGTGGGTTGGCGTGATCCGCGCAAACCTCTTCGGATTTCAGCACCAGAAACCGAGCGGGAGGTTCCGTGGCCGCGTGTTGAAGATCGAGCCACTGGGGGCAAACCCCTTGTTCAAGGACGATCTGGTGAGTGAGCGTAAGGTCCCGCCCGGGCGCTGGGACGAGCTCCTCGCCGGTCCCGTCGAGACCCGCACCGTCGCAGGAAATCATTACACGCTGATGTTGGATCCGTGGGTCAGCGAGCCGGCATCGATCATCGACGAATGGCTCCGGTCCACCGGCGCGTTCAACCATCGCCCGTAACGACGACTTCGACGAACATTCGTTACATCAGCGGCCCGGTGGATCCACATGCGAGGTTCGAACCGGTGACAAGCTCCCTGATATAATGTTCGCAACAGGAGATACTGTCGAATGACGACCGAAAACCGCCCGCGATTCATCGATGCGGATGCTCACATCTTCGAGCAGCTCGACATGTGGGACCGGATACCGAAGCCGTATCAGTCACGGATCGAGCATCGGTTTCCCGTCGAGGATCCGTACTACCACAAGCGGATCTTCGACACGTACCTCGACGGTGAGCCGATCCCGACGTGGATGGGTCAAGACCGCTTGAAGCGATTTCGGCTGATCCCGCGCATGCTCAAAAAGTTTCCCGACGGTGCCCCCGGCATGGAACCGGAGCGGATGCTCAAGGACTTCGACATCGAAGGACTCGATGCCGCGGCGATCTATCCGACGCTCTGCTTGTTCGCACCGTGGATCCCCAAGCTCGGTGCCGGCTTCGCTTCGGCGATCGCGACCGCGTACAACGACTGGATCTACGATTTCTGTTCGGTCGATCGCCGTCGTCTCCGCCCGGTCGCCGTGATCTCGTTCCACGATGTCTCTTCGGCGCTAAAAGAGATCGAGCGGTGCGCCGCGCGCAACTTCGTCGGCGCGTTCATGCGCCCGAACCCGCTCTACAACCGCACGCTCGGCAGCGAAGATTATTTCCCGATCTACAAGGCCCTCGAGCAGGCGGGCATGACGGTCGGCATCCACGAAGGAAATTTCAGCCTGTTGCCAACCGCGGGCCTCGATCGCGTCAAGGATCAGGCGGGTCACCACATCGTCTGCCACCCGCTCGAGCAGATGCTCGCGTTCCTTTCGCTGTATCAGGCCGAAGTGTTCGCGAAGTTCCCGAAGCTCAACTTCCTGTTCCTCGAGTGCGGGACGCTGTGGGCACCGTACTGGATCGAGCGGATGGATGCCGAGCTTCGCGAGTACCGCAGCAACCAGAGTGGACGCGCGCCGTCGGAGATCTTCCGCGACCAATGCTTCGTATCGACCGAGGTCGACGATCATTTTCTCCCGACGGTGTTGCAGCTCATGGGTGAAGACAACGTGCTCATGAGCACCGACTACCCGCACGACGAGTCGCACTACCCGAACTCTCACAAGCTGTTCATGGACCAGGCGATCTCGGAAGCTGCGCGCGACAAGGTCGGGCGCACCAACACGCTGCGCGCCTATCCGCGGTTCTAACGCGGTAATCAAGTGCCACAGACCGCCGGAGTCCGCCTGGTCCTCGCATGATGATCCTGGCGCACGTCGATCTCGTGGTGAGAAACCTGGAGCGATCCTTGGCGTTCTATGTGGAACGTCTCGGCTGCTCGATCGCCACAGACACGCTCATCGAGGGTCCGGCCGCCGGGTTTTATTCTACCGGGGACCCGGCAACGGCGGCGATGCGACTCGTCTTGCTTCGGTTGCCGTCGGACGGCCAGGCGTTCGGCGGGATGATCGAGCTGATCGAGCTGCACGGCGAGCCGCCATCCGGTCCGGACGCCGAAGCACCCGCTCCTCCTCGAGCTTACGGAATTCGTAACTTCACGCTCGCGGTCGAGGACTTGTCCCGAAGCCTTGCAGAGCTGCGCGCGAAAGGCGTCGTTCCGTGGCGTGAGGCCGTCATGGATCTGACGCATCGTGGCCAGGGCAAGATCGCGTTCATCGCGGATCCCGACGGAAACTGGATCGAGCTCGTGGAGGCACAGCCCCACAGGACCGTCGGCCCGAAGGTCGCCGATGCGCGACAACGGCAACAGCTCGTGACATGGAACGCCACCGCGCGCGACTACCCTCGCGAGCACATCCACGAGGCCTTCGAGCGGCAAGCGGCGGTCGCGCCGTCGCGCACGGCCTTGGTGTTCGAGGCGCAGTCGCTGACATATGCCGAGCTCGACGCGCGCGCCAACCAGCTCGCTCGCCATCTTCGAGCGCGCGGGATCGGGCCGGAGTCGCTCGTCGGGGTCGCGATGGAGCGGTCGGTCGAGATGGTCGTGTCGCTGCTCGCGGTGCTCAAGGCAGGTGCGGCGTACGTACCGTTCGATCCCGGTTACCCGAAGGACCGGCTCGAATACATGATCGGAGACGCCCGACCGGCGATCGTGCTGATCCAGGAGGAGCTCCGCCGATCCTTGCCATTCGGCGACGGCCAGATCCTCGCGGTCGATTCGGCGTGGTCCGAGATCGCGGGACTGCCCGCGGATAACCTCGGCGTAGCGGTCCGGCCCGAGAACCTCGCGTACGTGATCTACACGTCCGGATCGACCGGCCGCCCGAAGGGCGCGATGAACACCCACGCGGGTATCGCGAATCGCTTGCAGTGGATGCAGGAGCAGTACCGGCTCACGGCGGACGACCGGATCCTGCAGAAGACACCGTTCAGCTTCGACGTCTCGGTCTGGGAGCTGTTCTGGCCGCTCATGTACGGCGCGCGGTTGGTCGTGGCCAAGCCGCGGGGCCACCAGGATCCCGACTACCTGGTGAAGACGATCGTGGACGAGGGAATCACCACGATCCACTTCGTTCCTCCGATGCTCGGTGTGTTCCTCGAAGCGGAGGCGATCTCGCGGTGCACCAGCCTGCGCTGCGTGATCGCGAGTGGCGAAGCGCTCCCCTTCAACCTCGTCGTACGGTTCCGAGAGCGACTCGGTGCCGCGCTTCACAACCTGTACGGCCCGACCGAGGCGTCGGTCGACGTGAGCCACTGGACCTGCGAGCTCGACGGACCTCCGGTCGTTCCGATCGGCCGTCCGATCGCGAACCTGCGCCTGCACGTGCTCGACGCGAGCTTCGAGCCGGTTGCGATCGGTGTCGAAGGAGAGATCCACATCGCCGGTATCGGCCTCGCCCGCGGCTATCTCGATCGGCCGGCGCTCACCGCGGAACGCTTCGTGCCCGATCCGTTTTCGCCCGAGCCGGGCGGACGTCTGTACAAGACCGGCGATCTCGGCCGGTGGCGCGCCGACGGTGTGATCGAATATCTCGGCCGCAACGATCATCAAGTGAAGATCCGCGGGTTCAGGATCGAGCTCGGGGAGATCGAAGCACAGCTCGCGCTGCATCCAGCGATCCGCGAGGTCGTCGTGATCGCGCGAGAAGACGCGCCCGGCGACAAGCAGCTCGTCGCATACATCGTCGGCAACGGCCTTACTCCTGACGTGGCGGAGCTGCGCGCCCATCTCGAGACCGAGCTACCGCCATACATGGTGCCGGCGGCGTTCGTGATGCTCGACGAGCTGCCGCTCACGCCCAACGGGAAACTGGATCGCAAGGCGCTGCGCGCGCCGGCGCACGACGTCGCGACGCGCTCGCACGAAGCTCCACGCGGGGACGTCGAGCAGGCGCTCGCGCGTCTCTGGGCCGAGCTGTTGCGGGTCGACCACGTCGGCCGCCACGATCACTTCTTCCACCTCGGAGGCCATTCGCTGCTCGCGATGCGGCTGATCTCGCGCGTCCGCGAGCTGCTCGGCGTAGAGCTCTCGCTCTCGATGTTGGCCGAGGCGCCAACGCTCGGCGAGCTCGCCGCGCGAGTCGCAGCAAGCGGCCGCCGCGGCACCGTTGCCGGGCCGACCCCGCGTGCCGCACGAACCGGCGACTTCCCGGTGTTGCCCGCGCAGCGCCGGCTCTGGTTCGCAGACCAGATGGCACTGAGAAATTTCGACGTCGAGGCGATCACCATGTTCGGTGAGCTCGACGCGGAGGCACTTCGAGGAGCGCTCGATCACGTCACCCGCATTCATCCAGCGTTCGCGACCACCTTCGTGCTCGAAGCAGGTGTCCTCGTGCAGCGGATCGGACCGGCGGTAGACGCCGGACTCGAGATCGTCGACCTCGCCGGCGAAGATCGCGAGCGCGCCAGGATCGAGCTCGAGGACATCGAGCGCGGCGAGGCCGGCTTTCCGTGTGATGTCGAGGCCGGTCCGCTACACCGCCTCGTGCTGTGTCGACTCTCGGAGCAGGAGCACGTCCTGTTCGTCGGTTTTCATCACCTCATGATGGACGGCTGGTCGATGCAGGTCTTCTTGGCCGACCTCGAGAACGAGTACCGTGCGGCGCGCGGAGCCGCTTCGCCGCCGCTGGTTTCGCCGCCGGTCGACTGCGCCGACGTTGCCCGATGGCGCGCCACCGACGCGCGTCGTCCAGCGCCGGACCTGGTGCGGTCTGTGATCGATTCTCTGCGGGGAGCGCCGCAGTTGCTCACGCTACGGTGCGCTCGGCCCCGCCCGAGCGTGCAGGACTACGACGGCACGTCGGTGCCGATCGATCTCGATGGCGTGATGGGCGACGTCAAGCGGTTCGCTCGCGAGCACGGCGTCACGCCGGTCGCGCTCCTGCTGGCCGCGTTCTCGGTGCTGATGTCACGCGAAACGGGCGCGCGCGATATGATCGTCGGCGTCCCGGTCGCCAACCGAGATCGCCTGGAGCTCGAGCGAGTCATCGGCTGCGTCATGGACATCGTGCCGATCCGAATCCGCGTCGACGGGGACGAGACCGTTCCCGCTCTCGTGCGGTCCGTCCACGCGGCGCTGATTCGCGCGCCTGAGGTCGGAGCCGTCTCTCTCGAGGAGATTCTTCAACATGTTTCGCCCGCGCGCACGCCCGCGCATGATCCGTTGTTTCAAGTGATGTTCGTCAACGAGACCGGCTGGGAACGGCCGCTCTCGCTGGATGGACTACGATGCGAGAGGCGGCGCGTTCACAGTGCGGCTGCCCGGATGGATCTCCTGCTCAGCATCCACGAGCGGCCCGAGGGCGCCGGCGGATATCTCGAATACCGCCGATCCCTGTTCTCCGACGAGGATGCCGACCGACTGGTGCGAGCTTATGTCGCGACCGTCGTGCGTCTCTGCGAACGAGACGCGCGGATCGTTCCTAGGAGCTAACCGAGGCGCCGCTTCCGGTTTGGCTCGGCCAGAAATCCCACAGCGGAAGGCCAAGCTGGTCGCGCCACATGCGCTGGTAATTCGTGCGGAACTCGCCGTAGAACCCGTCCTGCTCGAGCGCGATGCGCTGCTCCAAGTACTCGAGGACGGGATGAGTCTGCGTGACTCCTCCCGGGTACATCGAACGATACATGCGTCGAAGCGCCTCCATCACGGCACGATACCGATCGGCCGGCTCGGCGAAGTCTTCGCGACGACACACCGCCTGGAGCTCGATGAGCTCGGGCAGGTATCGACAGCTCGCTTCGGACTCGTAGATGAGCTTGGCGTTGATCTGGCCCATCATGTAGTTGCGGTGCGTTTCGCGCGACATGAACATGACGAACAAGTTGCGGCCGAAGATGTACGAAACTCCACACGAGGGCTCGTGGTACTCGACCTGATGCCACCACTCCGGCGGAAAATACAGCGACTCCCCGGGCTGCAGATCGATCTGCAGACCGCCGAGGCGCTCGACGAAGTCACGTTTGTACGCCTCGGATTGATGGTGCAGCGCGACCAGACTGAGGGCCCCGTAAGGGCTGAGCTGGGCTCCTGCTTCGGGAGGGATCAGGAACCACTTCTTGGTGCCGAAAATCTCGTGATGGATCGTGTGCGCGCCCCAGCCGTCGAAGTGGAGGAGCGTCGCGCACCCGGGTGCGCTCATGTGAAGCTGCACGCGCGGTGACAGCGGGCTCGGCTGTGGCGCGCTCGTGCAGTACGCCGGCACGCGGTCGAGCAACGTTTCGAGCCCATCCGGCACTCCCAGCGGAGACGTGTAGATCCGCGGAGCCGCGCCCGAACGGAGAAGCGCGGCATAGGCACCGACCGACATGTCTTGCGATTCGGGCGGCGAGCCCGCAAGAGCCAAGGCCTTCTCTTCATCGTAGGGCGGCAGAAACGGCAGCTTCACTTCGCCGTAGCGGCGTTCGAATTCGTGAAACGAGGAGACCTCGCGTAGCGGGTGATCGTCGTTCCAGATGCCGGTCATCACGAAGGGCCGGCGCTCTGCCACCCGTGCCCAGAACTCGTCGACCGATGGTCTGTTTATTCGCAACGGTTCGCCCATCTCTTTACAAGTTGCGCCGTCCGGGAAGCCGCGTCAACAACCACCGTCGCTCGCTCAGAAGTACGACTGCAGCGTACCGCGCCGCCGGATATCCACCGTCGAGCAATGGAAGCTGCCGCCGTGCTTGTAGCAATTCCGATATGCGACCGGGATCGGCTCGAAGCCCCAGTCGCGTAGTGCGCGAATGAGCGGCTCTTCCTGCGCCTCGACGATGATCCGCTTCTCGTCGAGGCTGAGCATGTTGATCGACAGCCATTCGAAGCCGCGGAACGACGGCAGATCCCGCGGGAATGTCGTGCGCGGACATTCCAGGAACTCCCACCCGGACTTCTTTAGCCAGTCGGGCATGTTCTTCATCGGGCGATCTGGATTGACCAGGATCTTGCCCGGGGCCAGCGGCAGAAACGTCGCGTCGATGTGCACGGCACGATCGTCCTCGAACTCGACGACGTGGACCCGGTACTCGTCCCCGAGGTGACGTTGCAGCCACTCGGCCGCGAAGCGATTGCTCGTGTGGCTCCGCTGAAAGAACAGGTCGCGCCCACACCGGGCGATGTCTGCCGCATCCCACGCCGGCTCGAACTCGGTCGTCACCCATTCCCAGTTTGGCCCGCGCTTGTGATCGGGCTTGTAGAGCTCTTCGGACATCGTCGCCTTCGGCGCTTGCGTCCAGCGCGCGCCGCGCGAGAAGTAGTCTTTCACCAGCCGTCTGTACGACTGGAACTCGAAGTACCTGCACTGCCAGGACATCGACGACTCGATGATCTCCTGTCCGATCACGATCATCACGTCGCGCGGGTTGTACTGGCCCCACCCGCTCTTGCAGTCGAAGTAGGGGGTCGAATAAGGGCGCGTGTTGTCGAGCACGTCCGGACGCCGGACCGTGATCCCCTCGGCGCGTAGGATGCGCACGAACTCTTCGAGCTCGCGCTGGGCCGGGATCAATTGAGCATCGGTGTGAGGCTGACCCGCGTTCTCGAGGTGATAGCTCTTGATCAGCTCGAGACGTCCCTCCGGGATCATGGCTTCGAACCCGGGTTCCCAGTCGTTGACTGCGCCTCCTTCGACGACGCCGACGATCACTTCCTCGAGAGGGTCCCACTCGGTATACGAATTGACCACGGGGGTCTTTGATGGCTCGCTCATCTTGTCCTCGTCATTAGGATTCTCCGACCGGGGGCCGCGACGGGTCCTGGAGCGCCGAAACCACGGTCTGTACGTCTGCCTTGTATTGTTCCGCGAGCGCTTCCACGTCCGCCCGCCGGAAGAACTGCGGATCGAACGTGAACAAGCATTCGAGGTCGGCACGGTTTCCCGACACGACCGCCTTCAGCTTGGAAAAGTGGTCCCCGTTCCACGGCCAGTCGAGGGCTTCGCAGCGAATCCCCGCCAACCGCAAACCGCCGCCCATCGCGTCGATCGGGACGTAATTGAAGTTGAGATCGGTCAAGCCCGCCATGTCGGCCGGAGCCGGCGACACGACCGTATGCTCTCGCGTCTCCGCGATGAGCTTCTGGAGCCTCTCGATCGCGTCATGCTCGGTGTCCTTGCCGATGCCTTCGATCACGAGCGGCACCGGGCGAAACAGCGGACCGATGAGCTGATCGGCACCGGCGCGTTCGCGACCTCCGTATGCGTTGATCAAGACGAGGGAGTCGCGACGAAACCGCTGCCCCAGGGTACGCGCGAACGCGTGAAACAAGATCAGCCACGGGGCGCAGCCGAGCTGCTTCGCCGCGCCGGCGAGGTCACGACGAAGCGCCTCGCTCAACACGACGGCGATCGGTCGATCCTCGGACGACGGCTCGGCGAGCCGCGGCAACTCGATCGGACGGGCGCCGGCGAGCTTCTCGGACCAGAACCGCAGGTGCTCGACGCCCGCGGGTCGAGTCACGAGCTCGCTCTGCCGCTCGACCATGTCGGCGTACTGATAAGGAGGTTGGCCGAGCGTCACCGCGTTCCCGTTCACGCCGGCGTCGTACATGCGCTCGAGTGCGCTCCCCAAGATGTCGTAGGAGAACGCATCGAAAGCCAGGTGGTGGACGAGGAGGATCAGGATGAAGTGATCAGGCCCGAGGCGGAGCAGCTTGACCTTGAGCGGGGGATGCCGTGCCAGATCGAAGCGACCATAGAGCTCGTCGTACTGGCGATGCGCTTCCGGCCGGCGGGCCTCCTCGGGGAGATGCTGCAGATCTTCGACCTCGAGAGGCGTTGCCTCGGCGACTTGTTGCCACAACACGCCCTCGGCGTCGCAAAGGAAACGCGACCTGAGGATCTCGTGTCCCTGCTGCAGCTCCACCACCACCCGCGACAGCACGTCGACGTCGAGTGATCCGCGCACCTCGTGGCTGAAGCACTGCACGAGACTCCATCGGCTCCGCCCTGGCACGATCTCCATCTCGTTGAATTTCTGCGTCAGCTCCCACAAGTTTCGTTGGATACCGGATGCGCGACTGCGGCCCTCAGGACGCACGCGCCGCCGGACCGGCATCGAGAGATCTTGGTCGCGCTCGTGCTCGCGCATGAGGACACGCAACAGCCGCCGAGCATCCGGCGCCAACCGGATCAGCGAGCCTTTGCTGAAGGGCAGCTCGATCGCATCGTCCTCCGGCTCGGGTTCCCAGGAAGCAAGCTGCCGCGCCGCTTCCTCGCGCGACAGGCTACGCACGTACTGAAACAGCGTCTCGGCGTACGACCCGGTGGAAGCCGCAGGCGCCGGCTGCTCGGCGAACCGCGTGGCCTGCTCGCGGAGCACGGGCGTGACCGCGATGTCTCGGATGGAGAGCTTGCGACCGAATAATCGCGACGCCTTGCTTGCGAGCTGCGCGGCAAGCAGCGAGTGTCCGCCGAGCTCGAAGAAGCTGTCGTCTCGCGACACGTGGGCAACCCCGAGCAGCTCGCTCCAGATCTGCGCCAGCTCGCGTTCGACGCCGACGAGCGGCGTAGCGCCCTCTCGTCCGAAGGTCTGCTTCGACGGATCCGGCAGCGCGGAGAGGTCGACCTTGCCGTGGGCGGTCAGTGGGAGCTCGGCCATCCAGATCAGGGAAGCGGGCTGCATGTAATCCGGCAATGCCTCTCGGATCCAGGACATCACTTCGTCGGTCGGGCGACCGTTCGCAGCGGGACAGACATAGGCAACCAAGCGCGCCGAGGTCGAGTCCTCGCCGGCGCGTGCGACGACGAGTGCCTGACGAACAGCCGCGTGCTGCATCAAAGCCGCCTCGACTTCGCCGAGCTCGACCCGGAACCCACGGACCTTGATCTGATGATCGGCTCGTCCGAGGAACTGGATCGAGCCGTCGGCCAGCCTTCGTCCGATGTCACCGGTCTTGTAGAGGCGACCGCCCGCCGCGCCGGAAAACCGATCTTCGACGAAACGCTCGGCGGTGATATCGGGCCGATTCAGGTAGCCGCGTGCCAGCGACGCACCGCCGACATAGATCTCGCCGTCCTGCCCGTCGCTCACGAGCCCACCATCCGTGCCGACCACATGCAACGCGACACCTGGAATCGGGTGGCCGATCGGCGGTCGTGCCGGCCATTTGGCCGGAGGACCGACGAGCTCGAGCGCGGACACGACGTGCGCTTCGGTCGGTCCGTAGTGATTGAACAGCGTGCAGTGCGGGTGCCGCTCGAACAACGCGCGGATCTCGGGCGTGATCACGAGCTGCTCGCCCGCGGAATACACCTCGCGCAATTCCGGCAGGTTGAGATTGGCCACGGCGATCGCCTCGGCGAGCTGGCGCAGCCCCACGTACGGCAGAAAGATCCGCTGCGCACGCGAGCGAGCGGTGGTCGCGGCCAGCTCGTTCGGATCCTCGCGAGATGCCTCGTCGACGAGCTCCAGCGCACCGCCGGTGATCCACGTCGAGAAACACTCCTGAAAGAAGATATCGAACCCGAGCGATGCGAACTGCAGAGTGCGCCAGCTGCCATCGGCGCGCGAGGTCTTGACCGTGTGGTCGATGATGCCGGAAACGCCGCGATGAGACATCGCGACGCCCTTCGGGCGACCGGTAGAGCCGGATGTATAGATGACGTATGCGAGGTTCTGCTCGGACAGCTTCGCACTCGCGAGCGGTGTTGCTCCGCCGAGATCGGTTGCGTGGTCGAACGCCAGCAGCTCTCCCTCGAAGCCCGCCACGAGGTCTGCCAGATCGCGGTGAGCGAGGACGAGCGGTGGCCGGGTGTCTTCGAGGATCAACGCGATCCGCCGCCGAGGATCTCGCCGCTCGAGTGGGACGAGAAAGCTGCCTGACTTGAGCACCGCGAGGGCGATGACGATCGTATCGATCGAGCGCCGCAGCAGCACCGCGACAGGTACTTCGGGTCCTGCGCCTTTCGCGATCAGCGCTCCGGCGACCACACTGCTTTGATGGTCCAGCTCGCGGTAACTCACGACGCGATCTGCCAGTCGAAGTGCCGGCCGATCCGCGTAGCGGGAGACGTTGTCCCGGAAGAAGTCGTGTAGGAGACGTCCGGTCATCGAGCATCCTTGTTCGTCGAGCTGATGCTCGCATCTGCGGTCGCTGCGCGTGGCGGCGGTCCGACGGGGTGACTGTCTGCGTCGCCGGCGATCGCGAGCATCGTTCGCTCCAGCTCGGCGACGAGTAGTCGGGCGTCTTGTTCGCCGAACAGATCCTCGCTGTATTCGAGCCAGCCTCGCAGACAAGCTCCATCGTCTTCGAGAGCGACCGTGATGTCTAACAGCGCCACGCCAACCTGAACGGGCTGCCGCGAGACTGCGAGACGCGCGAGCCGCGGCGGCTTCTCGAGTGTGACCATCTCGAACATGACCTGGAACACCGGCGCCGCTCCGCCCGGCTCGCGCGAATCGAATCCGCGGACGATCATCTCGAACGGTACGTCGGCGTTGTCATACGCACGTAGCGCGGCTTCACGGACCCGGCGAATCGCTTCGCGGTGACTGGTCAGCTTGTCGAGCCGGACGCGGATCGGCAGCTCGTTGAGGAAGCAGCCCACCAGGTCGCGAACCTCGGAACGATCACGCATCGCGACGGGCGTACCGATCACGAGATCGTCGCCGCCGCCGAACCGTCGCATGGTCAGCGCAAAAGCAGCCAGGCCGACCATGAATTGGGTCACTCCCTCCCGGCGACAGATCTCGAGCAACCGTGGCCGCAACTGCGGCGGTAGGTCGAAATGGAGGAGCCGACCGCGGTGGCTTGGCACCGGCGGGCGCGGACGGGCCAGGTCGAGGGTGAGCCGGCGCGGCGACCCCGAGAGCTCGCGACGCCAGAACGCGATCTGATCGGCAAGGTTCTCCTCGGTCAGGGTGCGGCGTTCCCACTGCGCGACGTCCCCCGGCTCGAGCGCTGGTCGGATCACGGACGTGCGGCCTTCGAGCAGTCCCGCGTAGATCCGTTCGAGATCGCGAAACAGGATGTCGAACGACCAACCGTCGACGACGGTGTGATCGAACTTGAGGAGCAAGAAGTGGCGCTCCGGTGCGAGGCGCACGACCAGCACGCGGAACAGCGGTCCCTCTGCGAGATCGAGGCTTGCCCCGGCGAGCTCCTCGCACGCGGCCCTGGCGATCGCTTCTCTCTCGACCTCGGGTTCCTCGGTCAGATCGATCAGCTCGAACGGCAGCGATCCCGGCGGGTGGACCCGCTGGATGAGCCCGGCGTCGGAGAGATGGAAGGTCGTACGAAGCGAGGCATGGCCGTCGAAGATCGCGGTGAGCGCTCCTTGGAGAGCATCGAGTGCGAGCGGCCCGTCGAGCACGAGCAACTCGCCGACGGGGTTGTTGTTGCCGCCCTCGTGAGACAACCAGATTCGCTCCTGGACGGAGGCGGCCGGATAATCGGGGCCGCCGCTCGACGTGATCGGCGTCAACTTCCAGCTCTTCTCGGTCCGATGGCGCACGACGGTCGCGCTCATGTCGGAGAGCCGGGATGGCGCGAACAGCTCGCTGAGCGGGACGTGCGCCAGCAGACGCTCGTGGATCAGTCGCTGCAGCCGCAGCAGCAACAGCGAGTGCCCACCCGCTTCGAAGAAGTCGTCGCTCAGCCCGACCTCTCTGCCGAGCACGGTCGCCCACAAGTCCGCCATCAGCTGCTCGATCGGAAGCATCGGTCGAACATCACGTGCGGACGCGCCGGCGACTTCATCTTGACGAGAGGCGAGCAGTCGCGCGCGGTCGACCTTGCCATTCGGCGTCAGCGGAAGCGCATCGAGGAGCACGAACGAGGACGGCACCATGTACTCGGGCAGCTTCCCTTTGAGATGGGCGCGTAGTGCGTGTGGGTCGGGGGCCGCATCGTGACCGACCACGTAGGCGACCAGGCGCTTGTCATCGTTCCCGTCCTGGCGCACGAGCACCACGGCTTCGCGGATCGACGGATGGCGAGCGAGCTGCGCCTCGATCTCTCCGAGCTCGATCCGAAACCCGCGGATCTTCACTTGGTGGTCGATGCGCCCGATGAACTCGATGTTGCCGTCGGGAAGCCAACGCACGAAATCGCCCGTTCGATAGAGCCGCCCCTCGCCAAACGGATGGTCGACGAACTTGTCTCGCGTCAGCTCCGGCCGATTCAAGTAGCCACGCGCGAGACCGTCGCCGCCGATGTAGAGCTCACCCGGCACGCCGATCGGCACGAGCTTGCGATCGCGATCGAGCACGTAGAGTGAAGCGTTCGCGAGAGGCCGACCGATCGGCACCGTCGTCGCTCCCTCGGGCACG
The DNA here is from genome assembly GCA_028287115.1 of Myxococcales bacterium. GTDB lineage: Bacteria > Myxococcota_A > Polyangia > Haliangiales > Haliangiaceae > JABFXX01. The sequence goes on from JAQBQF010000135.1 coordinate 45,876, forward strand.
GCCTTGATCTCGTACCAGGTCGCAAAGGTCGTGGTCTCCGTCGGCCCGTAGACATGCAGCAGGCGCCGAGGCGCGTGGCGGAGCGCCTCGCGTACCGCGCGCGCGTCGACCAGCTCGCCTCCGAACAGGAGTTGCTTCAGCGGCTGGAACGCCGTCGGCTCGTGATGCACGATCTGATTGAACAGCGCGGTCGTGAGGAACATCGTCGTGATGCCGTGCTCGCGGATCTTGGTCGCGAGCACGGTCGGCGCGAGCGTGTCCTCCTTGGAAATCCCGACGAGCCGCGCTCCGTTCAGCAGCGCGCCCCAGACCTCGAAGGTCGCCGCGTCGAACGAGGTATTCGAGGCCTGCGCGATGCAGTCGCTTGGCCCCAGTGCGACGTAATTGGTGTCGAGGACGAGCCGTGCGATCGATCGATGCGTGACGCAGATGCCCTTGGGCGTGCCGGTCGAGCCCGACGTGTAGATCACGTAGGCAAGGTGATCCGCTGAACCGACGGCCGGAGGTCTCACCACGCTCTGCGATGCAAGCTCGGATCGATCCGCGTCGAGGCACACGAGCCGTGCGCGATGCGATGGGAGCATGTCGACGAGCCGCGCTTGCGTGACCAGCACGGACACCGCCGCGTCCTCGACCATGAACGCGAGCCGCTCTTGCGGATAGCTCGAGTCGAGCGGCACGTACGCGCCTCCCGCCTTCAGGATCCCGAGCATGCCGACGACTATCTCGACCGTGCGCTCGACGCAGATCCCGACGAGGACCTCGGGGCCGACTCCGAGCTCGAGCAGACGATGTGCCAGTTGATTCGCGCGGTGGTCGAGCTCGCGATACGTGAGTTGCTGGCCGTGGAAGATCGCCGCGATCGCGTCCGGCGTGCGATCGACCTGCGCTTCGAAGAGCTGATGGACGGCGAGGTTGCGTGCGTCCTCCTCGGTGGCGGAGCTGCTCGAACCCATCGCGAGCATGGGGTCGCGTCGCCGCGACGGCAGGATCGAAGCGCTGCCGATGTGGCGCTCCGGGTGCGCGACGACGTCTGAAAGGAGGTGCGCGTAGCTCTCGGCGATCTGCTCGACCGTCTCGCGGTTGAACAGATCGCGGTCGTAGTTCCAGGCGAGCTCGATGCCTCCATCGGGTTGCTCGCCGACGATCATCGTCAGATCAGCCTTGGTCCCGCCACCGTCGACGACATCGGCTCGAAACACGAGCCCTGCACGCTCGATCGGCGCGATCGGGACCTGCGAGGCAGACATCACCTGGACGAGCGGCGGGACTCCAGGCCTGCGCTCGGGTGCGAGCTCGGCAACCAGGACATCGAAGGCCACGGACGTGTGTTCGACCGCGCGCGACATTTGAGATCGGAGCGCCTCGATCGATGCGATGAAGGTCGGATCGTCGGCGAAGTCACCGCGCACGACGAGCGTGTCCACGAAGAATCCGAGCAGCCGCTGCACCTCCGGCAACTGACGCGACGCGGACGCGACGCCGAGCAAGCAGGTGTCTTGTCCCGTGTATCGGTGAAGCAGCCAGAGCAGCGCCGTGTTGAGGACGGTGGCGAGCGAGCAGTTCGATCGCGCGGCCAGCTCGCGCAGCGCTGTTGCGAGGTCGTTCGGAAGCTCGAGCTCGACGGTTTCGCCGCGGAATCGTGGCGTCGCGGGCCGGTCCCGGTCGCAGGGGAGCTGGACGACCGTTGGCGCGCCCTGCAGCAGGTCACGCCAGTACGCGAGATCCGCCGCGCGCGTCTCGCTCGCCTGCAGCTCCCTTTGCCACGCCGCGAAGTCTCCGTAGTCGATCGGCAGCGCGGGCAGATTTGGCGCCGCGCCACGCTGCAGACTGTCGTAGAGCCGCGAGAGCTCGTCGGCCACGATCTCCTCGGACCACGCGTCGGTCACGAGGTGATGCATGACCAACAGGAGCGCCGCGCAGTCCTCGGCGAAGACGACGAGGATCGGGCGCACGAGCGGAGCGCGGTCGATCCGGAAGGGCTCTGCCGCCGAGCTCAGCGCGATCGCGCGGACGTGGGCGCGACGGTCCTCGCTCGGACACCCTCGCGCGTCGATCGTCGACAGCGACAGGCGCGCGCGCTTATCGATCACCTGCACCGGCTCGCCGGCCCGGATCTGAAAGCTCGTACGCCACGTGGCGTGGCGCTCGGCCGTCAGCTCGAGGGCCCTCAGCAACCGCGGCTGTTCGAGCGGCCCTTCGATCCATAACACCGGGGTCTCGACGTATGCGGCGCCTCCGGGATGCAGTTGCTCGTGAAACCAGATCCGCTGCTGGACCGGCGACAGAGGTGCCAGATAGCGATCCTTGCGGCGCGCGATGCGCTGCCGAGACGCTGCCGTGCGTGCAGATCCTCGCACGAGCTCGATCAGCGCGGCGAGCGTGGGACTCTCGAGGACGAACCGCAGCGGTACCTGTGCACCCACGCGCTTCTCGAGCTCGATCACCAGTTCCATCGCCGCCAGCGAATGTCCGCCGACCTCGAGGAAGCGTCCTTCGGGATGGGGATCGCCGAGTAACAACAGCTCCGCCCAGATCGACCGGACCTGGGCCGCGATCGGATCGGCGGCGTTACTCGCCGACGAATCGATGGCTCGCGCCGGCGCTGGAAGGGCCTTACGATCGGCCTTGCCATTCGCCGTCAGCGGCAGCGCCTCGAGCACCACGAGAGCCGACGGCACCATGTACTCGGGTAGCTTCGCCTGGAGATATTCCCGGAGTGCGCCGAGGTCGGGCACGGCATCGCGGCCGACCACATAACCAACCAAGCGCTTGGCCCCAGGTGTGTCCTCGCGTGCGACGACGACGGCCTCGCGAACCGATGGGTGCAGTGCCAGCGCGGCTTCGATCTCGCCGAGCTCGACACGGTACCCTCGGATCTTCACCTGGTGGTCGACGCGGCCCAGGTACTCCAGAATCCCGTCGGCGCGATAGCGCGCGAGATCGCCGGTTCGGTAGAGCCTGTCCCCCGCCGATCCGAACGGGTCGGGCACGAAGCGCTCCGCGGTCAGGGCCGGGCGATCCAGATAGCCGCGCGCAACGCCGTCTCCGCCGATGTAGAGCTCGCCCGAGATCCCGATCGGAGTCGGCTCGAGTTGCTCGTCGAGAACGTAGAGGCGCGTGTTTGCGATCGGCCTGCCGATCGGCACCGCCGGCGGAAGCTCCGCGCCGACCGGCAGCTCGTAGACGCAACAGCCAACGACCGTCTCGGTGGGACCGTACTCGTTCCACAGCCGCACCGACGGAGCGTTCGCGCGCCAGAAGTCGAGCGAGTCGCCGTGCAGGGCGTCGCCGCCGATGACAAAGCCGCGCGAGGCACGCGAGGCGACCTCGGGTGTGAGCTGGCGCGCGAGCACGTCGAGGTGCGCCGGCGTGATCTTGATCAGACCGTGATCGCCGACCGCCGACAGCGATGCTGCGAGCGCCTCTACGTCGTCGCCCGCGACCAGCGTGACCGTCGAGCCCACGAGTAGCGGCAAGTACAGGCTCGTGACCGTGAGGTCGAAGCTGAGCGAGGAGTGCACGGGCGCACCCGCCCCGCTCTCGAGCGAATACGCTTCGCGCGCCCACATGAGGTAGTTGGTGAGGCCGCGATGCTCGATCGCCGCGCCCTTCGGCTTGCCGGTCGAACCCGAGGTGTAGATGACGTAGGCAAGGTTTCGTGGACCCGCCGCATTCGGCAGAACGCCTGGATCCTGCCGCGCGATCGTCTCGCGTTCGGCATCGAGCACGACGATCCGTACGGTCGGACCGCACGCGAGTCGGCTCACCGTCGGCCCGTGCGCGAGCACGATGCGAGGCCGTGCGTCGTCGAGCATGAACGCGATCCGCTCGGCCGGGTAGCTCGGATCGATAGGCAGGTAGGCGCCGCCCGCCTTGAGGATGCCGAGCAAGCCGACGACCATGTCCACGGACCGTGCGACACAGATCCCGACCAGTACGTCCGGCGAGACACCTAGACCGACGAGGTGACGCGCGAGCCGGTTCGCGCGGTGATCGAGCTCTCGGTACGTGACCTGGATGCCCGCGTGTACGAGCGCGATCGCATCGGGCGTGCGCGCCGCTTGATCGGCGAACAGCTCGTGAATGCCGCGTGCGTGCGGGTACTCGCGCGCGGTGTCGTTCCACTCGACGACGATGCGCCGACGTTCAGCGTCGCTCAGCGTCGGTTTGGTATCGCGCGGAAGCTCCATCACACCATCAGCTGTCGTATTCGTTCATCGCGCACACCTGATCGACGGGAAATATTCATTGACCAGCGGCTCGCCGGTCTTCAGTCCATCAAAACAGTACAGATAGTTGTTGTCGATCAAGCCGTCCCTCTCGAGACGACATTCGGCACCGGCATAGTGAATCGAGAACGCGCCGCGCGTCGTCGTCCCGAGATTGCGCGGGCTGCCGTGAAACGTGAGGGCATGAAAGAACACCGCGCCGCCCGCTGGCGTCAGCACGGGAACGGTTTCGAGCTCGGTGCTCTCGGGCAGCGATCGGCGAGCGGCATCACACCAGTCGTCATCGGCGGCCTTCACGAGCGATTTCGGCCGAGGACAGAGTCCCCACAAGTGCGAACCAGGAACGTGGTGCAGCGTGCCGATCTCCACCGTCATCGGTGACAGCGCCAGCCAGCAGGTCACCATGTTGGCGCTGCTCGAAAAATCCCAGTACGCATAATCCTGGTGCATCGCGACCGGCGCCGAGCCCGGCGGCTTGTCGAGTAGCTGGTCCTCGATCACGGAGACGGACGGCTCTTCGAGCAGCTCGGCGGCAAACCCGGCAATCGCGTCGGAGGTCGCAACGGCCCACAGATCCGGGTCGAGCAGCCGCGCATTCTGGAGCCACGACACGGAATCGTCGTCGCCGAGTCGTTCGACGCCCGTCTTGCGGTGCGCGGGTGGTCGTCGATCGTGGCGAAACTCTCCTCGGTAGACGCGATTCATCGCGCTGCGAATCTTGGTGACCTCCGAATCCGGCAGCAGTCGCTCCACCGTGACAAAGCCGTTCGCGGCAAACGCTCGCCGCTGCTCATGGCTTGGCATGACTACACGTTGCGACGGCCCTGCACTCGTCATTTCCGAGCAGCGACTCGAGCAGGTGATTCGACCAATTCCGCGGCGACGCTCTCGATCGAGTATGGATCGAGCGGATCGAGCGGCATCGCCTCGATCTCGACATCGCTACCGAGCCCGAGCTTGTCGGCGTAGCCGAGGAACAGCTCCATCGCGACCTTGTCCTCGAGGGCGAACCCCGTGGAGTCAAAGATGGTGAGACGCGAGCGGTACTCCTGATAGCGCTCGCTCTCCTTGACGAGCTGCGCGAGGCTCGGGCCGATCCGATCCTCCGGAAGCTGCTGACACTCGCCCTCGACGACCGCCTGGGCCCGGAAGTCGGGACACACCAGCGCCGCAGCCTCGACGACCGCGGCCGGACACTCTGTCTTGCCCGGGACATCCGCGCCGATCGCGTTGATGTGCAGGTGCGGCCTCAGCTCGTCGCCGGGAAACACGGGACCTTGGCCGAGGGCCACAGACGTCGCCGTGATCAGAACGTCGACGCTCCGCTCCAACGTCGCGACCTCGACAACGCTGACGTCGAACCCGAGGAAGTCCACACGCTTTGCAAACGAACGAGCCGCCTCCGGCGCGATGTCGTGCACGTAGACTTTGTCGATCTTCATGACGCGCGAGAGTGCATGCAGCTGGGTCACCGCTTGCGCGCCACAACCCACGATGCCCACGGTTCGCGCGTCTGGGTGCGCCAGGATCCGCGTGGCGATCGCACTGGCCGCGCCGGTCCTGAGCGCGGTCAGGAACAATCCGTCCGAGATCGCCAGGAGATGTCCGGTCCTGATGTCGTGTTGAAAGATAGTCGCGATGATCGTCGGGATGCCGTGGCGGATCGGATTCTTCGGGTTGTAGCTGACCATCTTGACGGTCGACGTGGATCCGAGATCGAGCACCGGCATCCACTCGAGGAGACCGCCGGCCAACTCTTGAGAGATCGCGGCACCACCGCCGCCACGACGGCGGTCGTAGTTGAACCCGTCGCGCTTTCGCACCTCGACGATGCGCGAGTCGTAGCTCGTGAACGCGCCGGTCAAGGCGGCGATCAGCGCGTCCATCAGCACGTCGCGGCCGACCTGGTGAAGGATCGTCGCTATGTCATGCCGGCTCAAGAGACGAGTCTTCATACGAGATTGGCCACGCGCCGTCATGATGCGCACTAGCTCGGAGAGCTGTCAATCTGCAGATCGTGTGCCCACAACTGTCATCACATCGGGACGCACCGAGCGATCGATCGATCGATGAACGGCGTGCTCGGCGCGGCAATTTCGCACGCCGCGCTTCTAACGCGTCACTCGTCGGCGATGCGTGGCTCGACGCGAAGGACCGACAGTAACGTCATGAAGACCGCCGCCTTCAGACCGGCCGCGACGCAGAACGCAACGCAAGCGGCGATCAGCCTGCTGCCCGGCCACCAGAAGAACACGGCGAGGCTGATCGCATCGGCGATCACGGAGAGGAGGCCAGCGCGTCCGGTCTTCTTATGTGCGGTGAGCGCCGCGAGCGCGATCTGCCAGGTGCACACGGCGAACAGGCCCCACCGCATGATCGAGAAGGCGCTGGTCGCGTCGTCGGTGACACCTGCGTTGTTACTTAGAAACAAGATCACGGGATCACTGACGGCACTGATCGCGATGACAAAGATCGCGGTGACCGAGAGGCCGGTGATCACGCTGGTGCGCACGGTCCGCTGTGCGCGGTCGAGGAGGTTCGCACCCAGGCAATGACCGATGATGATGCTGCACGCCTGCCCCACCGCCATCGTCACCGCGGAGCTGTAGAGCATGACGAGCATCGCGATTCCAAACCCCGCCGCCGCCGTCGGACTCTCCCGACCAACCCCTTGCAGCATCAGGACCTGCGCGGCGAACGTCGTCACGCGGACTCCTACCACCGGCAACCCAACAGCCATCACCTGGCGCCACGCCGCCCCGTCGCGATGGAAAAAGCGTTTCGGTGGATCGCCAAGCCCGAGCTCCGCGCGACGACGGACGACCGTGAGCAACAACACGGCGAACAGGCCCATGGAAGCGATGCCGACGGCGATCGGGGCACCGGCGATTCCGAATCCGAGCATCCCGAGCGGAACCAACCCCGCCATGATGCAGACGTCCAACGCACTCCGCACGAGGCCGAACTTGGTGGACCCGGTCGCCTCGATCACCCCGAGGACGAACTCGGTGAGCGCGAGTCCCGGCAGCGAGAGCAGGATCCAGGGGACCAGGTAGCGGAACATGGACTCGGCGTGCGGACCGCCGATCACCTCGGCGATGTAAGGCGAGAACGGGATTGCAACGATGATGACGCCGCCCAACAGCACTGCGTTGAGCGTCAGCATGCTGGCGAGGATCGTGAAGCCCCGGCCATCTTTGGCACCGACCGACCGAGACACGAGAGCCGATGCGCCGATCGAGGGCGCCAAGAAGAACCAGAACACCATCAGCTCGATCGGACGGAACAGGGACTCGACCGCCAGTCCTCGCTCTCCGATCAAGTGGCCCATCCAGAACACCAGGATCGTGAGCACGACCTGCTGGATCTCGTGCGCGAGCACGAGCGGCCAGCTCAAAGACCAGAGCGCCCGCGGCAAGCTCGCCTTCTGTATCAAATCTTGTTGGCTCGTCATGGAGTCCAAGATCGATTCAAGTCACGTCACTGTACGCGGGATCGGAAACCACCGAGACGCGGAACGCATGCGAATCGGCAGCGACCGCGAGCGCCGCGAGATGTCCCGATGGGACGGCGATCGAGATCAGCGTGTGAGGACCCGCCGTCAAGAGCGGCGTGCGCGCAGCGAGGAGCGCCGGTGGCAACCGCGGATCGACCGACACGTCGAACGTCTCGCGGGGCAGATTGAGACCGAGCCCGAGCACTTTCATGATCGCCTCTCGCGAGGTCCAGGTATGGAAGAACGCCGGCACGCGCAAGTCAGCAGGCACCTTCGCCAGATCTTCGATCTCACGATCCGAGAAGAAGGTCTCGTGCACGGCTTCATGCGCGAATCGCTCGTTGATCTGTTCGACGTCGATACCGATCGGGACGCCGGACGTCAGCGCGATCAGCACGACGTCGCCCGAGTGAGACACGTTGACGTGTGGCGTCCCACCGACGACATGGGGCTTGTCATGCTCGCCCAGCTCGAACGCGACCTCTCGCGGTGGAATACCGAGCATGCGACCGACTTCGCGGCGCAACGTGCCCCGTCCGACCAAGAACCGGTCGGCGTCCACCGCTTTGAAAAACCGGCCGCGGCGTCGTTGTTCATCGGTGGTGATCGCGGCGTGCAGGACTTCGCGGTAGGCCGCCGACGGTGTCGCGCGGCAGCAGATCACCCGGACGTCGAACGGCTGCGCTGTCACGGAGTCCGCCGCAGATCGCCAACGCGATCCGATGGCGCCGTGGCGATGGTGTGGATGATCTGGCCAAGCCACTGATCGATGAACGCCGTGCTCAGTGGGGCAATTTCGGACGCGCTAGCGCCGAGTTGCTCACGAAATCGCGTGCTGTCGAACCGCCGGCGAGCTGCCGGATCGATAGGCTTTGCCCACCGCCCGATCACCTGGATCGGAGACCGCGAACGCGCGGGCTCGGGCAGGCTCGCGAGCGCTTCGCTGAACCGCCGGTACCATTCGGCGTAAGGGAGGCGCTCGAGCGCGACGCCGGCCGCTTCGATCGCGCCGAGGAAGGTGTCGATCGACACCGTGGATCGCACCGGCTCGTCGACGTGATACCGCGCGAGACCGGCCGAGCCGCGCAGCGCGATCGCGGCGATCGCTGAGGCCGCGAGATCGACCGGGATGCCTCCAAAGTACGGTGCGACACCGGAACCTTCCGCGTAGAACGAGATCGGAGCGAGCCGCGTGGCGATGATCGCCGAGAGCAGGCGATGGAACGCGTCGCTCTCGTTGACCTGGTCGGGAAGGTGGCGATGTGGCAGGAGCACACCGCAGCGGAAGATGTTGACCGGGACACCGCGCCGCTGATGGCTTTGCGCGAGCAGCACCTCGCTCGCCCACTTGCTCGTGATGTAACCGATCGCGTAATCGTCGGGCCCGGATCCGATTGCGCGTGTGGGCCACAGCTCCTCGGCCGCTTGCTCCTCGCGGGCGATCACGCCGGCGCCCTCGATAATCCCGATCGAAGACACGAAGTGGATCGGCATCGCTTCGCGCTCGAGCGCGAACCGGATGATCTCGAACGTCCCCTCGACGTTTGGACCGAACAGGCTGCGATAGGACAGCGCATGGTTGACGAGCGCACCGTTGTGAACGACGGCATCGGCCTCGCGCGCGAGCCGCGCATGGGTTGCCGGGTCGAGCCCGAGGTTCCGCCGCATCAAGTCGCTCGCGTGCACGACGATGCGGCCGGCGCGGATTTGCCGCTCGATGCGGTTCGCGAGTGCGCTCTGCGGACGGTAGTTGGCGCGGAGTCTATCTCGCGCCGCGCGATCGCTTCCGCCGCGCACGAGGCAGATCACGCGGCCATCCTGCGGCAGCCGATCGAGCAGCTCCGGTAGCAAGAACCGGCCGAGGAAGCCGGTGGCACCGGTGAGCACGACAACGCGCGGAGGCGTCGTCACCGCCGGGTGCTGGTTCCGCGCAGAGATGCCACCGCGGATCCGATCGATGTCGAGATCGCGTGCGTGGACGAGATCAACGGCATCGCCGTGCACGGCTTCGAAGGCCGTCGCGTTCGGCCCGTCTTCGAGGAGCTCGGTGACGTGAGCGACGATCGCGGACAGCGTCGTCGTCGGATCGAGGACGACCGCAACCTGCGGCGCCACGCCGGAGACCTCCTTCACGAGCTGGCAGAACCGCACCGCGGTCAGCGAATCCCCGCCGAGACCGGTGAAGCCGATCTCGGACCACGCCGCCTCGAGCTCGTCGGCATGAACGCCGAGCGTCGCGCCGAGCGCTGCACGGATCGATTGTTCCAGGGTGCGACCGTCCGCCGCGTTCGGGTGCGCGAGCGCGCGCGCATCCATCGTCGCGTAGAGCTGATCGAGTCGTTCGCGGTAGAGGGCCGTGACGCGAAGCCGATCGAGCTTGAAGGCATCGGTCAGCAGATGGTTCTCCCTGCTGAACGGCTCGAGCTCGATGATGAATTCGCGAGGCACCTCGTGCGGCGGCAACTTCTTGTCACGAGCGACTTGATCGAGCGCGAGCCGAAGTTGCCGCCGGACCGACAACACGAAATCGATCTGGGGCGCGACCGCATCGAGCCGCGGCACGACGACCGCGAGCAACGTCGAGCGATGTGGGTCGCCGTAGATGAAGATCTGTTGGATCAGCGGAATCTGACCGCCGTACAGGTTCTCGAGCTCCGACACGTTGACGAATTCACCGTGCGAGAGCCGAAGCACGTCTCTCCGTCTGCCGAGCGGCGCGATGAAACCGGGTCGGGGCGCCTCGACGACGTCGTTGGTTCGCACGTATCCGTCCGGATCGAAGAGTGCGGCCGTCGCGTCCGGATCATTCAGATAACCGATCGTCGCTTCCGGCGAACGAACGTAGAGCTCCCCACGGGGCGGCGTATCGGAGACGCGGTAGCCGAGCTCGGCCGCGTCGACGAGCTTGTACTCGTTCTGCGGCAAGACACGCCCGTTCAGCGCGATCGATCCGAGCTCGGTGCTGCCGTATCCGTTGGCGACCGGAACGTCGAAGCATTCCGTCATGAAGTCGATCATCTCTCGCGGCAGCGGCGCCGTGCCGGTCCGGATCAAGCAGAGCCGATCGCCGAGGAAGCTGCCGCGCATCTCCTGCATCACGAGCTCGCCGATCGGATCATCGATCGCCGCCGCGAGCTGCAAGCCGCCGCGGCGGAGGTACTCGGTCTGGAAGTGCTGAAACGTCAGGTTTGCCAAGTGCGGCAGGAGCGGCGTGATCGTCGGGCGTGCCCGCCGGATGTCGTCGAACAGCGACGACATGTCGCCCGACGCCGGGAAGTGGGTGACGCCGCCGTTCATCATCACTTCGCACACCAGGCGCCGGCCGGAGATGTGCGAGTGCGGCAAGTAACCGATGTGGACGTGCGGAATCCGCGGCCACGACAGTGCGAACCGCAACTGCGCGCTCCAGCGCCTTTCGGTGAGCAGGACGCCTTTGGGCATGCCCGTGGTTCCCGAGCTGAAGTTGACGGTGACGAGCGGATCGTCGCCTGGTTTCGGTACCGATGGAGCAACGTCGCGAGCTCCGCGCTCGAGGTCCGCGAGCGTGAAAGCGCGCGGCAGGTCGGCGACGCTCGCGTCGTCCATCACGATGATCGAGCGAACCGATGGGCACTCCGCAAGGAGCGCCTGGATCAGGACAACCTCCGAAGGCCCGCAAAAGATCGTCTCCAGCTCCGCGTGGCGGATCGCGTGGCGAAGCTGCTCGAACGACATGCCGACGTGCAACGGCACGGAGACGGCGCCGACATACAGGCACATCAGATCCGCGACGACCCAATCGGGCGACGGAGCGCCGCAGATGCCGATCAGCTGGCCCTTCACGGCCAGCTTGTTGTCGAGAACGGCTGCGGCCAGCGCGCGGACGCGCTTCCAGAGCGCTCCGTAGGTGATCGTGCCATCGCGCGTGACGAAGCAGATCCGATCCGCGTAACGCTCGCACGCGCCGGCGTAGTACTCGATGCTCGACGAGCCGGCGCCACGGATCGCTGCGACATCGTCGAGCGTCGACATCGCGGCTTCCAGGCCTGGTTCGCGCCGCAGCAGTGCGTTCGCCCGCTCGACGACCCGGCTATCGATCAACCACTCTGCCGAGGACAAGTTAGCCGGCCGTCGCGTGGGCCAGCGCGCGCTCCTCGAGAATCGACGCGTTGCTGATCGCCGGTGGAGCGCGCATGACGTTCCGCCGGGCACGATCCTGTCCCGACACGAGCACGGCACCCCACCGCGACAGGTCCTGGCCCTGCGCGTTGATCGTCGACCTTGGATGGATCCTCGTCTCGGTCGAGACGTAACGCGTGGTCCACGCGAAGCGCCTCCCTTCCTCGACGGGATAGGAGCCGTGCACGACGAGGTTGTGAAACAGGATGAACTGGCCGGCTTCGATCTCGATCGCGTGACCGTCGCTCGGCTCGAAGTGGCGCGACGGTACGGTCTTCATGCCGGCGAAGCCCTCGCCGGGGACTTCCGTGATCAGCTCCTTGTGCGTGCCCGGCACGACCCACAGCGATCCCCGCTTCTTAGTCACCGGCGTCAGCGTGATCCACGCGCCGATCGACAGTGGGATCCGGACGTCGAACGGATCCGTCTGGTGAGCGACAGCTTGCTGTCCCTCGCCCGCCTCGATCAGCGGATGCGTGCGGCGCGTTGCCTCGAACGCGCCGTCTTGGTGCGGAGCGGTCGCCGGATCACCGATACCTTGCTCGAACGCGTCGCTGCGCCACAGCAAGACGTCGGGACCGAGCAGGCTCGAGGCCCGAGACACGATCTCCGGGGCGCTCGCGATCCGAAATGCGAGCGGAGAATCGAGGTGACGATCGCGCTTGTAGTCGACGAACTCGAGCTCGCCGCGCGTGTGCGCGTAGATCTCGCATCGCACGGGAATGACCTCCGCGCGGATTCGCGACAACAATCGCGCCGCGACAGCCGGTTCGAACAGATCGAACGGCCCGACCCACCCGTCACGTTCGAAGGCGTCGAGCTCCTGTTGGGATAGACCCATGCGACCCTGCACGAGTATACGAGTGTAGGCGATTCTGGAAGTAGAGACAAACCCGGCTCAAGCGGGCATTGCATCGACGAGCACGCCCCGCAACACGCTCACGGCCTCGTCCAGATCGTGACGTTCGACGATGTAAGGCGGCGCGAAGCGTACGACCTTGCTGCCGGCGATCGACAAGAGCACGCCCCGCTCGCGGCACTTCGTGATCACCTCGAGTGGGGAACCCGCGATCGCGATACCGCGCAGCAGACCGCGGCCGCGCGCGTCGACCACGCGTCCCGGCAGCTCGGCGACGAGCTCGGCGAGCTTTCCGCCGAGGTAGTTCCCCGACTCGGTGACTCTGTCGAGCAAGCGGTCCTTGTCGATGATGTCGAGCATCGCGAGCGCAGCAGCACACGCGAGGGGATTGCCCCCGAACGTCGAGCCGTGCGGGACCGGCCCGCCCGCCTGCAGGGCGAGTCCCTGCGCCGTCTGCTCGGTGCAGGCGACGGCCCCGATCGGAATGCCGCCGGCGAGGCCCTTCGCGAGTGTCATGATGTCGGGGAACACGTTGTCGTGTTGATGGCCGAACATCTTGCCGGTCCGGCCGATGCCGGTCTGAACCTCGTCGAAGATCAGGACGGTGCCCGTGTCGCTACACAATTGGCGAAGTCCCGCGAGGTAACCCGGTGGAGGAACGACGATGCCACCCTCGGCTTGGATCGGCTCGATGATCATGCAGCAAGCGGTGCGGCTCTCGAGCGCGCGGGTCGCAGCTTCGAGATCGCCATACGGGATCAAGTTGACGGGGCCGAACAGCGGGCCGAAGCCCTCGTGATACTTCGGCTCGCCGGTGATCGACACGCTCGCGATCGTGCGGCCGTGAAAGCTGCCGAGCGTCGAGACGACCGTGGTTCGCTCCGGCGCGCCCGCGACGATCGCTTGATAGCGACGAGCGATCTTGAGCGCGGCCTCGTTGGCCTCCGCGCCCGAATTGCAGAAGAACACGCGCTTCGCGAACGAGCGCTCGATGATCGCCTGCGCGGCGAGGATCTGCTGCCGGTTCAAGTACAAATTCGAGACGTGGACGAGCTTGCCGAGCTGCTCGGTGACGCGCGCGGTGAATCCGGGATGGCAATGCCCGAGCCCGCACACCGCGATGCCCGCCGTCATGTCGAGATAGCGTTTGCCGTCGGCGTCCCACAGCTCGCAGCCCTGACCGCGGTCGAGCACGATCTGCTGCGAGCGATAGTTCTTGACGAGGACCTGATCCGCGAGCGCGAGGAGCTCAGCTTGCGTGGCGTCCATACCCCAATGTACCACCGCGAAAGCATCGAGCGCAGGAAGCCCACGACCGACCGTCGATCGAATATTCTGGTCAGTACAGATGCAGATCCTTGCGCACGTCGATCTCGTGGTGAGGAACATGGAGCGCTCGCTCGCGTTCTATGTCGGGTGCCTCGGCTGCTCGATCGCCGTCGACACACAGATCGATGGGCCCGGTGCGGACTTCTATTCCGGTGGCACGGGCTCGACGATGCGTCTCGTGCTGCTTCAACTGAACGTCGGCGGCAAGCCGTTCGGCGGCATGATCGAGCTGCTCGAGCCGAGCGGCGAGCTGGCTACGCCACCGGAGCCGCGTCCGAGGGGCTACGGCATTCGCAACTTCACGATCGCGGTCGAGAGCTTGTCTGCGAGCCTCGCCGAGCTGTCCGCGAAGGGCGTTGTTCCGTGGCGTGAAACGATCGTCGATCTGACGCAGCGCGGGCAGGGCAAGATCGCTTTCATCGCCGATCCCGACGGAAACTGGATCGAGCTCGTCGAGCCACAGCGCCAGGTCGTGGTGGATGGCCCGGCGCCGTCGGTGTTCAGCGAGGCCGAACAGCGCCAGCTCTTCGCGCACTGGAACGATACCGGGCGCGAGTACCCGAGTGTGCTGATCCACGAGATGTTCGAGCGGCAGGCGGCGGCCACGCCGGCCCGCACGGCACTCGTGTTCGAGGGGCAGTCGCTGACGTATGCGGAGCTCAACGCGCGCTCGAACCAGCTCGCTCGTCATCTGCAGAAGCTCGACGTCGGTCCGGAGACACTCGTCGGTATCGCGATGGAGCGGTCGATCGAGATGATCGTCTCGCTGTACGCGGTGCTCAAGGCCGGCGCGGCGTACGTCCCGCTCGATCCCGGCTATCCGAAGGAACGGCTCGAGTACATGGTCGGCGACGCGCGACCGCGGATCGTGCTGATCCAGGAGCGGCTCCGCGCGACGTTACCTTTCGGCGATGGCCTCGCGATCGATTCCGCGTGGCCCGAGATCGCGCGCGAGCGTGCCGACAACCTCGGCCTGTCCGTGCGACCCGAGAACCTGGCGTACGTCATCTACACCTCGGGCTCGACGGGACGCCCGAAGGGCGCGATGAACATCCACGCCGGCATCGCGAATCGTCTGCAGTGGATGCAGGAGCAATATCGGCTCACGCCCGAGGATCGCGTCTTGCACAAGACGCCGTTCAGCTTCGATGTCTCGGTCTGGGAGCTGTTCTGGCCCTTGATGTACGGCGCGCGGCTGGTCGTGGCCAAGCCACGCGGGCATCAGGACCCGAGCTACCTCGTCGACACGATCGTCAACGAGGGAATCACCACACTGCACTTTGTTCCGCCGATGCTCGCGGTGTTCCTCGAGGCCGAGACTGTCGCGCGGTGCACGACCCTGCGCTGCGTCGTCGCGAGCGGCGAGGCGCTGCCATACAACCTCGTCGTGCGATTCCGCGAGCGCCTCGGTGCCGCGCTTCACAACCTCTACGGCCCGACCGAAGCGTCGGTCGACGTCAGTCATTGGACGTGCGAGCTCGGCGGATCCGTGGTGCCGATCGGGCGCCCGATCGCGAACCTACGCCTCCACATCCTCGACACCAACCTCGAGCCCGTTCCACTCGGCGCCGAAGGTGAAATCCATATCGCCGGTGTTGGCCTCGCCCGCGGCTATCTCGCGCGGCCCGGGCTTACCGCCGAGCGCTTCGTCCCCGATCCATTCTCGCCCGCGCCGGGCGGCCGCCTCTATCAGACCGGCGATCTCGGACGGCAGCGCCCCGATGGCGTGATCGAATATCTCGGGCGCAACGATCATCAAGTGAAGATCCGTGGCTTCCGGATCGAGCTCGGAGAGATCGAAGCGCGCCTCGCACAGCACGCGACGCTGCGCGAGGTCGTGGTGATCGCGCGCGAGGATGCGCCCGGTGACAAGCGCCTCGTCGCGTACGTCGTCGGAAAAGGCGCGGTGCCTGCGGCCGCCGAGCTGCGCGCGCATCTCGAGAGCGCGTTACCCGCGTACATGGTGCCTTCGGCATTCGTGGTGCTCGACAAGTTGCCGCTCACACCGAACGGCAAGGTCGACCGCAAGGCGTTGCCGGAGCCGGAGCGTGGCGTGGACGCGCGCGCGCACGATGCGGCGCAGGGCCCTCTCGAGCAGACCCTGGTCCGGATCTGGAGCAAGTTGCTGCAGATCGAGCACGTCGGCCGCAACGACGACTTCTTCGAGCTCGGCGGTCATTCGCTGCTCGCGATGGACCTGATCGCGCGCGTCCGAGAGGCCCTCGAAGTCGAGCTGCCGATCGACGTGATGTTCGAGGCGCGAACGACGGTCGCTTCGCTCGCGCGTGTCGTCGAGCAGGTTGCCTCCGCGGCGATGCCGGGAAACGCGATCGATGCGGAACCTGACCTCTCGATCGTCGCGCTCGGCCAAGCCGATGGCCCGACGGTTCAGGTGCAGCGGTACTTCTTCAAGCTCAACGAGGTCGATCCGACGATCAGCTTTGCGAAGGAGTACGTCGCGTGGCGGATCTCCGGCCCGCTCGATTGCGACGTGCTCGCTCGCGCGATGCGCGTCGTCGTCGAGCGTCATCAGATCTTGCGCAGCAACTTCGAACGCCGAGGTACGAACGTCCGGCAGCTCGTTCGCCGTGCCGAGCCGCCGCACGTGCCCGAGCTCGAGCTCGATGACCAGTCGGCGCACGCAAACGGTGTGCTGACGCCGAGCATCGTCGAGCAATCGGTCAGGCCGATCATCGAACGCACGTTCGATGTGGAGCACGGCGCGCTCGTGTACTCGAAGGCGATCCGGCTGCGTCACGACGAGCACGTCGTGATCACCGCGATGCCGCACGTCGTGTTCGACGCCGCATCCTGGTACATCTACTCGGCCGAGCTCGGTACGGCTTATCGCGCGCTGCTCGAAGGGGTCTCGCCGGCCGACATGTCGCGGGCTCTCGGAGACTTGCCGTTTCAGTTTCTCGACGTCGCGACGCGCCTCGAGGCTCACACCGCCTCGGCGGCAGGCCGCGCGGCACTCGACGTCTGGCGTCGCAAGATGGACGGGGCACCGCCGCTCGTGCTCCCGGCCGACTTTCCACGGGACGCGGTGGACGCCGCACGCACCGAGGCCGAACGCCGCGGTCCGTCGAACAATCACGTCGATCAGTACTGCGCGATGTTCCCCGCGGGCGTGGTGAGCGTGTCTGCGGATGCGGCGTTCGCCGATGCGGCGATCAAGCTGATCGAGCGAGAGCGCGCGACGCCGCTCGCGTTTCTGCTGACCGGCATCGTCGCGTTGCTGCACGGCGAGACCGAGCAGACGGACATCGCGTTCAACACCAACGTCGGCACGCGGCCGTTATTCGGCGCCGACCAGCTGATCGGGCCGTTTCACAACCAGACGTTCGTGCGCGCGGATCTCTCGAGCCGCCCGACGTATCGCCAGCTCCTCGCCGCCACGCGCGGCGACGTCGTCGAGATGCTTCGCTACGGCACGATTCCGGTCCTCGAGAGCGTTCCTCATCACGTCGGGCGGCTCGGCGTAAACTTCGCGGGCATGAACGTACAAGAGCCGATCGTGCAGCTCCGAGATGCGCGCACGACGATCTTGCCGCCGTGGCCGAGCAGCGCGGTCACGCACTTCGACTTCCAGCCGATGCTCGACCTGAGCAGCCGCGGCTTGACAGTCGACATCATCTATAACGAACGGCTATTCCGACACGCGACGGTCGAGCGTCTCGCTGCGCGCTATCTCGAGATCTTGCGATCGATCGTGACGACGCCCGACGCACGCGCGGGATCGCCGAATCAAAAGTAGGACTGGAGCGTGCCTCGCCGCCGGATATCGACGGTCGCGCAATGGAAGCTGCCGCCGTAGCGATAGTTGGTCCGGAACGGACACGGAATCGGATCGAAGCCCCATTCCCTGAGCGCCTTGATCAGCGGCTCTTCGCTCTCTTCCACGATCACGCGCTTCTCGTCGAGCGAGAGCATGTTCATCGATAGCCACTGAAAGTTCGTGAACAGCTGGAAGCCTGCCGGCAGGGTCGTACGAGGCGCGGTGAGGAATTCCCACCGGCCGCGCTTGAACACCTCGGGGACATGCTTGAGCGGCCGGTCGGGATTGACCAGTACCTTGCCGGGTGCAAGCGGAACGAACGTCGCGTCGATGTGAAGCGCCCGGTCGTCCGCGAACTCGACCATGTGAACGTTGTACGTGTCGCCGAGGTGGCTGCGTAGCCATTCGATCCCGAACTCGTTCGTGACGTGGCTCTTCTGGACGAACAGGTCTTTTCCGCAGCGCGTGATATCGGCCGCGTCGAACACCGGCTCGAACTCGGTGAGCACGTACTCCTGCCCGCGAACGTGCGACTTCTTGTAGAGCTCGTCGGAAAGCTGCGGCTTGGGGGCCGCGGCCCACTTCGCGCCCTGCTTGAAGTACTCCTTGATCAGCCGCCGATACGACAGGAACTCGAAGTACCTCGAGCGCCACGCCATCGTCGCCTCGAGGATCTCGTTGCCGATCACGATCAGGACGTCGCGCGGATCGGACTGCGCGTTGCCGCCGATGCTCTCCCACTGCGGCGTCGCGTGCTTCTTATCGTGAGGCATCGGATCCGGACGCTTGACGACGACGCCCTCGCCTTCGAGGATCGCGATGAACCGATCGAGCTCCTTCTGCGCGAGCACGCGAAACCGCTCCGGCTTCGGCTTGCCACCTTGCGCGAGCAGATATTGGCGCGTCGATTCGATATCGCGCTCGGGGACGACCGCTTGAAGAGCGACATCCCACGGCAGCTCGACCGAGCCCTCTAGCGTACCGACGATGATCTCTTCGAGCGGGTCCCACTCGTTGAACGAGCTCACGACAGAAGCAGTCATCTAGGCCCCTATGACGGATGTCTATGAATGCGGAACGATGATCGTACCGCAAATGTCGCCCCCATTGGTGAATCAACACCGGGCGTCAACTACACCGACGCGCCGGGACTGCGAGTACAATGTTGGTTCTCACGATAGGCGAGGTCTCGATACCAAGATGCAATCCGCACCCGCTGATCTGCCGGTGGTCAACTCGTTCAACGAATGGGACCCTCTCGAGGAGGTCATCGTAGGCGTCGCCGAAGGCGCGTGCGAGATCCCGTGGGACCTGGCACTGGAATCCGTGATGCCCGGCGATGCCGTCGACGAGCTTCGAAAATATCATCAGAAGCTCGGCGGCAAGCCGAAGCCACCGAAACAGACCGTGGCGGCCACGCGAGAGCTCGACGAGCTGGTGCACGTGCTCGAGGCCGAGGGCGTCAAGGTTCGCCGTCCCGATCCCATCGATCAGGCCACGCGCTACGCGACCCCCGATTGGGAATCGGTCTGTGGCAACGCACAGATCGATCCGAGGGATGTCCTCATCGTGATCGGCAACGAGATCATCGAGGCACCGATGGCCTGGCGGTCCCGGTACTTCGAATTTCGCGCCTACCGCCGGTTACTCAACGAGTACTTCCGCAAGGGCGCCAAGTGGACCGCGGTCCCCAAGCCGCTCATGAACGACGACCTCTACGACAAGAACTGGAAGCGCGGCTTTCAGAGCTATGTCACGACCGAGGTAGAGCCTGTCTTCGACGCCGCCGACATCGCTCGGTGCGGCAAAGATCTGTTCGCGCAGCGAAGCCATGTGACCAACGAAGCCGGGATCGAGTGGCTTCGCCGGCATCTCGGCGACACATATCGCGTTCATACGGTCGAATTCGACGACGATCGACCGATTCACATCGACGCGACGTTCGTTCCGATGGCCCCAGGCAAGATCTTGATCAATCCGGACCGTCCGATCAAAAAGCTTCCCGAGATCTTTCGCGGCTCGGGTTGGGAGATGCTGACGCCGCCGCGCTCGACGCTTCCGAAGGTCCCGGCGTACAAGAACTTCGAGTGGCTGCACGTCAACACGTTCATGCTCGACGAGAAGCGGGTGATCGTCGAGAAACAAGAGGAACCCTTCATCAAGGCTTTGAAGGATTGGGGCTTCACACCGATCCCCGTCGCGTTCCGCACGAATCACTTGAAGGGCGGCGGGTTCCACTGCGCGACCGTGGATATCCGCCGGCGCGGAGGACTGAAGTCCTATTTTTGAGTCTCGAAAGGCAGGTCCACATCGATGTCAGACGTCACAGCGGCGGCCGGCTCGGATCATCGAGCTCCAGGCCTCGACCTCGTCAGGCTGATGTTGGGCGAGGCCCAGGAGTATTGGGACGTCGATGGTCGGCCTCTCATCGAGGATCGGATCGAGTTGTTCGAGAGGAAGCGATGTCCGTACCCCGGTATTCGGCTCGGACGCATGATGAACCTCTCTGCCCTGAAGCAGATGGGGAGCCACTGGGATGACGTCCTAGGTGGCATGGCGTTCCTTGCCACCGAGCACATGAAGCGGATGAAGCGGGCGCAACCAGAGCTCCTGGATTGGTACCAGATCGCGTCGATGGCAGTGGCGCTTCCGATCTATCTGTTGTTCCGAGCTCGAGATCCCGTGGCGAATCACCATCTGCCCGGGTTCGTCGCGTCGATGATGAAGGCGGCGTTCGACATCGGAACGACGACGAAGCTGCTGCTTGCCAGGAGCTTCGTCGGTCAACCCGTGCCGACTGCGCCGGAAGAGATCGCCAATGTGGCCGAGCAGGAGAAGCTGTTCCTGAAAGGGGCAGACGGCGTGTGCGCAGGTTCGCCGAAGCACATCGAGTCGTTCGTGAGGGCGCTCTCGTTGCGAGCACCGGTTTCCAAAGACGCGGCCGCGCTTCGAGAGCTCGTGCCGGAGATGGGTACGTTCCTCGAGTACTCCGATGGGTTCGCGAGCATGGATTGTCTGATTCTGCTGTTGCGCGCGGAGGCGACCACCGCGACACGCGTCATCTTGAAGGCGCTGCCGGGCGAGCGTTTCTCCGACGAGCGCTCGCTCATCGAATCAGGTCTGCAGGCGATCACCAGTACCACGACGATGTCGGGACTGGTCGCCGATGTGATGGAGAAACCCGAGCACCGCGAACTCGTTCTCGCCGGATTTGCTCCGGGGCTTCTCGTGACAGTCGACGAATCGGCCGTCGCCCGCGGGCTGCTCGAGCTGGCCACCGGCTCGCCGCTGAGTAAACAAGTGGGAGCGGCACAGCTCGACGCGATCGTCCGTGCAGTGGCCGCCTACCTTTGCCTCGAAAGGGCGATCCTCGGACGCCTCGAGGCTCAGCAGCTCGCCGCGAACCAGGCACTCGTCAGGAGCGCCGGAAGAAAACCAGAGACGTCCGACGTCGGTATGCTCCTCAGGACGCCGACATCGGTGATCTCGATGCTGACCGGAATCCGTTTCGCCAACCGATCCAATGACACGAAGATCTCGTTGAAGACGAAGAGCTTCCAGTTCTGACCTCGCCATCGAGGCGGCCACTCCGCTCGTCGTTATTTCCCGTGAACCTGTCCGTTGGGGTCCTCCGCCATCGATCGCAGGAGCTCGAGATAGCGTCCGCACATCCGCTCCATCGTCTCGTGCCGGAACAACCGCGTGTTGTAGGCGAACGAGACAAACAGCTGCCGCCCGTCGAGCATGATGTCGGGTCGCAAGTCGAACGGGCTAACCGAGTCGATCGAGATCGGAAGCGCTGTGCCGACCGCATCCCCGATCCGGAACTCGTCGTCAAGGCCCGGCACGAAGCCGACGTTCAGCCTACCCGCGTGTGCAGGAACGATCTGCACCGGAGAGATCAGCGCACGCGCATACGCCTGCGAGAACGATTCGCCGACCTGCGCCAGCAGCTCTCGATGGCTCGTGCGCTTCGAGAGATCCATGCGGACGAAGATCAGGCTATTGAACCCGCCGATCAGCGACTCCGCACCGAGCAGCGGGCGCACGTTGAGGCTGGTCTGAAGCGCGATATCGGTCTGCCCGGTCTCGCCGTGCAAGAGCTCGCCCAGTCCGGCGAGAAAGTAAACGAGCGGCGTCACGCTCGCCCGACGTGCAGCGGTGACGACGAGCTCGGCGAGCGTCTCGTTGCCCTCCCGGATCGCTTCGGCATACGGGAAGTGCGCGACGTACGGCCTTCCGGTGGAGGCTTGCTTGGCCCGACTCTCCGCGTCGACCTCGTCGCGCGAGAAGTCCACCGGCAGCGCGAGGGGCTGGACCCCGTCGAACCGCCGCTGCCAGTACTCGATGTCGGCCCGGCCGGCCGACGAATCCCTGTACGCCTGCAGATACGTCGCGACGTCGAGGAACTGGAACGGCAACGGGTCTCGCAGGTTCACGACCTCGGCGGAAGGCTGGTCGAGCGCCGCGCGGTAGCCGGCGGCGAGATCGTGGGTGAACAGCGCGACGGAGGGACCATCCAGGGCAACGTGATGCATCACGCGGACGAGCGCATGCTCCTCGGGTCCGAGTCGGATCAGTTTGATCCTCGCGACGGGACCGTGGCCCAGGTCGAACGGTCGCTTCAACGACTCCTGAGTCGCTTCGGCGAGCGCGCGCTCCTGATCGCCGCGATCTCTACCCTCCCAGTTCTCGTATTGATACGACGGCAGGAACGGTGGCTGCGCCGGCCGCACGATCTGTCTCAGCTCGCCGCCGCGCCACTCATAGTTCGTGCGCAAGATCTCGTGCCGCGCGGCGACGGCAGGTAGCGCCCGCTCGATCGCCCACGGTTCCAGTGGACCACGAAGGCGGAAGGCCTGAGGCACGACCAGCGGAACGCCCTTACGCGGGTCATCCTCGTTGATCGTCCACCAGTACGGTTGAAGCAGCCCCGCTGGACCCTCGGTGAGCGACAGGCGCTTCACCGAGCCGCGCTGCGAGAGCTCGTCGGACGAGCGACCCATTCGCGTGGCCATCTGCTCGACCGTCGGCGCACTAAATACGTCCTGGGGTCGCAGCTCCGCTCCAAGATCGCGTCGGATTCGCGCGATGAGCTGAAGCGCCAGCATCGAATTGCCGCCGAGCTGGAAGAAGTTGTCGCGGGCTCCGACTCGCTCGATCCCGAGCAGCCCCTGCCACGTACGCGCCAACGCCTGCTCGTCTTCCGAACGTGGCGCGACGTATTCGTCTCGCAAGTATGCATCGTCGGTGACCGCCGGCAGGGCGAGGCGGTCGATCTTGCCGTTGGGCGTCTGCGGCAAGGCTTCGAGCGTCACGAACGCCGCCGGCATCATGTACTCGGGAACCCGCTCCGCCAGGTAAGCCTGCAGCTCGCTGATCTCGGGCGCACCGGCCTTGCCCACGACGTACGCGACGAGCCGCTTGTCGCCCGGCGTATCCTCGCGCGCGACGACAGCGGCTTCGCGCACCGTGGGATGGCTCGCGAGGACAACCTCGATCTCCCCCGGCTCGATCCGGAAGCCACGGATCTTGACCTGATGGTCGCTGCGTCCCAGGTAGACGAGCGTGCCATCGGGCAGCCAGCGAGCGACGTCACCGGTCTTGTAGAGCTGGCCTGGGCCGAACGGGTTCGGGATGAAGCGCTCGTTTGTGAGATCGGGTCGATTCAGGTAGCCGCGCGCCAGTCCCTCGCCACCTGCATAGAGATCGCCGCGCGCTCCGGGCGGTACGAGCTGACCGTGCGCGTCGAGCAGATAGATCTGCATGTTCGAGATCGGCCGCCCGATCGTCGGTGTGCCGTCACCACTGCGAACCGTCCACGTCACGATGAACGTCTCGGTCGGGCCGTACCAGTCGTACACGCGACGGATGCCCGCGGCGTAGAGCTGCTTCACCAGCGCGTTCGGCAGCGCCTCGCCCGCGCACGAGACGGTCTCGACAGAGGGTGGCAGTGCGTTGTCACGCAAGAATGCGGCGAGGACCGAAGGCACCGCGTTCACGAACGTGATTCCCGCGTCGGCCGGTAAGGTGGCAAGCGAGAACAGATTCTCGACCACGGTCGCGCATCCGCCGAGCGAGAGCGGGACGAACAGCTCGAACAGCGACATGTCGAAGCACACCGAGGTCGCGAACAGCACCGATCTGAGCTCGTCGGGCGGATGGATCTCGCGCGAGAACTGGCAGTAATTGACCATCACGCGGTGCTCGATCGCGATGCCCTTGGGTCGACCGGTGGATCCGGACGTGTAGATGACGTGGGACAGACTCGTCCGATCCGTCAGGCGCGTGGGTCGCGACGAAGGTGCACGCGCGAGCTCTGCCGCATCGGCGTCCACGCGAACGATCCGCGCGCCGATGTCGGGGAGCCGACCGCCGAGCGAGGTCTGGGTCACGAGGACTTTCGGCCGCGCGTCCTCCTGGATAAATGCGAGCCGATCCTTTGGATAGGTCGGGTCGAGGGGGACGTACGCGGCGCCGGACTTGAGCGCAGCGAACAACGCGATCACGAGCTCGGCCGAGCGCTCGAGGAAGATCCCGACGAGCTCGCCGGGACCCGCCCCACAGGCTCGCAAATGGTGCGCGAGTCGGTTCGCACGTTCGTCGAGCTCGCGGTAGGTCAGTGTCTGCCCGCCGGCCACGACGGCGATCGCGTCCGGCGTGCGATCGACCTGTGCTTCGAACAGCTCGTGAAGGCATGGATCGGCCGAGTAGTCGCGCGCGGTGGCGTTCCAATCGACGAGCACCTGCTGCCGCTGTTCGGGCGACAGCAGCGGCAGCTCGTCGACGCGGCGCTGTGGCTGCGCGACGATCCCCTCGAGCAGCCGCTCGAAATGATCTGCCATGCGGACCATCGTCGGCGGGTCGAACAGATCGCGCGCGTAATCGAAGACGATCCTGAGCTGTTCTCCGCCGGAGAATACGCCGACGAGCAAATCGAACTTCGCCGACCGGATCTCGGGGATTTCTGCGGTCACCGTCAGACCGGGAAGCCTCGGCCTTTCGTACGCGTCGACCTGAAAGAACACCTGGAACAGCGGCGTGTGACTGAGGCTCCGGTCGGGTTTGAGCTCGTCGATGAGCTTCTCGAACGGCAAGTCCTGGTGCGCGTACGCGCCGAGCGTGGTGTCGCGGACGTTCCCGAGGACCTCCGCAAACGTCGGGTTCTCGGAGAAGTTCGTTCGCATCACCACGGTGTTCACGAACAACCCGATCAGCCCTTCGATCTCGTGTCGCGTCCGTCCAGCGATCGGCGAACCGACGAGAATATCATCCTGACGCGAGTAGCGATGCAGCAGCGTTTGGAACGCCGCGAGCATCAGCATGTACATCGTGACCCCTTGGTCGCGGCTCACCACCTCGAGCTCCCGCGAGAGTGTCGACGACAGGGCAAAGAGGTACTGCCCTCCCCGATGCGACATCTCGGGCGGCCGCGGGTGGTCGTGTGGCAGCTCGAGCACCGGCGGGATACCTGCGAGCTGCTTCTTCCAGTACGCGAGTTGGCCGTCGAAGACCTGGTTCGTCAAACCAGTCTGCCATCGCGTGTAATCGCTGTACTGGATCGGCAGCGGCGAGAGCGGTGACGGTCGCCCGTCGCGATGCGCGGCGTACAACGCAGCGAGATCTTCGACGAGCACACCCATCGACCAACCATCGGTCACGATGTGATGCATCGTCACGACGAGCGTGTGGTCGTCGTCTCCGGATCTCAGCAACTTCACACGCCACGGCAGCTCTGTAGCGAGGTCAAATGGCCGCGCGACCTCGTCATTCGCGACGTCGCGTACGGCGCGCTCGGGATCGGCAGTCGTGCGCAGATCGACTTTGGTCAGCAAAAACGGCGCGTCCGAAATCACGATCGCCGGGCGGCCGCCTTGGCTCACGACCGTGCTTCGGAGTGTCTCGTGGCGCTGATGGATCTCCTGCAGACCGTACTCGAGTGCCGCAACATCGAGCGCACCTCTCAGGCGAAACACGACCGGCGCGTTGTATAGCGAGCTCCCGTTGGTCATCTGATCGATGAACCACATGCGCTGCTGCGCGAACGAGAGAGGTC
This sequence comes from Myxococcales bacterium, assembly GCA_028287115.1. Lineage (GTDB taxonomy): Bacteria > Myxococcota_A > Polyangia > Haliangiales > Haliangiaceae > JABFXX01. Next base: position 71,784 of record JAQBQF010000135.1, read on the forward strand.
GCTCGCCATCGGTTGGCTGGGCTTCGATCGACGTCGAGCCCAACCGATCCTTACTTCGAGCAGCCGCGATCTTCTGCGCCTGACCAGCGAGTGTCGGCGTCTCGAATACACTCCGCAACGGGACAGCGATGTCGAACACATCGCGGATGCGCGAGATCAGCCGCATGCCGAGAAGCGAATGTCCGCCGAGATGAAAGAAGTGGTCCGTGAGCCCGACGCGGTCGACTTGCAGGAGGTGCTCCCAGATCCCAGCGAGCAGCTCCTCCTCGGGTGTCCGTGGCGCGACGTACTCTGATTCCTCGCTCGACGATGAATCGGGTGCGGGCAGCGCCAAACGATCGATCTTGCCGTTGGGCGTCAGCGGCAGCGCGTCGAGCATCACGAATGCCGCCGGTACCATGTACGCGGGAAGGCGTTGCTCGAGGTACGTCCGGAGCTCGCTGATCTCGAGCGCGCCGACCTTGCCGACGACGTACGCGACGAGCCGCTTGTCGCCGGGCGTATCTTCTCGCGCGAGCACGGATGCTTCGCGCACGCTCGGATGACTCGCGAGGACGACTTCGATCTCTCCGGGTTCGATCCGGAAGCCGCGGATCTTGACCTGATGGTCGCTGCGTCCCATGTAGCAGAGCGTGCCGTCGGGAAGCCAGCGAGCGACGTCGCCCGTCTTGTAGAGCTTGCCCGGGCCGAACGGATTCGCGATGAAGCGCTGGCTCGTGAGCTCGGGTCGATTCAGATAGCCGCGCGCCACGCCGTCGCCGCCCGCGTAGATCTCTCCGCGCGCTCCGGGCGGTACGAGCTGACCGCGAGCATCGAGCAAGTAGATCTGCGTGTTGGAGATCGGCCGTCCGATCGTCGGTGTGCCCTCACCGCTGCGAATGGTCCAGGTCACGAGGAACGTCTCGGTCGGGCCATACAAGTCGTACACACGGCGAACGCCGGCGGCGTAGAGCTGCTTCACGAGTGCGTTCGGCAGCGCCTCTCCTGCCGTCGAGACGGTCTGCACCGAGGCCGGCAGCTTGCCATCGCGCATGAACACCGCCAGCACCGACGGTACCGAGTTCACGAACGTGATCCCGGCGTCCGCGGGAACGGTCGCCAGCGCGAATAGATCTTCGACGACATAGACGCGCCCGCCCCAGGACAGCGGGACGAGGAGCTCGAACAGCGACATGTCGAAGCACACCGAGGTCGCGAACAGCCACACTCCCGCTAGCTCCTCGGGCGGATGCATCTCGCGCGAGAACTCGCAGTAATTCACCATCACCCGGTGCTCGATCGCGATCCCCTTGGGTCGGCCGGTGGACCCAGACGTATAGATGACGTGAGACAGGCTCGTCCGATTCGTCAGGCGTGTCGGTCGGGAGACCGCCGAGCGCGCGATCTCGACCGCATCAGCGTCGACGCGAACGACTCGCGCCCCGACGTCGGGGAGCCGACCACCGAGCGAGATCTGGGTAACGAGAACCTTCGGTCGTGCGTCTTCCTGAATGAAGGAGAGCCGATCCTTCGGATAGGTCGGGTCGAGCGGTACGTACGCCGCGCCCGATTTGAACGCAGCGAACAGCGCGATCACGAGCTCGACCGAGCGCTCGAGGAAGATTCCGACCAGCTCACCAGGCCCTGCCCCGCACGCTCGCAAGTGGTGCGCGAGTCGGTTTGCACGTTCGTCGAGCTCGCGATAGGTCAGCGTCTCTCCAGCGGCCATCACCGCGATCGCATCCGGCGTGCGATCGACCTGTGCCTCGAACAGCTCCTGGATGCAGACGTCGGCCGGGTAGTCACGCGCGGTAGCGTTCCAATCGACGAGCACTTGCTGGCGCTCGTCGGGCGACAACAGCGCCAGCTCGCCGATGCGGCAATCGGGCTGCGAAACTGCATCCATCGTGAGGTTGCGAAAGTGGTCGACGAGCCGGCGGATCGTCGATGCCTCGAACAGGTCGGTGCTGTACTCGAACGTGCACCTCAAGCCACCAGGCGTCTCGGTCGCATAGAGCGAGAGATCGAAGATCGAGCCTCCGCTATGCAGAAAGTCGAGGTCGACGCCGAGGTCGGGAAGGATATCGACGCGCGAGGGCTTCTCCTGGAAGATGAACCCGACCTGGAACAGCGGATTCTTTCCATCGGTGCGCGAGGCACTCAGCTCGGCGACGACCTTGTCGAATGGCACCTCCTGATGGGCCTGAGCGCCGAGGGTGACTTCGCGCACTCGCCGGATCACGTCGCGAAACGACGGATTACCGCTGAGGTCGGCGCGCAGCACGACCATGTTTGCGAAGAATCCAATGAGATCATGAGTATCGACATGCTCGCGATTGGCAATCACCGCACCGATCGCCAAATCCTCTTGGCTCGAATAACGAAACAGCAGCGTGTCCAAGGCTGCCAACAGCACCATGAATACGGTGGAGCGTTCCTGACGTGCTAACTCGCGCAACGCATCGCACACGGATGGATCCAACACGACGCGCTCTCGCGCGCCCTGGAACGTCGGGAACCGCGACGGTTTGTCGGTCGGCAAAGCGATGCTCGGCGGAGCGCCGCGCAATTGACGTGTCCAGTAGGCAAGCCCGGACCGCAATTGCTCGCCGCTCAGGCGCTCGCGCTGCCAGATCGCGAAGTCCGCGTATTGAATGGCCAGCTCTTGGAGCTGCGGCGCGCGATCTTGCACGAAGCCCCGATAGAGCTCGGCGAGATCGCGGAGGAAAATGTTATCCGACCAACCGTCGGTGATCGCGTGATGGGTCGACACGATCAGGACGTGCGTCGTTTCGGATACGCCGAGAAGGCGCACCCGCAGCGCTGGCTTGGTCGGTCCAAGCAGGGCTTCGCGGTTGTGGGAGATCGCGACCGTCTCGAGATGTGCGCTCTGCTCGGCAGGTGACAGCTTGCGGAGATCCTCGAAGAGGATCGGATCAGCAAATGGATTCTCGTCCGACACGCGCTGCGCCGGAACGTCATCCTGCTCGAAGAAGGTCGTCCGTAAGATGTCGTGCCGCTGGGCCAGCGCATGAAGGCTCTTGCGAAGCGTCTCCACATCCAGCGCACCTTCGAACGTGTAGGCCGCGCTTTCGTTGTAGGGCCGCACGGGCGCGTCGGCGGCGAGTCCCTTCTCCACGAGCCATAGACGCTGCTGCGCGAACGATAAAGGAGAAGCGTCTGTCGTCGTGCGCCGAGGAATCTTCGAGCGCGATGAGCGGTCACCGCGCTTGGTTCTGAGTGCTTCGAGGATCTCGCGTTTCCGTTGGTCGATCATCTGAACCGCCGCAAGTTGGAGCGCGCCGGCGCGGTCGGCTCGCGCATCAGCCGTCTCCGTGCTGAAGGGTTTTTGCCAACGCGCTCGCTTCCTCGTCCGTCATCTTCGCCACGCGCAGAAACTCCTGAGCGTTCTGCTCGATGTCGCGCGCCGGCGCCGCTTCGAGCAACGCGGCGGCGAGTTGACCGACCGTTGGATGATCGAACAACGCATCGAAGTCGACGTCGACGTTCAGCGCATCGGAGATCATGGCCACGGCCTGCGTCAGCGCGAGCGAGTATCCACCCAATTCGAAGAAATCGTCCTCGACGCCGATCGGGCTAACGCCGAGCACCGACGCCCACACGTCGACGATGACTTCCTCGACGGCGGTTCGTGGAGCGACATAACGCTTTTCGGTACGCCAGTCGGGAACGGGTAACGCCTTTCGATCGAGCTTGCCGTTAGGCGTCAGTGGCATTTCCTCGAGCCACACGAACGCCGAAGGCATCATGTAGTCGGGGAGCGTGCCGCCGAGGAAGCTCCGGTGTTCGGCGGCCGTCGGGCGCGGCGACGTCGTGCCGACGAGGTACGCGACTAGCCGTTTGTCTCCGGACGGGTCCTCCCGCGCGATCACCGCGACCTCGTTCACCCCTTCACGGCGCGCCAGCGCAGCCTCGATCTCCGCCAGCTCGATCCGGAATCCTCGGATCTTCACCTGGTGATCGTTTCGGCCCAAGAACTCGAGGACTCCATCGGGGCGCCAACGCGCGAGGTCGCCGGTGCAATAGACGCGTCCACCGGACGGGCCGAATGGATCCGGAACGAACCGCTCGGCGGTGAGCGCGGGAGAACTGAGGTAACAGCGCGCAAGCCCCTCGCCTCCGGTCACGAGTTGTCCCGCAAGGCCGATAGGTACCGCGCCGAAGGTGTCATCCACGACGTACGCAGTCGTGTTGGAGATCGGGCGGCCAATGGGAATCGAATGGGGGATCTCGCTCGACCGATTCAGCTCGAAGGTAGTCGTGAACGTCGTGTTCTCCGTCGGGCCATAACCGTTGCTGAAGATCGATCCAGCGGGCATTCGGGTCACGAGGCGAGCGACACTCTTCGGCGTCAGGACGTCACCGCCGGCCATGACGTGCCGAACCGAGGCGATCGTGTCCACATGTTGTTCGACCATCTTGTCGAACAGTCCGCTGGTCAGCCAGAGGTGCGAGACCGCGTGAGCGCGGATCGTGGTCGCGATCTCGTCGAGAGGGAGAACTCCGGGTGGGGCGACGGCGACGCATGCCCCGTTCGTCAGCGCACCCCAGATCTCGAGCGTCGAGGCATCGAACGAGACCGGCGCGAGCTGAAGAAACACGTCGCCAGGACCAGCCTTTAGAAACCGGTTGTTCTGGACCAGCCTGCAGATGGCGCGATGCGGAATGCACACGCCCTTCGGCCGTCCCGTCGAGCCCGACGTGAACTCGACATATGCCAAGTTGTCCGGACGCGCTCCCGAGTCGAACGACTCGGCTGCGTCGTCCGCGGTCGGTTTCGCGTCTGGCACGAAAGGGATCAGGTGAGTCCCCGCGGGCATGACAACATCGGGCTGCGAGCCCGCATAGATCACCGCGCGCGGTCTTGCGTCCTGCAGCATGGCAGCGAGGCGCTCACGCGGGTACGTCGCGTCGAGAGGCAGGTAGGCTCCCCCGGCCTTGAGGATCGCGAGCAGGACGATGATCATCTCGGACGAGCGGTCCACGAACGTCCCGACCAAGACATCGGGGCCGACTCCGAGCGCACGCAATTGCCGCGCAAGCCGTTTCGCCCGTGCCTCGAGCTCGCGATACGTGAGCGACTGGCTTCCGAAGCGAATCGCGATCGCATCCGGGGCAGTGCGTGCATGCTCGGCGATGAAGTCGTGGACGCAGAGATCGCGTCGATAACTGCACTCGGTCGCGTTCCACTCTATCGAGGGATCAGCGGCCATACGCGACGATAGTCATCCCGACGATGGTCATACCAACCTCCCCGTCCGTCATAAGGTGAAACAGTATCTGCTTCATGTTGCGATGATCAAGGCATGCTGCCGGGATTGCCGAAGCTGACGGGCAACGCGTCCAGCAGCAGGTGCGCAAGAACCCCCACTGTGTGCTGTATCGTGTCTGGACGCACGGAGAGGAGCAGGACATGACGACCGATCCTAACGCCCGTTTTCGACAACTGGAATCCAGCAAAGGGAAGCTCGAGCGCAAGATCGACAATGTTGACGATCTTGATCTGTGTGCGTCGTTTGCCGTCCTCGACCGGCTCGAGATCGCACATCAGATCCTGACGCTCGGTGAGCCACCCAAGATAAAACTCCAGAACCGCGCGCTGAATCCAGGACAACTCCTCGACGGCCGCGAGTTCGGTGGAGAGTTCATCAGCTTGAAGAACGATTGGGAGGCTTGCATGACGATGCAAGCATTCCTTTCGAACGAGCTCACGAAGCGACGGGGTTTCATTGATTACGATGTAAGCGACGTTGGATTCTTCGACTTGAATATCGCCACTGATAGCGGATTCTCCTGGCATCACGACAGTAACTGGACCAGCTTTCTTCGTCCAACCAACAGGACTTACCATGGCTGGTTCGTGTACTCGTGTACGCCCGACTGCAACAGCACACTCGCGGTATCCGGCGAGCCCCGCTTCAACGAATGCAATACGAATGTCGTGCTGGGAATCCGTAGTATCAAAGACAATGAAGCGATAAAGCCAAACATCATCGCGCCATTGCAAAAACACACGTTGGTCTTGTTCCCGGTCGGGTCGGTCCATCGCACCTATCGCTTCAAAGAACCCGACGTGCTGGCAGGAAACCGAGTGTGCCCGAGCTTCATCCTGCATCACAAGGCGGATACCCTGAACGACGAAAAAATCGCCGGACTGTCCGACGACGAGCTCTGCGAGGTTTTCAAGCGGTATCGGATCGAGAAGGAGCTCGAGACCGGGCACTTCATGATCAACGTGCTGGAGGAGCACCCGCGAATCGGGCCGTTACTCGGACGGATCTAGAAGCCGTCGCCGACCCGTGAAACTCGGCCAGTTGTTCGCGAAGGCCCCTAAAGTGCCCACTCGTGTGTGCAGTCGAACCACAACACCTGGGCTCATCCGCTGCTGAATCGATTGAGTTACGTCGAAAGGTTCAGGTAGCGTCCATCGAGCGAGCATCTTCACGGGAACGAGCAATGAAGCCAACGGTACAGTTCGATGTATTTGAACAATTGGATATCCGAGTCGGCAAGATTGTCGGCGTCGACATCGCCTCCACGAAGAAGCCTACGTATCGGCTCGAGATCGATTTTGGTACCGAGATCGGGCGCAAGGTGTCGTGCGGCGGATATCGCCACTACCCGGTCGAGGCCCTCATGGGCAAGCTGGTCCTCGCGGTCGTTAACTTCCCGACGAAGAAGATGGGACCTGAGAAGTCCGAGGTCTTGGTGCTCGGGGTGAACGACGATGCCGGCAACACCGTCTATGTGTCCCCCGCGTCCGACGTGCCCGTCGGACAGGTCCTGTTCTAGATCTCGCGGCCGCGGTATTGAATGACAACCCAGCTCGCTAGCTCACCGGTCACGGAGATCTGGAGCCGTCGATTTCCACGGTCGGTGATCTGTGTTGCTTCGACGGCGAACTGCGCTCTCGTTGCTGCGGCGTCGATCGATGAGTTCGCGCATCTCCTCGATGGCAACGGCAGCACGCTTTGGAGTCGTCAGCTCGATGGTGAGGTCTGGTCCTCTGCAATCGCCTTGGACGGGAGCGTTGTCGCGTTCGGGACGGCGAGTAAACGCCGGTCCCGCGGAACGTTATCCGTGTTCCGGCGTGACGGTAAGCTGCTGTGGTCGACCGAGCTCGATGCGCCGATCTGGTCTGTCGGTTTATCAGCGGATGGCGAACGCCTGATCGCGGGTACGTGGGCCAGCTCTGTCTACCTGTTCCACAGGCAGGGCTCCTCGTTCGCCCAGCGGGCTCACCGTCGATTGCCCGGGACCGGCGTCTATGGCACGGCGTTGTCCCGTGACGGTGACGTTGCGCTGGCCGGAGTCTACGGCACCGGGGTTTCCGTGCTCGACACGAACCTCGAGACGATCTTCAACCATCCAACCACTGCCGCCGCGTACCGCGCGTGTTTCTCCCCGAACGCGACGCGAGCTGCGGTCGGACTGCGCGACGGAACGGCGCTGGTGCTCGATCTGCGCGCACGTACCGCAGTGGAGACCCTCAATGTCTCGCGACGCGCCATCTGCGGAGTTGCGATCTCGAACGGCGGCATCCTGGCGCTGGGCGGCTTTGATGGTCGCGTGAACCTCATCGGAGGACCCGCGGGCAGCGTCCTGTGCTCGCTCTACACGCAAGGCGAGGTCTGGTCCGTCGCACTGTCAGATGACGCGTCTCGCTTGCTGGTCGCGTCGAGTGACGGCTCGCTGCGGCTCCTCCGCGTGCTGCCCTGCGATGTGGCTGTCGATGAGCTCGGTCAGCTCGAGGAGTCGATCGCGAGCGGACGCCACGCGCTCGTCGAGGATCTGCTTTCGCTCTACAAGCAACTGGGCATCGTCGATTACGGGGTCAAGCGACTCCGCGAATTGGGGAGCGTGCTCGGGCGGACGAAGATGCTCGACGCGGTCGAGGAGCTGCTCTCCGACGACGTCGCGGGCAACGAGAATCATTTTCGAAGCTACTTTCTCCTCGGAAGACTGAAGGTCGAACGCGGTAACTGGAGAGGCGCCGCAAGCGACTTCGTGCGCGCGAGCCGCGAAGAAGAGCTCCGGCTGCGAGCGTTGACCGAGGCCGGCGATGCCTTCTCGCGCTGCAACATGGATGCGGCCGCTCGCTCGTGTTACCGGCGAGCCCGCGAACAGTTCCTCACCGATGACGCGAGACGAGCACTCTACGCTCTCGCGCGCGCGTACGAGGAAATCGGTAATCTGCGCGAGGCGAAGCGTCACTACGAGATCATTCTGTCCTTCGATCCGGACTTCCGCGATGTCTCGGCGCGTCTGATGGCGCTCGACCACATCGATGGAGATGAAGCGGTGCCCGACTCCGGTTTGATCGCTGCGCTGCTCGGGCCGGATGTGCCACGGATCTCCGCGATCGATGACAGCCTTCAGCCGGTCATCGCGGCACGATCTCAAGAGCTCGGCGTCACCGCGGAGGAACGAGAGAGGTTCATGGCTCTCGTCGACGCGACCCTGCTGCACAACGGTCAGGTCTCCGCGCGCCTCAGCTACGACGTCTCCGCGTACATGAAGTACGACCATTCGGTGTCCGAGGACGAGCTGAAGAAGACCCTCGAGTTCGTGAATGTCCTCGATGTGCTGAATCAATACGGGCCATTTACGCGCAGCCTGGACATCGGGGCGGCGACGGGTCGGTATCCAACCCTGCTCGCTTCGCGTGGGATCGCCGCGGAAGGCGTCGATATCGAGCCCGAAGCGGTCGCCTACGCGAACCGGAAGCGCGGCCCGGCGGCCAATCCAATCTTTCACGTCGGTGATGGGCGCGCGTTGCAGTTCACGGATGGCAGCTACGACCTCGTCACTTGCATGATGGGAACGGCCGCACACTTCGATGGCCCGAGTCTCGTGAAGCTCCTGTCGGAGTGTTTCCGCGTGCTCCGGGATGACGGGCTCCTCGTGATTTCGACGTGGGACATCGAATGTCCACACCTCTCGTTTCTATCCCTCTACTCCGGCGATCAGAACGAGACCATGAGGCGTAACTCCCCTACGCGAGCGGCCATCGTGCAACTCGCCGAACAGGGCGGCTTCACCGTTCGCGAGGTGCGGCCGATGGTTCTTGTCCCTGATTCGATCTCGTTCGAGCTCGACGTCCAGCGCCTCGAGCCACCTGATCTTCGGCGGTTGATCGATATCGAGCTCGCTTCGCGCGCAATCTTGCCCGGCAGCCACGGCCAGATGTACATGCTCGTCGCACAGAAGCGTGTCGCGAGCGTTCGATGACGCGCGCGCAAGACGAATCGGGCAACTTCCCACGCCCGAAGCGACGCACATCACGGGAGATCCGGGCCGAGTAGGCGCGCTTTCTCGTCAGAATCGTACGACGATGCCCCGTATGTTATTCTTCGGTTAGACGCATGTCAGCGGGACGTCCAACGGGCGCAGGGGGCCCTTCCGACGAGCCGGACCCAACGCTCGATGCGGATGAGGACACCGTGTTGTCGTCGGCACTCGTCATGGACGACGAGGAGCCGGAGCGGAGCGCCCGATCGCACGAGCCACGCCCGCAGACCGATCTCGATGGCGCGACCACGCTGGGCCATCCCGGAAGCTCGAGTATCCCCAAACGGCTCACACCGGCCGATGTGGCGCCCGAGCTCCGCCAAGAGCTGAAGCTGACGCGCAAGGCTTCCGGTGGCTTCGATGTTCATGATCCCAGCGCTGGACGAACCTTCACGCTGAACGACTTCGAGGTCTCGCTCGCACGGATGTTGAACGGCCGGCGCCAGATCTCCGAGATTCTCGACGCAGGCGGCCGCCTCGGGATCCCGGTCAACCTCGAGAGCCTCGAGAAGTTCATCCAGCAGCTCGAGGAGTACGGATTCCTACGTACATCACAAGCAGCAGCTTCGATCCCCGCGCCCGAGACCAAGACGTGGGCGTCGCGCGGACAGTGGGAGAGCAGTGTTCGCAGCTTGTTTCAGAGCGGCATTCGCTTCTTGCGCATGGGCAAGCATGTCGAAGCCGCGGGCTACTTCGAAGCGTTGCTCCAGGAAGATCCGGACAACATCGAAGCGCGCGAGCTGCTCGCGATGGCTCAGCAAGCAAGCACGGTGCAAGCGCCCCCGCAGTCGCCTCCGCCGCAGCAGCTAGCTCCAGCGTGGACGCCTCCGCCGCAACAACCTCAGGCATGGGCGCCACAAGCACCGATCGCGCCTGCGTGGCAGCAGCAACCGCAGATGCAGCAGTGGCCGCCGCCGGTCGCGCCCGCGTGGCTGCCTCCGGCCCACGTCGCTTCGCCACCGGTGGCTTCGCGCGCGCAACGCTTTCGTCGGCCCGCGCAGATCGGTGCCGCGGCACTGGTCGTGATCGTGATCGGCGCGTTTGTGTTGTCTCGCGGCTCGAGCTCCACGGCGCAGCCGGAGACCGGATCCGGGCATCCGCTCGTGGTTGCCGCAAAGCCCGAGCCGACGAAGCCGGAGCCGACGAAGCCGGAGCCGATCAAACCAGAGCCGATCAAACCAGAGCCGATCAAACCGGATCCGATCAAACCGGATCCGATCAAACCAGACCCAACAACAGCAGATCCGGCGACGCCAGAGCCGACCAAGCCAGAGCCGACCAAGCCAGAGCCGGCCAAGCCAGAGCCGGCACAAGCGACCGCCGCCACGTCTCGCATCGAGGCGCCCGGCGCAGGCCAGGTCACGTCGTTCCTTCGCGCTACGCGGAAAGTTCGCAAGGGCGATAAGCTGTTCCAGATCGTTCGCGTCACGAGCGACGCGGCGAAGACCAAAGAGCTCACGGCCAAGGTCGCCGATCTCGAGAAGCTCGCGAAGCAGGATGCGATGTACGAACCGTTCCTCGCCAGCGCGCGCACGGAGCTCGCGAGCGTACGCAAGGTGGTCACGACCATCGTCAAGGCACCGCGCGCCGGCAGCGCAGAGCCTCGCGTGAAGCAGGGCGCTGTCGTTCACGCCGGTCAGCTGCTCGCCGAGATCCAATAACGATCGAGCTTCGCTAGCTGCAACCGACTGAGTGCAACCACGAGGTTGCGATCGATTCGCCTACAACACGTCTTGCGATCGTCGCTTCGTGTTGCGCTTCGCAGGCGCGCGCCCGTACTGTGCAACGGTGACGACGCTTGTCGATGCGGTGGTGGAGACGTTAAAGGCCGAAGGGACCGACACGGTCTTTGGAATCTGTGGTGGCTACTTCTTCTGGCTGTTACAAGCGTTCGAACGCGCCGGCATTCGCAACCTGCCGAGCCGCCACGAAGGAGCAGCGGCGTTCTCCGCGGCAGCGTACGCGCAAGCGAGCGGCCGGATCGGCGTCGTGCTCGGCCAAGGCCCAGGCGCGACGAACACGTTGACCGGTGTCGCGAGCGCGTATTGCGATTCGACGCCGCTCCTCGTGTTCGCGTCGCAGGCGCCTCAAGAGTCCTACGCGGCGGACGCGCATCAAGAAGCGACCGGCTCGAATCACGGCGTCGATCAATTGCCTCTGTTCAAAGCCGTCACGCGCGCGACGCTGCGTCCACCGACACCGACGAGTGCGCTGCGGAGCCTGCGGAGAGCGCTGGCGGTCGCGAACGCGGAGCGCGGCCCCGTGATGCTCGAGATCGCGGCCAACTTGTTCAAGCAAGAGATCGTGTGGGAGTCGCTCGAGCCCGCGCAATATCGAGCAGATCCTCGCCGCGTCGATGTTGCTGGGATCGAGGAAGCCGCGCGACTGATCGCCCGCGCAGAAAATCCGGTCCTCGTGATCGGAAACCGTGCGACGCACCGCGGCCTCTCGGCCGATATCCAAGAGCTCTGCGAGCTCGGTCGGCTGCCGCTCGTCACGACCGACTTCGCCAAGGGCATCATCGCCGAGGATCACCCGCTCAGCGTCGGCATCGTCGGCCTGTCAGGTCACCCCGGGACGCTCGCGTATCTCGAATCGGCGGATCTGGTGATCTCGATCGGAGCGAGGCTCGATTCCAAGACGACGCTCAACTATCGGAGCTCGCTGTTCAAGAACCTGATCCAGATCGACGAGATCGCATCTGACATCGGCCGAAATTTTCCGCTCGAGCTCGGGATCCTCGGTGACATCCCGGCATCGATCCGAGCGCTTCGCGACGCGCTACGTACCGCGCAGATTCGCCGGCCCGCCTCCGAACGCGTCGAGAAGATCCGGCGGCAGCACCGCACGTACAACGAGCCGATTGCCACCGAAGACCACGGCGATGGGCTCCGCGCACCGCGCGCGCTCCACGTGCTGCGCCAACATCTCCCGCGTGAAGCGCTGATCTGCGGCGATAGCGGCCTCAACTTGCAGTACCTGAAGCGCTTCTTCCCGGTGCTATCACCCGACAGCTTCTTTTGCTTCTATGGATTTGCGGCGATGGGATCCGGCCTCCCGATCGCGATTGGCGTTCAAGCAGCGCGACCCAAGGACGTGGTCGTGCTCGTGATCGGCGATGGTGGCTTTCTCGTCCACGCGGGCGAGCTGCAAGTGATGGCCGAGTACGGGCTGCCGATCGTCTGCGTCGTCTTGAACAACGCCGGCTACGGACAAGTGGCGAAGTACATGGACCGCTACATCGGCTCGACGTACGGCTGCCCGATCAAAGAGATCGACGCCGCCAAGATCGCCGAAGCCTTCGGCTGCGACGGCTACCGAGCGCGTAGCTCGAGCGAGCTCGCCGCCGCCGTCGAGGCAGCCGTCTCGAAGCGACGTCCCGCCGTGATCGACGTCAAGATCGTCGGCGAGAACCTCGACGACTTGCAGCTCCCCGGCGTCGCCGAGTTCATGGCCGCGCGGCTGTAGCGCGCTAGCTCGCGACCGTGACGCCGGTGACGGCCCAGCGCCCGCGCCGATACGCGATGAACGCGATCGGTAACTGGACGACTAAGGCCGCCGGCCAGCTGAGCCACACGCCGACCGCACCGAGGTTCGTGCCGAGCGCCAAGACCGCCGCGAGCGTCAACCGCAAGCCTAGATTCGCCAGCAAGTTGATCTTCATCACGGTGCGCGTCGCGCCCGCGCCCGACAGCAGTCCCTCGAACACGAGCATCAGCCCCTGCAGGACGATCGAGAGCGCGATCAGGTGCAGCCAGCTCACCGTGTACCCCTCGAGGACCGAGCCCGGATCGACGTCGTAGGCGGCGGCGATCCAGTACGAGGTCGCGTAGGTAGCCAATGCGATCGGCACCATGATCGCGGTCACCGCAACCAGCGACAGTCGCAGGAGGTGTCGCGCGTGGTCGACCGATCCCGCGCCGAGCGCCTTTCCGACCAGAGCCCCCGTCGCCATCGAGACGCCGAACGCAGGAACCAGGAGCAACCCCGCGACGCGCGCGCCGATCGTGTGCGCCGCCACGGACGTCTGGTCGACGCGCGCGAGGATCCAAAAGAATGCGGTCATCGACCCGAAGAACGTCAATTGCTCGACGAGATTCGGCAACCCGACGCGAAGAATCTCGCCGACGATCGGACGATCGATCGCGACCCCGCGTAACCGCACGATCAGACCGCCCACGCCTCGTGCCCGGATCGCGACGAGCATCACGAGCAAGCTCGCGACTCTCGAGATCGCGGTCGCGAGCCCGGCGCCCACGATTCCCATTTCGGGCAGCCCGAAATGACCAAACACCAACGCGTAGGCGAGGACCGCGTTGAGGAGATTACTCGCGATGCCGCACAGGAAAGGCAGTCGCGCGTTCCCGACGCTGCGCAGCGCGGGCGCCAGGCAGCCATCGGCAACGTACGACGCGGGAAACGCGATCATCAGCATCTTCAGATAACTGGCGCCCTGGGTCGCGACCTCTGGCGATGCGCCAAGCAATCGAAACAGGTGATCGCCCATCAGGGCGCCGAACACGGCCACGACAGCCCCGGCGAGAAACGCGATCTGCGCGGACTGTGCGACCACGCGGTTGACTCGATCCGTGTCCCCGGCGCCGTGTGCGCGCGATGCGAGGGCCACGGTTCCGACGTCGAACACCGCGGCAGGAACATCGAGGATGAACCAGATCTGGACGCCGAACCCGAGGGCAGTCAGCGAGCGGCCGTTATCAGGAATATGTCCGCACACGATGCCATCGACGATGAGCATCGCGATGCCGGTGAACATGCTGCCCATGATCGGCAGCGCTAACCCGATAACCTGCCCCAGGCGAGGCCGCGATTCGGAAGGCGCCATCACTCAAACCTGATCCCGGATGACAGGCCAACGACCAATAAGGATGTGTTCGGGGTCATGAGCGAATCAGCCAAGCATACTCTTCGTAGCGTCGGCGTCGGGTCATTGCTCGAAGAACGAGCGTCGGCGACGAACAGCGCCGGCGTGCGCTGCATCTTCGTCGGAACGGTCACACGGCCAAGATTGACAACGTTCTCGCGCGCGGCGCACAATTGCAGGGTGATTCGTCTGAGGGGGTCCCGTGTACACCTTCTCGGTGTCGCCCTGGTCATCGCCGCGTCGAGCGTCGCGCTCGCGCAACCGACCGCGCCGCACAAGCCCGATATCGCGAACCAGGTCGTGTTCGTCGGCCTGCTGCCGCTCAAGAAGCCCAACGGAACGGGTGACCTGATCGGCCTCAAGGAAGCGCAAAGCATCCGCGTCGTCGTCGAGCACGCGCTGTCGACCATCTCGCGCCAGCCGGTGTTTGGTCACGATGCGCTGTCGGGACTCCTCACCAACGGGTACCTGCCGCGTTGGTTCGACTGTCGCAGCGACGTGAGCTGCATCAGTCGCGTCCTCGCACCCGTCCGCAACGCGGGATTTCGCCTTGCGGTCACCGGCGACTACTTCATCAAGGATGGCAACTACCACTTTCGGTTGGTCGCGTTCTCGGTCACCGACGGCAAGGTCGCCAAGGAGGCCCAGTTCGAGCTCGCGGCCGCCGACGTCAAGGACGAGAAGCGCTGGCTCGACAGCGTCGCGCCGCTGCGCCTCAGCCGCGTTGGCCGCGTCAAGATCGCGAGCAACCTGGGCGACGTGACGTGCACGATCGACGGCGAGGCATGCAAGTTCGATCCAGACGGCCAGACGATCACCACGATCGCGGGAGAGCACACGATCGAGCTCAGCAAAGAGAACTATCAGCCCGAGAAGATCGTCGTCAGCGTCGAGACCGGAAGCGATCAAGAGGTCGCGGTCGCGCTCAAACCCGCACCGACGACGGTCGAGACGCCGGGTCCGAACGGTGGTCCCAAGGTCGTCCCCACGAGCGGAGCGCGGCGCGCGCCGACCCTGACCGCCGTCCGCACCGATAAACCGATCGAGATCGACGGTCACCTCGATGATCCCGCGTGGCAGAAAGCCTGGCTCGAGACGAACTTCACGCAGAACTTCCCCGACGAGGCGAAGTCACCGACCGAACGCACCGAGCTTCGCGTCCTGTACGACGACGAGGCGGTCTATGTCGGCATTCGCTGTTACGACTCGTTGTCCGACAAGATCGTCGCTCGCCTGACGCGCCGAGACCGAGACATCGAAGCGGACAAGGTCACCGTCGACATCAGCTCGAAGAACGATCGCGCGAGTGCGTTCCACTTCCAGGTCAACGCTGCCAACGTGCAGCTCGACGGCACGCGGTTCAACGACACCGATTCGTCGACGGACTGGGACGGCGTCTGGTACTCGAGCACGTCACGCGACGACAAGGGCTGGATCGCCGAGATCAAGATCCCGCTCGGCGCACTGCGCTACAACGGCGACACGACCTCGTTCGGTTTTCAGGTGCGCCGCTATCTGCAGCGCCGCCAGGAGGTCGACGAATGGGCGTACGTCCCGCGCGATGCGCAAGGCGAAGTCTCGTATTACGGAACGCTCGAGGACATCACCGGCCTCAACGCGAAGCGCCTGTTTCAGATCTCACCGTACGACTCGCGGCGGGCGACGTTTCGCACCCAGCAGGGTTCTCTCGACAAGACGCTGTACGGCGGCAACATCGGCGCCGACATCAAGGTCGGGATCACCCCGGCGTTGACGCTCGACGCGACCGTCAACCCCGATTTCGGCACGGTCGAGGTCGATCAGGTCGTCCTCAATCTCTCGACGGTAGAGACGTACTTTCCGGAGAAGCGCCCGTTCTTCATCGAAGGCGCCGACCTGTTCACGACGCCGATCCAGCTGTTCTATAGCCGGCGCGTCGGCCGCTCGCCGCCGAGCACGTTCGTCGCGGGCGACGCGATCGAACCTCCGCCCGACGGCCAGATCTTGGCGGCAGGCAAGCTGACCGGATTCTTTGGCAACCGGTTGTCGATCGGCGTCATCGATGCGCTGACTCCGCGCGAGAACACGGTGATCACGCGCATGCCCGGTGCCGCACCCGAGAGCTTGCTCGTCGATCCGTTGACCAACTTTGGGTTGCTGCGGCTCCGTCAGGAATTCGGCGTCAACTCCTCCGTCGGCTTCATGGCGACCACCGTCAACCATCAAGAACCCGCGGATGCGGCGGCACCGATGACGGGAGATGCCTGCCCGCGCCCGCATCGCGGCCTGGTCGGAAAGGCGCTGCCGGTCAACGGTCGCTGCACCAGTGACGCTTACACGGGCGGCGTCGACACCGTGCTGCGCACCGACGATGGGAAGTGGGGCGCATCAGGCCAGATCGTCGGCTCGGTCCTCGAGAAAGGGCCCGCGCGACGCGTCCCCGATGGCACCGTGATCAATCCGGGCGATCCTGGCTACGCCTTCACGAGTGACGCCGGCAAGTACGGTGGAGAGCACTGGCTGTTCCACGTCCACTACTCGTACATGACCCCGAAGCTCGAGATCAACGACGCGGGCTTCAACGGAACTGCGAATGAACAGATCCTCCAGTCGTACGTGACACTCCGCTCGACGAAGAAGGTCATGGGGCTGCTCGGTGCGTCGCTGACGCTCCAGGCGAACTACATGCACTACGCCGACACCAATGCCCCCGAGGCGCGCGGTGTGTTCCTCAACTTCTCGGGCACGCTCCCCAACTTTTGGACCATCAATGCGCGAGCGGGCTCGTACCTGGCGCACTACGACAACCGCGAAGCCCGCGACGGCGCACTCCTCGAGGGCCCCGGCGCGGTCAACTACCTCGCCACGCTGACCGCGAAGACCGATCCTCGGAAATCGGTGATCGTTTCGGCGACCTCGTACCTCAACCGCACGACGCGCGGCATCTCGACGTCCGGCAACATCACGGTCAACATGCGCCCCCTGTCGTTCATCGAGGTCGATCTGATCTCCGACGCGTCATGGTCGTACGGCGATCCGCGCTGGGTCGATACCGAGACGAACGCGGACATGTCACGCACGTACTACTTCGAGGATCTCGACTCGCGCAGCTTCGACGTGCTCCTGCGCGGGACCTGGACGTTCTCGCCCCGCCTCTCGCTCCAGACGTACGCGCAGCTGTATGTCGATAGCGGCCACTACGGAAAGGTGACATCGGCGAACGGGTCGGGCGCGCACCCGTACCTCAACCTGAATTCGTTCGTATCCGCGACCGCCCCGGCCGGCATCAACAACGACTTTCGAGACACCACGCTCGACATCAACGTGTTTCTGCGCTGGGAATACCGCCCCGGATCGGCGCTGTGGCTCGTCTATACCCGCGACCAGCTCAACGTCCCCTACGACACGGCGGAAGGCGATGCTCGGCTACGGTTCGACAAGTTCAACGGACCGTCGACCGACGTCGTCCTCGTTAAGCTCAGCTACCTTTGGGAACCCCTGTCTGGGCATCATTGATTTGCCGCAGATCATTTGCGAGCGGGATGCGGCCCTAGGCTGGAAATCACGCTGCGGTCGGCCTACGATCGAGCGTTCATGAAGCGACGCTACTACCAAGGCCGCGATGTTGGGCGGGCATTGGATATCGAGGAGCTCCGCCACATGGCCCGGCGCCGCCTCCCCGGCTTCGTCAACGAGTATCTCGAAGGCGGATCCGAAGACGAGCAGACGCTGCGCGGCAACCGAGAGGCGTTTGGAGATCTTCGGTTTATCCCGCGTGTCCTCGTCGACGTGGCCAACCGATCGATGGCGTCGACCCTGCTGGGCAAGCCGTGCGGCATGCCGCTCGTGATCGGTCCAACGGGGTTCAACGGCCTGTTGTGGCGCGAGGGTGACATCGCACTCGCTCGCGCCGCGCGCGAACGCGAGATTCCGTTTACCGTCAGCATCGTCGCGAGCGACAGCCTCGAAGCGATCGCCAAGCACGCGGGTGGCCGCCTATGGATGATGTTGCTCATGCTGCGTGACACGGCGGTCGTCGAGCGCCTGATCGCGCGAGCGGACGCCGCCGGCTGCGAGGCACTCGTCATCACGTTGGACGCCTCGGTCTACGGCAACCGGACCTGGGACAGCCGCAACTTTGCCCGGCCTTTGGTGCTGTCGCTTCGCGCCAAGCTCGACGTGCTGGTTCACCTGCGCTGGCTGTTCGGCGTGCTCCTGCCGCGCGGCTTGCCGGGATTTGGCAACCTCGCGGAGTTCCTCCCCGATGATCAGCGGAGCCCCCTCGACGGCTCGCGGTACATCACCTCGCAGAGCAATGCGGGCCTGACCTGGGAAGCGATCCGCGCGCTGCGCGAGCGCTGGAAACGCAAGCTCGTGCTCAAGGGCATCATGGCGGTGGCGGACGCCGAAGAGGCCGCACGGATCGGCGTCGACGGGATCGTCCTCAGTAATCACGGCGGCCGTCAGCTCGACAGCGAGGTCGCGCCGATCCAGGTCCTCGAAGATGTCGTCGCGGCGGTCGGCCAGCGACTCGAAGTGATGATCGACGGTGGCTTCCGTCGCGGGACCGATGTCGTCAAGGCGCTGGCGCTCGGCGCTCGGGCGGTCTTGCTCGGCCGCACCCCGCTGTATGGGCTCGCCGCCGGAGGACAGGCTGGCGCCGCCCGCGCCCTCACGATCTTGCGCGACGAGATCGATCGGACGCTCGCACTGCTCGGTTGTCCTTCGATCGGAGAGCTGTCGCCTCAATACGTCGGGCACTACGAGGTTCCGCGGCGTCGCGGGGTCGAGCTGAAGGTGCACACATCGCGGTGAAACAGGACTACCATCGACGCTGAGATGACCGCGACGACCAACAGCCAGGCACTTGCGACGCCAGAGGTCTCCGCCACGGCGAGCGGGCTCAAGGGCGGTCCGATCCTCACGCTCGTCAACCTCGGGCTCGCGATCTCTTCCACCGTGATCCTGCTGCTGGTGCAGGGCATCAGCATCGAGAGCCTTCACGAGGCGATGAAGCTGATCACGAAGATCGGGTTTCCGTTCTTCATCCTGACCGCGATCGCCCGGCCGCTTCACGATCTCATCGGGAATCCCGCGACGCGGTGGATGCTCGGGAACCGCCGCTACATCGGGCTGTCGTTCGCGAGTTGGCACCTGATGCACTGGCCGATCTTGGCCGGGATGATGCTCGTCGTAGGACCGGTTCAGTTCTGGGACGACTTCCAGGACTTCATCATCCCCGCCGGCTGCGTGCTGCTCGTGATCACCCTGATGGCCGCGACGAGCAACAACCGTTCCGTTCGGTTCCTCGGCAAGCCGGTGTGGTCGGCGATCCATACGATCGGCCTCTACGTCATCGGGTACTGGTTCGTTCACGTCTACCTCTCCCGCCTGGAGTGGAACAAGCAAACCTACACCTACGTGTACTTGGGTCTGATCTTCGCCGCGCTCGCGTTCCGCTGGGTGATGACGGTGACGCGCTTCGTGAAGAAGCGCAGGCAACGCTGACGATGACGGCGGAGCGAGCATGTGCCGAATTGATCGCAGCGGGACGATGGATGGCGACGCGCGGCTCTGTGCCGGCGACCTCGGGCAATCTGTCATGCCGAATCTCGCCGACCGAGATCGCCATCACCGCGTCGGGAGGCGACAA
>JAQBQF010000185.1 GCA_028287115.1 Myxococcales bacterium
CTCCAATCGTGTCTCGTGCCGCTCGCTCGAGCGCGGACCTTTGGGCGGGCGACCTGCGCCTTTGCGTGGACCGCCGCGTTTCTGACCGTTGCGGTCGCGGTACTGCAGGTCCTGTTGGGCATGGACCCTCCGCGCGCGCTTGTTCATCTTCCCCGGCACTCTCAACGTCTACCGGATGTCGAAACTCAACCCAACCCTCGACGCGGATCGATGGTTCGACGTCGATTAGCGAGGCTTGGATGAGATCGCCGATCCGTTTGCCGATGCGCTCCAACGTCGATCTAGACGAGCCGGCGACGAGCCGGCGGCGCACCGTAGGGCCGCGCGGGCGTGTGATCGCCGCCCATCGGGCCGGTCTCGATGCGCTCCGGAGGCTTCGGTGCGTCCGGGGTCACGCCGGCATCGGCGGTCGGTACATTTTGAACGTGATCGGCCGGCTTGGCCTTGCCACCACACGCGCTCGCGGCGAGAGCGCCCGCGGCAAACACGGCCGCTCGCGACAGCCTTCCGAGCGGCAGATCACGCGGCGCGGGCGCTGCGAGGACCGCAGCACAAAACGGACACGCGGACTCGGTGACCGCGACGTGACGCTGACACTCCCCACACGGCCTCAGCTCGATCATGCCCCGAGCCTACACGAGGCGCCGACGCGCGGGCGGAGCTCCGTACGGTTTGCAGCATGCGCCGCGGTCCACCGAACCGACGTCGGCTCCCTGCACTTCATCCGGCTGCTTCTCGAGCTGCTCGATCCGCTTGTGTCCCCGCTCGAGGCGCCTACGATGCTTCTTCGGGACGCCTGCATCGACGGCCGCATCGGCCGGCGGCTCCGCAGCGACGGCCGCGTCGACGAGCTGGGCATCGATCGCCGGCGGCGCATCCGCTGCAGGTGGCGGCGCCTCCTGCTTCACCGTTTCGACCGGCGGGGGCTTGGGTGCCTCTTCCTTCTTCGAGCAAGCGACGAGCGTCGCGCTCGCAAACACCGCGGCGCGCGACAGCCGGCCACCGAGGGTCAAGCGCTTCGGTGCGAGCCTCGGGGCGGCGCCACAAAACGGGCACGCCGCTTCGCCGACGGCGACATGACGGTGACACTGCGGGCACGGCACGAGCTCCACCATGGAGCGATCGTAACACCATCGGCGCGCGGACCCGGCGCGACGATCAGCGGATCGAATCGAGCCAGCCAACCGTCGCCGTGACGATCGATAGATCGAAGACGCCGATCCCGTAGTCGCGCAGGCTCGCCTCGCGATCGGGATGTGCACCGAACAGATGATCGAGGCCGGGCAGATCGACGATCGAGGTCGCACCACGCGCGAGCGTCGCGACCCGCGCTTGATCGTCGGGACGGACCACCCAGTCGTGCTCGCCGCGCAGCACGAGCACCGGGACGTCGATCGTGCGCCACGCCGCTGCGATGTCGATCTGATCGAGCTGCGCGTGATACGCGGCGGACCGACCATTGAGCTCGCCGTCGCGTGCGAGTCGCTCGACCGCATTGGTCGCGCGCACGATCTCGGATTCGCTCGCGGCGCGCAACGCGAGCTGCCGCCGCACGCTATCGAGCAGACATGCGAGCCAGCGCTCGACCGGCGAGCCGTAGACCATGATCCCGGCGAGCCCGTTGCTGCCGAGCAACGCCGCGACGATCCCGCCGACGCTGTGGCCGAACACGTAGAGCGGGAGACTCCGCTTCTGCGCGTGAGCGAGCGCGAACGAAAGCGCGGCTTGCGCATCCGAGAGCTCGGTCGAGAAATCGGCGGTGTCGCAAGGCCCGCCTTCGCTATCGCCGACGCCACGCTTGTCAAACCGCCAGGTCTCGAATCCCGCGCTCGCCCAGCCGGCGATCAGGCCTGCGAGCGGCGCATCCGGAGCCGTCGCATGATCGATCGACTCGCACGCGATGCCCTGGATCACGAGGATTGCCCCGCGTGGCTGTTCGAGGCGCGTCGCGATCGTGCGGAGTCGTGCACCGGCCACCGCGAGCTCGCCGTAGATCGCGTTCGGTTCGCAGCGCTGTGGGATCACCCGCACGGTCCGCGACACCCCGCGCTCGAGCACGATCGCCGTCGTGTCGCCGGCACCAGCGCGCCGCAGCGCCTCGCCGAGCTCGCACAGCGTTCGTACGGGAAGACCCGCGATCGCGACGATGGTGTCGCCCGGCTCGACACCTGCCAGGTCCGCCATGCCACCGGCGACGACACCGGCGACGCGCAACCCCTTGGCCGTGAACGCCTCCTCATCCGGCGGCAGCTCCGCGCCTAGGTATGCACGTCGTGGCAGAGGTGAGGTGGCGGTCACAATTGGAAACACATTGTGCAAGGTTCGAACACGAGCACGCGTCTCGCGCCTACGTTACGATGGGGACGTGGGAACCAGCGAGACGCTGCGCTCGGTGCTCGAGGCCGGAAGCACGAGCAAGAGACTAGACGAGCTGAGCACCGCGCGTGTGATCGGCCAGACCGCTTTGAAAGTCCATGCCGAACAGCAGAAGGCAGGACCCGGTAAAGCAGTCGGTCCGATCACGCCGGGCGCGGTGGGCATCGGGAAATCTGGAGACATCTCGCTCGCGCTCGGCAAGCAGGAGAGCGCGCTCGGTTATTCCGCGCCGGAATCGCTTGGCGGTGCGAGCGATCGGCGCAGCGATGTGTTCTCGCTCGGCGTGCTGATGTGGGAGGCGCTCACGCACCAGCGGCTGTTCGAAGCGATGAACGATGCGGCGGTGAAGGCCGCGATCAAAGAGCGAGACATCACGCCCCCTGCGGAGCTCAACGCGAACATTCCGGCGGAGCTGAGCGCGATCTGCATGAAGGCGCTCGCGCGCAATCCTGCCGATCGCTACCAGAGCACCAAGGTGATGGCGGTCGAGATCGAGGAGATGTTGAGCGAAGCGGGCTACCCCGACAACGACGAGCGCGTCGCCGCGTACATCGCGGA
>JAQBQF010000190.1 GCA_028287115.1 Myxococcales bacterium
GCTCACGACGCCTCGGCGAGCTGGCGCTGCAGGCGCGTGACCTCGGCTCGCGAGAGCCCCGCGTGGAAGATCTGCTCGAGCGTGAGCCGCTCGCTCGAGACGAGCTCGGTTGCGCCGAGCCGGACGGTGCCATCGGTGTCGACCGTGACCTCGACGAGGACGAGCACGTCTCCGGCGGGAGCCGGCGGCAGATCGACGACCGCGTAACGTCCGAGGTGACGGTTGTTGGCGGCCTCAGGAGATTCGCCTTCCCACAGATCGAACTCGATGCGGACCTGCTCGTCCTGACGAGTCGCGAGCAACCGATGCTCTCGCGTCGGCACGACCGAGCTCTGCGCGATCACCATCTCGCAGTCGCCATTGCCCGCCGACATCGAGAGGCCGCGCGCCGCGACATCGATCAGCAGGACGCCCTCGATCGTGCCGTCGAGGCGAGCGACCTCGAGCGCCGCACCGATCGCGACGACTTCTTCGGGATTGGGAATCACGCTCGGCTCGCGCCCGACGATCCGTGCGAGCTCCTTGCGGATCGCGGGCATCCGCGTCATGCCGCCGACCAGCAGCACCTCTTCGACCTCTTCGCGCTTGCGACCGCACCGGCGCAGCGCCTCTTTGACCGGCGCTTCGAGACGCTTGACCAACGGCGAGGCCCACAGCTCGAGCTCGTCGCGCCGCATCGTACGCGAGTACTCGACCGCCTTCCCCGAAGGCAGTTGCGCGAGCTCGGCGATGTGCATCTTCGTCGTCGCGTGTTGCGACAGCTCGTGCTTCGCGCGTTGCGCGCCGAGTCGGAGGCGCTCGATCGCGATCGCATCGGTCGAGACATCGAGGCCGCGCGATTGCCGGACGTCGCGCACCAGATTCTCGACGATCGCGCGATCGACATCGTCGCCGCCGAGGAAGGCGTCGCCGGTCGTCGACAGCACTTCGAACACGCCTGCATCGACATCGACGGCCGCGACGTCGAAGGTCCCGCCGCCGAGATCGCACACGAGGTAGCGGCGATCCGCGCCGCGCTGCGCGCCGTGACCGAGCGCCGCGGCCGTCGGCTCGCTGAGCAGGCGCATCACCTCGAGACCGGCGATCTGCGCGGCGTCCTTTGTCGCTTGTCGCTGCGCGGCGTCGTACCAGGCAGGGATCGTGATCACCGCGCGCGTCACAGGTGCGCCGCCGAAATGGCGCTCGGCGATCCGCCTGAGCTCGCGCAAGATCAAAGCCGAGACTTCCTCGGGAGACACGGCACGCCCGGCGGATAGCTGGATCCACGTATCGCCGTTCGGTGCCTCGGTCAGCTCGTACGGCAGGATGCGCGCGAGCTTGCGGATCTCCGGATGATCGAAGCGCCGGCCGAGCAAGCGCTTCGATCCGAAGATCGTGACGTCCGGACTGTGATCGAGACCGGCGCGCGCGTTCTCTCCGATCACGGGCCCGTCGGGCGAGAACCACACGAGCGAAGGCAACAGCGTCGAGCCTTCCTCGGTCGTCAGGATCCGGGGCGCGCCATCGCGATCGATCACCGCGACGACCGAGTTCGTCGTGCCGAGATCGATGCCGACGGACTTGCCCTGCGGCGCCGTCATTGAAACAACCTCTTGATGCCCTCTGCGTTGGCGGCGCCGTGCTTCTTGACGTGATCGAGCACGCGCGATGCTTCGACGCACTGCTCGTGATGCGCGAGCGCCGTCTCGAGTTGCGCGGTCGCGAGCTGGAGCTCGCCTTCGGACAGCGCGACGAGCGCCGTCGCGACGTAATACAAGGAGCGCAACGGCTTGCTGCGCGGATACACGACGAGGGCCGCGGCGAGCACTTCGCGCGCCGTGGACGCGTCGCCTTCGCCGAGCATCGTGCGCGCGCGTTGCTCGAACGCCTCGCCACCCTGCGCGGTCGACGGCGCAGCCGCAGCCGCGGGCTTCACCGGCGCCGGGCTCGGAGACGGAACGCTTCCCGTGCTCTGCAGATCCTCGAATCCGACGAGCCAACCCGGCGGTTGCGACAGGTGCGGACCGACGGCGAGCCCGCGACCTTCGGCAACCAGCGCCGAGCGCAGGCGATCGTAGGCGCGGTTCGACAAGATCGTCAGCTCTTCCGCGAGGTGCGAGATCGCGGGCGCGTTGCGGCGTGCGACGAGATCCGGGTGGTGGCGGCGCACGAGGTTCTTCCAGCCGGCGCGGATCGCGTCCGGGTTGGCATCTCGCTCGACCCCGAGCACATCGTGCACGGCGGCCTGACGCAAGCGGCGCAGCTCCGATGACAGATGGAGGAACAGCTGTCGCTCGTCATCGGGCAGATCTTCGTCGGCCGGCGGTCCCGATTTGCGCTGGGGAGCCGGCGAGACCGGAGCCGCCATCGGCTTCGGTTCTTTCGCCGATGGCGCCTTCTCGGCGGCCATCGCTCGGATCCGCGCGTGGACCTCTTCGGTAAACCCCGTCAGCTCGATCTCGATCCAGGTCTTGCCGCCGCCCTCTCCTTCGACATCGGACGCCTTTTGAACGACGCCTTCGATCGCGATCACGAGCTGATTCGGCAGCTCGAGCCCGAGCGTCACCGGCATCCCGTTCTTCGCCGGGAACGGGACCTTCATCGACAACAGCTTGCCCTTGCGAAGCTTGCGCGTCGTGAACACCGTCACCTGGTCCCACGTCGAGCAGCGCACCTGGAGCGTGCGGCCGGCCACTACTTCCCCTTGCCGGGCTTGCTGGGATCCGGTTCGAGATCGACGTTGCGCTCGATCACGGACTTCTTTTTCGCGACGTCGATCGCGAGCTTCGGATCGCCGCCGTCACGCCAGTCATTCGCCTTGATCGAGACATGACCCGTGAGGTAGCCGTCCTTGACGACCGCGAGCTCGTAGTCGCGCCCCGCCGTCAGCGCGCTGAAGTTCATCGAGCCGGTGAGGCCGACGTACAGCCAGACCTCGGCGTCGGGCGGCGTCGAGTCGACATGAATCGGCCCACCGCCGACGATGCCCGTCGTGATGTGCATCGCCACCGGCTGCAGCGGCAGCGCCGCAACTCGCTTCGACTTCGCTTTCTTGAGCGTCACAGCGATCGCGGCCTTCTGCGTCGCGTTCGCGCCCGACCAGTTGACGCCGCCGACCTGCGCCTCGGTCATTTCATAGCCATCGAGCAGCAGGCCGAGCTCGGCGCTATTGTTCGCCTGCAGCGACATCGTGTCCGTCGGGGTGCGGCCGATGCGCAACCACACGCCCGCCTGGCTCGGGTTCGACGTGATCACGATCGATCCGGGATCCGGAATGCTATCGAGAGCTTTGCGTTCGTCGTCGTCGTGTTGCTTCTTCGCCGCTTCTTCCTTGCGCTTGGCGTCGGCCGATCGCTCCTCTTGGAGCATGTACTGGTGGTAGCCGAAATAGCCGACCGCGGCGATCACGAGGAGCGCGATGATCCCCGGCACTCGACTCTTCAGCCGAGGCGGCTTGAGATCATCGATGATGATCGGATCGACGATCGGTCGCACGACCTTCGGCTGCGTCTCGGCGCGCTTGACCGCGGCCTCGGCGCGGTCGGCGGCCTGCTCGAGCTTGCGGACCGCCGCGTCGGCAGACTCGGCGGCGCTCGAAACGCGCTTGGCTCCGACATCGAGCTCGCCGATCGCAGCGAGCGCGGCCGCTTCATCGTGGCTGTTGGCGCGCGGCGCGCCGCCACTCGACGAGCGGCGCCGGGAACTTCCCGAGTCGCGCGTCATGTCGAGATCCGATTCGCGCGCCGGCGGCGGCAGCGGCGTGCTGTCGTCATCCGGATCGTCGAGCGAAGGCACGCGCGTGGCGGAGACGATCGCCTCCTTCTTGCGAGGATCCGCACGAATCAGCTCGGAGATCGGATCGCGCGAGCGCCGATCGAACGCGGGCGAGTCGATCGCGGTGACGCCCGTGCTCTCGTCGAGGTCCGCGATCAGTGCATCGAGCCGGCCCTTCGCGCCGGTCGGTGTCTGTTGCCGTGCCGCGGCCTGTTCTGCGCGCAGATCCATGCTCGGTCGCATCGGCGTGACCTGCACGGTCGAGCTGCCGAGCGAGGCGAGCAAGTCCTCGGTCGCATCGTCGATGTTGCCGTCGGTGGTCTGCAACCCAGCTTCTTTGATCAGCTCGCCACGCTCGGCGATCTCCCAGCGATCGTCTTCCATCGCCTCGAGCAGGTTGCTGAGCAAATCCTCGGCGGACCGATACCGGCGCGTCATATCGGTATCGAGCGCGCGCTGGACGAGACGCTCGACCGCGGGCGTCACCCGGAGCGTGCCCGGCGGCGCTTCGCCCGAGAGCATCGTGAACAGCATCGCACCGACCGCGAACACGTCACACGCCGGCGTCGGATCCTCACCGACGACGAGCTCCGGTGCGATGTATCCGGCGAGACCGCGCCACAGCGACGAGTCCGCGCCTTGCGCGACCGCGGTGGTGAGCGCGCGACCGACGACGAAATCTCCAAGGCGCACGCTGCCGTCTTCATCGATCAGCACGCTGCGCGGATGAACGGCGCCGTGGATCACGCCGGCCTTGTGCGCGGCGGCAAGCGCCTCGATCACTGAGCGGCCGATCAACGCGGCGACCGGCGTCGACAGCTTGCCGCCTTGCTTGCTGCGCGCCTTCGCGGCGGTGATCAGATCCTGCACGGTGACGTAGCGACCGCCACCGCGCGTGATGACGACGACCTCGGATCCTCCGGATTCGACGCCGACGGTCTGGACGATGCTCGGGTGCTCGAGCTTCAGCACGGGCGCGAGCGGCTTCGGGTCGGTCAGCGGGATGCGAAATGCGTCTTCGGCGAGCAGCTTGGTATCGACGACGAGACCTCGCAGGTTCCGCTGGCCCGAGAACTGGGCGCGGTGGATCGCGCCGTACATCGTGACCGCGAGACGCTCGCTAAGTACGACGCCGGCAATGATCTGCTCGGCCGCTTGGCCTCCCACGGGCTGACTATAGCAGCCAGGCTCCGCCCGCTCACCCGCCGGTGAGCCGGAAGTTCAGCTGGATCCAGGGCTCGGCGAACAGATAGAACACCGCGGCCATTGCGAGAAATGGCCCGAAAGGCAGCTCCAGCTTGAGGAGCGAGGGCTCGCCGTCGGTTCCGGGCTTGCTCTTGAGCCGCTGGGACACGAGGAGCGGGATGCCGAGCACGGAGCCGATGAGGGACCCGCCAAACAGCGAAACCACGACGCCGCGCCACCCGAGCAGCGCACCGACGACCGCGAGCAGCATGCCGTCGCCGAGGCCGAGGCCTTCGCGCTTGGTCACGCGATAGTAGATCTCGCCGATCAGCCACGGCACGCCGTAGCCGACGAGCATGCCGACGAGCCCGTCGTACCAGCGGTGCTCGCCGAGCAGCAGGGAGGCGCCGTAGAACACGATCATCGACGGGATCGTGACCTTGTTGAGGATCAGCTTGTGATCGAGATCGATGAACGCGATCACGACCATCGTGAACACGAAGGCGGCGGCAATCGCGAAGTGAATCACGCGCTGGTCGAACGGCAGCCACAGCGCCGGCGCCACGACCATGAACCACCACGACAGGCCGAACAGCAGGCCGGTCACCGCCTCGACGATCAGGTACCGCGACGAAAACGGGGCCTTGCAGCTCCGGCACTGCCCGCGTAGCCACAAATAACTCAGCAGGGGGACGTTGTCGTACCAACGAATCGGGGTGTTACAGGCAAAACAATGGGACCCTGGCGCGACAACCGAACGCCCCTTGGGGTGCTTGTCGGTCGGTGGCAGTCTATAGATGCAGACGTTGCCAAAGCTCCCCCAAAGAAGCCCGAGCAAGGCGACGAAGCCGTACGCAGCCGGCGTATTTGCTAACGGTTCAAGCTCGGCGAGCACGCTGGCACAAACCGTACCGTGGTTGACCGCGTCCGTCGAGAAAGCTAAGAACCAAGCAATGACCGAGGGCAGTGGATCGCGCGCGCCCGGAGCGGAGCGAGGACACGCATCCTTGGCCCGAGGGAACCCCCGTGGGGTACTCTACCGTCTGTTCGCTGCCAGTCTGGCACTCGGTGCCTGTGGGCGATCGCAGGGCGTCTCCGATCGCGATCTGGGCGGGCTCGTCGTCGCGCCCAAGCAACACGCCGAGCCCATCGAGCTCGATCTGGCGGCCAAAGATCCCGCCGAGCTCGGGCGTGCGCTGATGCTGCCGGAGCATGCTGTCGTGGCGGCGCTAGGCCCGCACGCGACCGGCATCTCGACCGCGACGGTCGTCAACGAAGGTGGCAACCAGGTCGACGCGCTCGACGACCATACGACCATCGAGCTCGGCGACCGCGGCGCGTTTCACGCGGTGTATACGAACTCCGCCGACTACGGACGCGAGGCGACGTTCACGGGCGGGAAGCTCTACCTGCGGCCGCGTTATCAGCGGTGGCACGGCCGCGCACCAGAGCAGGCCGACGAGGCCGAGAAGCTTCGCGATCAGTTCTACGAGCCGATCGCCGCGACCTGGGACCTCCTCGCACCGGGCGCCGAGCTGACCGACCGCGGCGGCGTCCAGGTTGCCGGCCGCAGCGGCCGCAAGATCGAGGTCAAGCTGGCGGCAAGTCCGCTCGCGCCACCGGCGGAGGCGCTCGTGCAACGCAAGTGGCGCGAGCAACGATCGATCGACGCGCTGTCGGGCGAGATCGTGCTCGACACCGAGAAGGGCGTGCCCCTCAGCGTCAAGCTCGCGGGGACCGTCGGGTTCTCGCGTGATGGCCGGCGCTTCAAGATGAAGCTGACGCTGCAGAGTGATGTCTCGGCGGTCGGGCAAGCCGCCGCGATCGCGGCTCCGCCGAGTGAAGAGGTCGTCGCGACACCGGAGCGGCTGCG
Organism: Myxococcales bacterium; assembly: GCA_028287115.1. Lineage (GTDB taxonomy): Bacteria > Myxococcota_A > Polyangia > Haliangiales > Haliangiaceae > JABFXX01. Next base: position 6,812 of record JAQBQF010000190.1, read on the forward strand.
CGAAGTCGACGATCGCGATCTGCTGCTGCAGGGCATCGCACCGCCGCTTCGCAAGACTCCCGATGGCCCAACGGTTGCCCCCGCAACGCCGGCGAAGCCGAGCGATTCAGTCAAGCCGAAGACCAAGGCGGAAGGGAAGTGATGACGACCGCACTCGTGCAACGGCGTGACTACCTCGATGCGCAGCGGCGAACGATCATCGCGCGAGCCGTGCTCGGCGGGATCGCCGGGGCGGTGCCCGTGCCGTTCCTCGACGACTGGGCGATCTCGACGATCCTCGGCGGTGGCTATCGCCGGATCGCGGCGGCGCATCAAGTCGATCTCGACGGCGACGCGGTCAAGGCGCTCGTTCACGGCACGACGGCGCCGCCTTCGCTCGTCGACATGGCAGCCGGCGGGATCATGTTTCGGCTCGCGGGCCGCGCGGCGCGCCGGATGATGCTCGCGCTGGCGACGATCAATCGGGCGCGATCCGCCGCGAGGACGTTCGTCGCGATGACGCTGTTCGATCACTACTGCGCCAAGCTCCACACCGGGCTCGCGCTCGATGGCGCGACCGCACTCGCGCTGCGCGAAGAGATCGGCCGCGCGATCGACAACACTCCCGGCGCGCTGGCATTTCATCCATTCCGCCGTGGCGCGTTGTCCGCGGCGCGCGCGACGTTGCGTGCGCCGCTCGAGCTCGCCGATATCGCGTCTCGCGGTGGCCTGCGGCGGCTGCTCGCGAAGAAGACCGGCGTCACCGAAGCCGATGTCGTCGACGATCTCGAACAGGCGATGGAGGCTGCCCTCGCGAAGCAAGGCGGATTCCTCGCGCGCACGGTGACCGCGGTCGAGGTGCAGCTGTCTTCCGAGGTCAATCCGTACCTCGATGCAGCGATCGAATCGCTCGATCGAAAATGGCGGGCGCGAGTGGCCGCAGGTCAGACGCGGAGCGAGCCAGCGGATGCCGGCCACCGGGAACGCTAAGTGACAGAACGCAAGGCACTCGCGGCGGTTCGCAGGATCGTCATCAAGATCGGTAGCCGGCTGCTCGCCGAAGCTCCCGCGAGCCGGCCCGCGACGATCGCGGATCAAGTGTTCGAGCTGCGCCGGCGCGGCCTCGAAGTCGTGATCGTCTCGTCGGGCGCGATCGCGCTGGGCATGCGCCGGCTCAAGCTCGCGCAGCGGCCGACCGAGATGCCGGCGCTCCAGGCGGCCGCGGCGGTCGGGCAATCGCAGCTGATGCAGCATTGGGAGCACGCGTTCGGTGCACACGAGATCGAGATCGGCCAAGTGTTGCTCACGCACGATGACCTCGCCGACCGAGGACGATTTCTGTCGGCGCGCCTGACGTTGCGCGCACTCCTCGACCACGGCTGCGTCCCGATCATCAACGAGAACGACACGGTCGCGACCGAAGAGATCAAGTTCGGCGATAACGATCAGCTCGCCGCGCTCGTTTGCAATCTGGTCTCGGCGGACCTGCTCGTGATGCTGACCGACGTCGAAGGTGTTCGCGATGCCTCCGGTGTGCGGATGCCGATCGTGCGCGATATCGAGCGCGAGGCGGCACCGGTCGCCGGCAAGAGCACGACCGGCGGAGTCGGCTCGGGAGGGATGGCCAGCAAGGTCGGCTCGGCGCGGATCGTCACGCGGACGGGCATGCCCGCCGTCGTCGCTTCGGGGCGCGAGTCCGACGTGATCGTGCGCGTGCTCGCGGGCGAGGACGTCGGGACGCTGTTTGTTCCAGCCACCGGCGGCCAGCTCTCGTCTCGCAAGCATTGGATCGCTTTCGGCAGCAAGCCCGGCGGCCGGCTCACCGTCGATGAGGGCGCCATGCGAGCCCTACGCGAGAGTGGGCGAAGCCTGCTTCCCGCTGGAATCCTTGCGGTCGAAGGCGACTTCGCGCTCGGCGACACGGTCTCGATCGTCGGCCGCGACGGGACCGAGATCGCGCGTGGGCTCGTGGCTTACACCGCCGATGATCTGCGCAAGATCCAGGGCTTGCAATCGGCAGGCATCGAGGCCAGGCTGGGATACAAAGGTATAGACGAAGCGATCCACCGAGATGATCTCGTGATCTTGTGACCTCGTCCATCGAGCGAGCCCAGCTGATACGAGGCGCTGCCCAAGCGGCGCGCGCGGCAGCGAGGATCGTCGCAAAGGCGACCGCCGAGCAAAGGACGCAGGCGCTACGTGCGATCGCCGATGCGATCGACGCGCGCGTGGCAGAGATCCTCGCTGCGAATCTTCGTGACGTCACCGCCGGGGAACACGCCGGCCTCGGTGCCGCGCTGATCGATCGCCTGCGCCTCGATGATGCTCGTATCGCGGGGCTGTCGAGGGCCGTGCGCGAGATCGCCGGGGCTCCCGAGCTGCTCGGACGCGTCGAGCGCACCGAGGTTCGGCCGAACGGGCTCAGCGTGTCTCGCGTCCGGATCCCGCTGGGCGTGATCGCGATGATCTACGAGGCGCGGCCGAACGTGACGACCGATGCCGCGGCCCTCTGCCTCAAAGCGGGCAACGCCTGCATCCTGCGCGGTGGCCGCGAAGCGCTCGAGAGCAACCGTGCCCTCTTGCGTGCCGTCCAGGCGGGGCTCGCGGCCGCGGGCTTGCCGGCCGAAACCGTCCAGCTCGTGCCGACGACGGATCGCGAAGCGATCGCGGATCTCGTGAAGCTCGACGACCTGATCGACCTGTGCATTCCGCGCGGTGGTGAGGGGCTCATTCGCTACGTCGCCGAGCACGCGCGCGTCCCCGTGATCAAGCACTACAAGGGCGTCTGCCACGTCTACGTGCACGCCGCCGCAGATCTCGACATGGCCGAGCGGATTGCCGAGAACGCCAAGGTCTCGCGGCCTGGTGTTTGCAACGCGATGGAGACATTGCTGGTCGATCGTTCCGTCGCAACTACCTTCGTGCCACGGCTCGTCGCGCATCTGGGTTCGAAGGTCGAATTGCGCGGTGACGACACGGTGCGCGCCCTCGGGGGAGCGACCGTGCGAACCGCGACCGAAGACGACTGGTCGGCGGAATATCTCGATCTCGTGCTCGCGGTCCGCGTCGTCGACGGGATCGACGCCGCGATCGAGCACATCGAGCACTACGGCTCGAGCCACACCGAATCGATCGTCACGAGCGATCCGATCGCTGCCGAAAAATTCCTGCGCGAAGTCGACTCGTCGACGGTGCTCGTCAACGCGTCGACGCGGTTCGCCGACGGCGGCGAGCTCGGACTCGGCGCCGAGATCGGGATCTCGACCACGCGCCTCCACGCCTACGGCCCGATGGGCGCCGAAGGCCTCACCACCACCAAGTTCGTCGTCCGCGGCACCGGACAGATCCGGGCCTGAGCCGCGGCGGAAGGGGAAAAGACTGCACGCATGACGCAACGTACGAAGAAGAGCGCCGCCAAGGTTCACAAGTCGGATCCGCAAGTCGCACGCGGTAGACGCGCGACACCCGCCGAGCCGAGCTCGCAACCAACTTCCACCGAAGGTCTCGACGGCGCGCTGCGTGCGTTGTCGCTGGCCCTCGAGAAGAAGGCACTCGAGCCGATCCTGCTCGACGTGCGCTCGCTGTGTTCGTTCACCAATTATCAGCTCTTGCTGTCCGGCCGATCGGACCGTCAGGTAGATGCGATCGCCGACGGCATCGAAGGCGCGCTCAAGGCGGAAGGCATACGCGTGCTGAGCGCGGAGGGTGCGCGAACCGGCCAGTGGGCGCTGCTCGACTACGGCGACTTCGTGATCCACGTCTTCTTGCACTCGGCACGCGAGCACTACGATCTCGAAGGGCTGTGGAACGACGCTCCGCGCGTACCGATCGAGGTGCCGCCGGATGCGCGTGTCGCGGCCGAAGATCCGTACGAGTCGCAGACCTTGCAGTGAAGATCCAGCTCCTCGCCGTCGGCCGCCTCAAGGAGCCGTACCTCGTCGCCGCCGAGGAGGAGTATCGCAAGCGGCTGCGACCGTACTGCACGCTCGCGGTGCAAGAAGCGAAGGATGAAGCCGCGCTCCTCGCCGCGCTGCCCGCGAACGCGCACATCTACGCGTTCGACGAACGCGGGGACTCGATCACGAGCGCGCAGTTCGCGGAGCTCCTCGCAGCGGAAGCGTCGCACGGCGGGGGTGCGCCGATCGTGCTCGCGATCGGCGGCGCCGACGGTCACACCGACGAGGTCCGCAAGCGCGCGAAGAAGCTGCTCGCGTTCGGCAAGATGACGATCGCGCACCGGCTCGTCCGGATCCTCGTGCTCGAGCAGCTCTACCGAGGCTTCAAGATCATGAAGGGCGAGCCGTACCACCGCGACTAGATCAGCGTGCGCGCTTGATCGCGCGATCCATCTCGCGTTTGTCGTCGGCTTCCTTCTTCACGGCGCGCTTGTCGTGCAGCTTCTTGTGCGTGACCAGCGCGAGCTCGACCTTGACGCGCGAGCCTTTGAAGTAGAGCGACAGCGGGATCAGCGTGTAGCCGCGCTGCTGGACCTTGGTCGCGAGCTTACCGATCTCGTGCTTGTGGAGCAGCAGCTTGCGGACGCGCTCGATGTCATGGCCCCAGCGATTGGCCTGCGAGTACTCGTTGATCTGGATCTTGTGCAGATAGGCCTGACCCTTGCGAAACTCGACGAACCCGTCGGAGATCACGACGCGCGCATCACGCAAGCTCTTGACCTCCGAGCCGACGAGCGCGAGTCCCGCCTCGATCCGCTCGTGGACCGAGAAGTCGTGCGTCGCCTTGCGGTTCGTCGCGATGACTTTGAGGACGGACTCTCCGGTCTTTCCCATCTACCACTCGCCGACGTTGGGCAGCTTCGACCACGGCTCGCTCGGAGCCTTGGCGTCGCCCTTTTGGAGGAGCTCGACCGAGATCAGATCCGGCGAACGCACGAACGCCATGCGCCCGTCGCGCGGCGGCCTCGAGATCGCGTAGCCGAGATCGACGAGCCGCTGGCAGGCAGCGTAGATGTCGTCGACTTCATACGCGACGTGCCCGAAGTTACGCCCGCCGGTGTACGAGTCGGTTTGGTCCCAGTTGTAGGTCAGCTCGATCTGGGGCGAATCGCCGGAAGCCGTCTCTCCGAGGAACACGAGCGTGTACCTGCCCTGCTCGCTATCCCGCCGGCGCACCTCCGAGAGGCCGAGGCCTTCGCAGAAGAACCGGATGGCCGCGGGTAAATCGCGCACGCGGATCATCGTGTGGAGGTAGCGCATCACACGGTTGTATTAGATTTAGGTATCCTGACGCCATGAGCGAGCCCAACGTCCTGGTCAACTTTCGCCTCGACAAAGACCAGCCGCTCCGGTTGCGCTGGCTCGCGACCGATGGCGTCCCCGGCGACGGGTACAAGCCGCAGGTCACCGCGATCAAGCTCGCGGACGGCGGCCGCCTCGTGATGGACAGCTCCGCGATCCTCGAGCAGACCGCTCCGGATCCGGGCGGCGGCATCGGCGCATATCTGATGACGTTCAACGGCATGGTCGGTTACGCGGCCGACCACGCCGATCGCGCGCGGATCGAGGCGCTGACCGATCAACAGGTCGAATACGATCTCGAGTTCGTGCACGACGATACCGGCAAGATCGCGGTCGAAAATACCGACTACAAGATCGTCGAGCGCCCTCGGGGTTGGGCCCGCAAGCTCACCCGCCGAGGTCCGTGAGAGACGACGCGCCGAGCCGCACCGCGGCATGGGTCGCGGCCGGGCGCCAGCTCGGCATGCTGTTGCCTGACAACGTACGCCTCGTCGAGGATCACTATGGCGCCGCGTTCTCGTCGCCTGCGCTCGCGAGCTTGATCGAACGGCAGGGTTTGCGTGCGGCTGCGAACGTTCCCGGGATACGGTCGTGGATCCTGTACATGCAGGTCCGGACGCGCGTCATCGATGATGCCCTGCGCGCGTTCGTCGCCGGCGGTGGACGCCAACTCGTCCTGCTCGGGGCTGGTTACGACTGCCGCCCATTGCGGATCCCCGAGCTCGCCGAGACGTCCGTGTTCGAGGTCGATCACCCGGCGACCCAAGGTCACAAGCGAAGCGTGCTCGGCACTCTCGGCGCCTTGTCGCCGTCGCACTACGTGACGTGGGACTTCGAAGCACGCCCGATGGAAGACTTGCCGGAGGCGCTCGAACAGGCCGGGCTCGACGCAACCGCGCCGACGTTCACGATCTGGGAAGGCGTCACGATGTATCTTAGCGAGCCTGCGATCGACGCCTCGCTGCGCGCGATCCGCACGTGGAGCGCGGCGGGCTCGCGACTCGCGATGACGTACTTCGCGAAGTCACGGATCGTGAAGCCGTCACTCATGACGCGCGCGATCAAAGCCGTGGTCGCGCAGATCGGTGAGCCTTGGCGGTTTGGGTGGACTCCCGAGGAGCTGCCGGCGTACCTCGGCGAGCGCGGGTTTTCGCTGGTCAGTGATCTTGCACTCGCCGACGCGGCGCGAGAGCTGTTGCCACGCGAGCTCGCCGTGCATGTCGGACATCCTGATCGGCGGTTTGCGCTCTCGGCGGCCGCCGAGTCGATCGCGGTCGCACGCTGAGTCAGATCGCGTGTCGAGCGGTTTCAGGTGGTTGCCAGCCCCTGTGACATCGCGGACACGGGTCTCTAGGGCGCTCGCTCCACTGTCTAACCGAGGTATGCTGATCGGTATGAAAGCCCTACTAACTCTGTCATTCCTGGGCGCGCTCGCGACCGGTTGCTACAGCGAGGGTTCCGTCGGCACTGGTTACAGCTACGGCTACGCGTCGGCCGCTCCGGGCCTCGTTGAAGTCAGCCCCGGCGTTCAGGTGATCGCCGATTACGACTATCCGGTGTTCTACTCCGACAACTACTACTGGCGTTACGACAACGGCCTTTGGTACCGGTCGGGCGCCTATAACGGCGGCTGGGTCGCCAGCTACAACGTCCCGTACGGCGTGCGCACGATCGATCGTCCGTACAACTACGCGCACTACCGAGGCAACTGGAACGGTGGCAACCGCGGCTACGCCAACGGCGGTTACAACCGCGGCTATAACGGTGGCTATCGTCCCGCCGTTCAGGATCATCGCGGTGGCGGATATCAGCCTTCGTATCGCCCGGGGCCGTCGGCTCAACCGCGATCGGTGGCTCCTTCGCGCGGTCCCGTCGTTCGCGATCACCGCCGCTAGATCGAATCCCAGAAGTCGCACAGCGCGGTCTTGAGCCCGCTGCCGGGGGCTGTCGTCAAGTCGATGACGAGATGCTGGTCGCCATCGGCGCGCGGCCACGTCACCGCACCGGCACCGTTCGGATCGCCGGTCTCGGCAAACCGCGTCCAGTAGCCCTGCACGGCTTCGGAGACCGGAAGTCCGGTGGGGCCCATCTGGCCGAGCAAGAAGTTGTCGTTGCCGAAGACGAACGGAATCTCGCCACTGTGGACGACTCCACCGTCGGTGATCAGCGGGTTCTCGAAGCCGCGATCGAAGGTGTAGCGATAGACCGGTGAGCCGGCGGCGACTGCGCCGCGCGCGGCGCGGCGAGCCGGGCACACGAACTGCGCATCTCCGGTGACCGCGGCGAGCGCTGCGTTGGCGGAGGCGAACGAGCTCACTGGATAGTGCGCGACGATCGCATCGACGTTCGCCGTGCCGAAGTGTCTCCCGAGCGCGGCGCGATATTGGGTGTCGTCCGTGACGGGGTTCGCGAGGATCACGGAGTGGAACAGCGTGCCTTCATCGTGGTTGGTGCCGAGGATCAGCGGCCGATGCTCGAAGCCTCCCGTGGCGAAGGCGCTGCGCATGTCGGACGCGAGCACGACGCCGTCGATGAACGGCGACGGTGAGATCACGCTCGGGAGGTACAGTGGGCCGCCCGGCGGCTGCATCGCGACGGGCAGCGGCGTGACGGCAGCGGTCAGCTCGTCGGTGGTCTTCGATCGCAAGCAGCTCTCGACGTTCGTCGTACAGCCGAGCTTCGCAGCGATCGTCATCGAATCCGCGATCGCTTGCGCTTTGGTGCGCTCGTATCCGGCGGTGCACAGGCCACTCTCGGAGATCACGTAGCGGAACAGGCCGTGCGTGTTCGGCGACAGGTAGTGGAGGCACGCGCTGAACCCGCCGGCAGACTCGCCGAACAGCGTGACCTTTGCAGGATCGCCCCCGAACGCCGCGATGTTGCGTTGTACCCACTGCAGCGCGGCGAGCTGATCCTCGATGCCGAAATTTCCGGATGCGTCGGCGGGAAGATCGGGGTGACTGAACGAGCCGAACGCGCCGAGCCGGTAGTTGATCGTGACGACCACGACGCCGAATTTGTCGGCGAGCTTGGCGCCGTCGTAATAGACCTCGGAACCGCTGCCGAACGCGAACGCACCGCCGTGGAGCCAGAACATCACGGGCGCGTCGCTCACCGTCGCGGGCGTGAACACGTTGAGGTAGAGGCAATCTTCGTCGCCGCCGCCCGCGCCGAATGGATTGACCTGCGGGCAGACGTTCGCCGTCGAGAGGGTGTCGAGCGGCGTGCTCCACGGCGCTACCGGTTGCGGTGACTTCCACCGATTGACGCCGACGGGAGGTGCCGCGTACGGGATACCGAAGAACTTGCGGACGGCACCGACCTGCTTGCCGTGCACGACGCCGCTGTCGATCTGAATGTCGAGCCCACCCGCATCCGTGCCGCCGCACGCGACCACGAACGCGACGAACAGTGCCGAGAAGCGCATCGGCGGACTATCGCACGGGTTACAACTGCGGCTGGAGTAGAGAGATGGCACTTCCCGCGGTCATGCGAAGGTTCGAGATCGAGCTCGCCGACTCCGATCGTTCGGTCTACGAGCACCTCGATCTGCGCGTCGCGCAACATCCGTCCGAGAGCGAGCGCTACCTCGTCGCTCGCGTGATCGCGCGCGTGCTCGAGCACGGCGAGGGCCTCGAGTTCAGCAAGGGCGGCGTTTCCGATGACAGCGAGCCCGCGCTCGTCCAGCGCAACCTGCGCGGCGAGCTGATGGCGTGGATCGAGGTCGGCGCACCAACGCCCGATCGCCTACACAAGGCGAGCAAGGCTGCACCGCGCGTCGCGATCTACACGTGGAAAGATCCGGACAAGCTGGTCGCGGCAATCGTCGAGCGTGGCGTCCACCGCCAGGACGAGCTCGAGATCAACGCGCTCATACCCGAGCTCCTCGATCAGATCGCGGCGACGCTCGATCGCGTGAACAAATGGGATCTCTCGATCGCCGGCGGCACGCTGTATCTGACGATCGGGGACAAGCTGTTCGAGACGACCGTGCAGCGCATTCCGATCAGCGCGGAATGAGCGGACCATCCCACGATCCGAAAACGATTCGTGTGTCCTCCTCGACCTTGTCGTCACGCCGCTCATCCCGCGCCTCGGCACGCTGCGAATCGTCGATCTGCTTGTCACAGCGCACGGGGGTCTTCGTCGTCATGTTCTCTACATCGACCATCCTCGTACGGCATGTAGGGGCGATCTCCACTTTCGGTCGGATGGGAACCGTCCCACGGCTCAGTGCGTGATCACGGCTTGCGCGCCGGCGGCACGCGCGAGCGTCTGCTTGATCGTCGGCACGTCGAACTTCGTCGCATCGAAGCTCGGCACGTCTGCGGCGGTGACGGCGAACGTGATCGAGCCGCTGCCGATCGGATCGGGAGACAGCGCCGGCAACGAGAACGAGGTCGTGCCATCGAGCACGGTGATGTTCCACAGCGTCGTCGT
>JAQBQF010000195.1 GCA_028287115.1 Myxococcales bacterium
CGTCCGCTAGCTCGGCAATGGTCAGCCACTGGACGGAAGGGTCTACAGGCTTGGTCCGTCGTTGCATCGGGCGCACGGACCACCACGAGCGCCGCGAGATCAACGCCACTCTCGGCGACGTCCGGCGGATAGAACGTCCCATCGGCGAGCGTCAGCCACGCGACCGGCTCGCTCTGGGTTTGCGCTTCGACGACGAGCTCGATCGCAGCGGTCAGCGTTGCAGAAGCGCCGCGCGCCGACAGCTCGACGAGCCGCCCGCGCATCGCCGCGAGTCCCCACGGCGCGGACACGTGCTCGGCACCTCGCCGCGCACGCAGCTCGTCGAGGGAGGCTTCGATGCGATCGAGCACCCGGGAAGTCGCCGCGGTGCCGCGCGCATTCGCGAGGAACCGCTTGAGACTCTCGCGCTCGTCTGCCATGGATACATATGTTCAGTACCAGGCCGCTCTGACACGCGCATGCCGATCCCGGTCATTACTTCGTGATCGTGACGTGCAGGAACACCGGTTGGCCGCGACGCTCGAGCTCGATCGTGAATTCATTCATCGATCTAGCCTTCGTGTAGAGCTCGAGCGCCTTGTCCGGAGTGCTCACGTCGTCACCATTGATGCCTCGCAGCGTGTCGCCGTTCTGGATTCCGAGCTTCGACAGCAACGACCCGGGCCGAATCGAGTACAGACTGAAGCCTTTACCGGTCGTCGGGACGACGCGCGCACTGCTCATCAGCTTCATCGAGCCCGCGAACATCGAATCGAACGTGCTCCGTGGAATTTCGTAGTGCGTGTCGTCGATCTTCTTGATCGTATCGAGATCGGGATCATCGACCGACTGCGGTGCGTACGGTGACACGTACGGCGGCGTCACCGACAACCGGCTCGGACGTGCCATGCGCAGATCACCGTCGATCTTCCAGCGCACGAGAACCGCTTGATGATCGCGCTCGAGCTCGACGTAGAGCGTCGTCGCGCGAACAAACGTCAACTGAAACACGATGTCGTGGAGGTCGCTCTCGGCTCGAAGCTGCATGCCGGAGATCGCGGTGATCAGATCGGACGGACCGAGCGAGAGTGCTCGTGCGAGCGACGGATCTCTGATGCGTGCTCCGGTAATGCCGCCTTCCGTGACCAGGTCCGCGGTGAGCTTGGAGATCCGGGCGACGTCGCTCGCCGCCACCCGGTGATCCTCGATCGCTTGCGTCACCGTCGCGCTTCCGCTCCGGTTCACCACGACGATCGCGGCGACCACCGCGATCACCAACGCGGCGATCGCGCAACCGATCGCGATCAGCCGGATCTTGCGTTGCGGCGCGCTCGGCGGTTCCTCCCCTGCATCGGACATTCCCCGAGAGCATGCGTGGTTCTCCGGCGGAGTCAACACGTTGCACGATCCGGCATGTCCGTTGCTGGAGCCACGGGTATGGACAAGCAGAGGAATCAAGAGCGGCCGGAACCACCCAGCCTTCAAGGGCCCGATTACCTCTCATTGGTGATCGAGTGGGAGGAGATCGAAGCACCCGAGGTTGCTGCCTCGCCCGCCGAGGATCTCCAAGGCGCGACGACGAGGCGACAAGGCCCGGACTGGGATGCCGTCGACGAGGCGAGTCTCGAGTCTTTTCCAGCGAGCGATCCACCGGCATGGGGATCGTCGCATGCTGCGCCGTCGGTGCACACCGCATCCGTCGACGTGGAGCGCCTGGAAAAGCCGCGTCCTTGGTTCCGTCGGATCCTGACGTCGATGATGGCGCTCGGCGCGTTGTTCGCGTTCGTCCAGCACATGCGTCACCGGCACGCGTGATCGCCGGGGCGTTCGTGCCTTACGTCGCCGGGCACCGTGCGCACACGCTCGACGGCGACGAAGGAGGCTGTCATGGCTCGAATCGCATTTGTCGTTGGTGAAGACTTCGAAGACTCCGAGTTCCGCAAGCCGTACGATGCGTTGCGCGAAGCGGGTCACAAGATCGAGATCCTCGGCGCCAAGGCCGGCGTCGTCGTGAAGGGTAAGAAGGGCAAGGAGGAGGTCAGGATCGAAGCGGCGGCGTCGGATCGCAATCCGGCCGACTACGATGCCGTCGTGATTCCCGGTGGCTACGGGCCGGATCATCTGCGGACGGATCCGGGCGTCGTCGCCTTCGTCCGGGATGCGGTGCGCAGTCAGAAGCTCGTCGCCGCGGTGTGCCACGGTCCGCAGCTGCTCATCGAGGCCGACGTCGTCAAGGGCCGGCGGCTCACGTCGTGGCCATCGGTGAAGACCGATCTCGAAAATGCAGGCGCGACGTGGCTCGACGAAGAGGTCGTCACCGATGGACGCATCATCACCTCGCGCAAGCCGGACGACCTGCCCGCGTTCTCCGCCGCTATCCGAGACGCTCTCGCGTAGACTAGGTTCGTGAGGTACGCGGATGCGGTTGCCGAGCTGTATCAGACACCGCACCCCAGCTTCGTCCCAGAGCGCAAGCGTCTCGCCGGCGAGCTGAAGGCCGCCGGCGATCGCGAAGGCGCGGCGAAGCTCGCGAAGCTGCCACGTCCGCCGATCTCTGCATGGGTCGTCAACCAGCTCTACTGGCACGCACGCGATGCCTTCGAGGCGCTGATGAAGACCGCGGACAAGCTGCGCGGCGGCGATCTCGGTGCGACCGGCAAACATCGCGAGGCGATGGCGGCGCTCCGCGAACGCGCGGCCGCGATGCTCGGCGATGCCGGTCATGCCGCAACCGAATCGACGCTGCGCCGTGTGACCCAGACGCTCTCGGCCCTCGCGGCCAACGGCGGCTTCGAGCCAGATCTGCCGGGCACGCTCGCCGAGGATCGCGATCCGCCGGGCTTCGAAGCGATCGGGATCTCGTCCGGAAAGCCGAAGCCGGTGCCCGAGAAGCATGAACCGCCTGCAAAGCACACGAGGAAGTCGAGCGAGACGCATGGAGCGCATGACGGTCACGCGAAGAAGTCGAGCGAGACATACGGCGCACATGACGAGCTGAAGGCCGCGCGCGAGGCCGCCGCTGCAAAGGCCAAGCAGCGCGAGCACGAACAAGCCGCGAAACGCGCCCAAGAGCTCGCCGAGAAGAAGCGCGAAGAACAAGTACGCGTGCAGAAAGCCGCCGAGCGCCATCGCATCGAGGCCGCGCTCCGCACCGCCGAGGGTGAGGTCGCGTCTCGCGAGCGACAGGTCGCCGCGCTGAAGAAGCAGCTGCGCGACGCCGAGCATGCGGTCGACACCGCGAAGAAGATCGCGAAGGATCTCGCGCGCACGCTCGACGACTGAACGCACCGCGAGCCCGAGGATCTTGCGATCTCGGGCTCGAGGAGCGGAACCGAGCTTGGCGACTACGGGACGTGGACCGTGTCGTTCTCGATCGGGATGATGTTGCCGCCGAGGTCGCGACACGCCAGGGTCGCGCCATTCTCGTCGCGGCATGCCGTCGTCGGGCAGGAATACGGCGAGGCGACCGCCTTCGGTCCGATGAACATCGGGTTGATGCGCCAGCTGTCGTTATCGTCGTAGTAAGCGCTGCACATCAGCTCCTTCTTGTTGCGATTGAGCACGAACTTGTACTTCGCATCGCGCAGGAACTCGATGTCGGTATCGGAGTCGCCGGCCGCAAACACCTGGCGCTTGCCGTCGGCGCGGCGGTCGAGCGCACGCGGGCCCGTATCCCCGAAGATGTACTTGTTGACGAAGCAGCGTTTGCCCTGGATGTACGAGATCATCGCGCCCTGACCGTCGGCGAGCGGGCCGCAGCCTTCGAACCGGTAGGTCAGCTTGCCGTTCGCGTCGGTCATCGAGCGAATCCCGACGACGTGATCGGCCGCGATGCCCGCCATCGGCGCGACCGCCGCGATCGCGTCCTGAGGCGATGCCGTGATGACCCAGACGTCATAGCCGCGAGTCTGCAAGGCCTTCACGAGCTCCTTTTGCTGATCGTAGATCCGCAACCAGGCATTGAGTCCTGTGGTCGTGCCGACGGTCTGCGTCGTGCCCACCGCGGCCGTTAGTTGCGTCGAGACGGCGTCGAGCATGAACGTCTGCAGCTCGGCATGCGTGTAGCCGGCCATCAGTTGCGCGGTCCACGCGTATGTCGGCTCGATCCACCGCCAGTTCCAACCCGCAAACGCCGCCGCCGTCGCCCACGTCCCGCTGCTCGTGTACACGTTCAGGATTTCGTTGGCGCATGCGGTGTTCGTATCGGTGTGCAGCGACAGACCATCCGCGATCGTCGTTCCGCATGCGGTGCTCAAGGCCGTCGCGGCGGCATCGGTCATGTATGCGCTCGTCGTATGCCAATCGTGATTGGTTGGCTGGATGACCTTGCCGTGCGTGATCATGTAGAAAGTGATCGCGTCGCCGAAGTCGTTCTTGCTCAGCGTGTTGTCCCAGTCGAACAGCGCCACCGGTTTGTGGTTCGGGTCGTACCCGGGGCTCATGCAGCCGGCGGAGTCAAACCACGCGGTGAGATCGGCGCGGTTCGTGCCGACCCATGCCGGATCGGCGGCGATCGCCGAGGGCACGAGCGTGCCGCACGGCATCGCCATCGGCGGCGCATCGGGAAGCGGGGGCGGCGCGTCGTGAACGACGGGCGCGGCATCCGGGGTGGCCGGGTGCTCGTCGCCGCCGCATGCGGCCGTGATGGCGATCAGGGAGGTCAGTAATGTCTTGGTTGTCGTTTGCATGATCCGGTTGTGCCCGGACCCCAGGTGATCGCGACATGACCGCTGCGTGAGCTACCCAGTTCCTGGCGTGAGCTTCGCGTGAACCGATTGGTTCGACCGGATGCTAGCGCTTGCCGCGCGGCGCGCCGTAAGTCGCGTTGACGGTTTGCTGTTTGCCGTCGCGCACGAACGTCACCTTCACATCGGTGCCCGGCTTTGCCGCCTGCAACACGAACATCAGGTCGTTGATATTTCGGATCTCGACCGTTCCGACCGCGATGATCCGATCACCGCCTTTGAGGCCCGCCTTCGCCGCGGCGCCTTCCGGCACGACATCGGAGAGCTGCACGCCCGGCGGTTGATTGGGATCTTCGCTGTACGAAGGCACGGTCCCGAGTGACGCGCCTTGGCGACGAACATCACCGCCGGACATCTCGGGTGGCGCCTTGACATAGCTGAGCGCGGCGCCGCGGTTCGCAGTCGCGAGCGCGACATCCGCGACGATCATCGCGACGCGAGCGCCGCCGGCGGAGTTGATCTTCTCGGCGTCGTCGGTCGCGGTGTGATAATCGAGGTGATTGCCGGTGAAGAAGAACAGCACCGGGATATTCGCGACGTAGAACGCCATGTGATCCGAAGGCCCGTAGCCGGAGCCGCCGATCGTGCACGACACGCGCGCGGCCGCGCAGGCCGGCTCGACGAGCTCGCGCCACTCCTTGGCAGACTCGCCGCCGTTGACGCTCAAGTGATTGCCGCGCATCCGGCCGACCATGTCCATGTTGAGCATCGCGACGATCGGCTGCTGGACCGGCGGGTTCTTCACGAAGTACGCCGAGCCGAGGTCGCCTTCTTCTTCGCCCGAGAACGCGACGAGGTAGACATCGCGCTGGAGCTCGGCCTTGCGCGGGCCGAGGATCCGCGCGACCTCGAGCAGCGCGGCGACGCCGGAGGCGTTGTCATCGGCGCCGTTGTGCACCGCGTGGACTTTCGGATCGAGCGCGCTGCCGCCGCCGCCCATCCCGAGGTGATCGAGGTGCGCGCCGATCACGAGCACGCCGGGTTGCTTGTTCGCGGCGCCGGCGTGAATCACGCCGATCACGTTGTCGGTCGGCGTGCGCTTCGGCTCGAGTGCGATCGCGAGTGATGCCTTGTGCGAGCCTTTCACGAGTCCGGTCGCCGCGCTGCGCTTGATCATGACGACCGGAATGCCGGCATCAGCGCCGCCGCCGACGAGATCCGCGATGCCATCGATCGACAGTGTTGGTAGCGGCGCTTCTTCCTGCGCGAGGTCACCGTCATCGACGACGATCAAGCCGGCTGCACCTTTGGTGCGCGCGACGAACGCCTTCTTCCGCAGGTCGCCGAGCCGCGCTGCGGTCGTGGAATCGATCGCCGTCGCGGCGTCGGCCTTCGCCGGGGCAAACCGATGAACGAGCGCGATCTTGCCCTTGACCTGCTTGCCCTTGTAGTCGTCGAGCCTTGTCGCTTCATCGACGATGCCCCAGCCGACGTCCACGATCGACGCTTCGGCCTTCGTCGTCGATGAGAATGCTGCCGGTACGTAGTCATCGGCGGCGAGGGCTTTGCCGTCGATGGTGACGGCCGTCTTCACACCGCGCTCGACCGACGTCGTCACGTCGAACGTCTGGCGCGTGACCTCCGCGCCTACGGCCTTCAGAATTCCTTCGACATACGCCGCCGACCGCGTGAGGCCCTGCGTGCCGATGCCGCGACCTTCTTGCTCGTCGGCAGCGAGAAACCGCACGGTCTCCGCGTAGTGATCCGCGGTGCTCGTCTCCGGTTGAAGCGGCGACTGCGTGACAGGACCGCTGCCGCTCGGGGACGCGACGTCCACCCAGTCGGCGAGGAAGACATTGGTATCGTGCTCTCCCGCCGAGCCTCCGGTCGCCCGATAGACCTCACCCTTGTCGGTCTTCGCGGTGTCGCGGCGATTGGACGAGAACGACAGCGTCTTACCGTCGGGCGAGAACATCGGGAAGCCGTCGAAGCCGCCGGCGTACGTGATCCGCTCGAGGTGCGTGCCGTCGATATCGATCGCGAACAGATCGAACTCGGGCCCTTTCGGTGCGAGATAGTTCGACGCGAAGATGATCCGCTTCCCGCTCGGGAAGAAGTACGGACCGAACGATGCGCCCGGCAAATACGTGACCTGGTGCGCCTCCGTGCCGTCGGCATTCGCGACCCACAGGTCCATCTTCGTCGGGCGGACGAGCTTCTGCTGGAGCAGCTCGTTGTACGCGTCGAGGTCCTTGCCCTGCGGTCGCGACGCGCGCCACACGATCTTCGAGCAATCGGCGGAGAAGAAGGCGCCGCCGTCGTAGCCCGGCGTGTTCGTCAGCCGCTGGACGTGGTTACCATCGGCGTCCATCCGGTAGAGATCGAGATCGCCGTCGCGCATCGACGTGAAGATGATCGAGCCGTCGACCGGGCAGACCGTCGCCTCGGCATCGTAGCCAGGCGTGTTCGTCAGTCGCCGCAGGTTCGTGCCATCCGCGTTCGCACGATAGATGTCGTAATCGAACAGTCCCCAGTTGTAGCCCTTCGACATATCGGGCGGCTTCGGGCATTCGGGCGAGGCGTCGTGCGTCGAGGCGTAGATGATCTCCTTGTCGCCTTTCAAGAAGTACGAGCACGTCGTGCGGCCCTTGCCGGTCGAGACCAGCTTGCCCGGGCCGCCGGTCAGCGGCAGCTCTTCGATCTGATCGCACTTATAAGGAGTGTGGTTCGTCTGCATGATCAGACGGTCGCCACCGAACGCCCAGTACGCCTCGGCGTTGTCGCCGCCGAACGTGATCTGACGAAGGTTGTGGAGATGACTCTCACCGGCGACGGCGAGGTCTTTTGTCTCGGTCTTCGGTGGGGGCACCGTCGCCGTTTGCTTCGCCGCCTCGGGTGGACAGCAGCCTGCGAAAATTGCCAGGAAGATCAACCTGCGCTTCATCGCCGGGTACAGTAGCACCAGGTGCGGGCTGTCTCTGTTGTAGCGGTGCTCGTCGCAACCACCGCGTCCGCCTTCGCAGAGGATCGCAACGGCGACGCGATCGACGACGATCTGTATCTGGTTCGTCATCCGGCCGAGCGGTGGTGGCTCTCCGGGCAGCTCAATGTCATCGCGCAGGCGCAGCCGGGTTTCCATTCACCGTACAGCGGCGAGAACAGCCTTCAGTCGAGCAACCATCTGGCGGTGTCGTTCGTCGCGACCGTGTATGCCGCACTGGAGATCACGCCGACGACGGCGTTGATGGTCGCCGGCGAGTCTGCCGGCGGCGACGGCCTGTCCTCCGCGCTCGGCCTCGGCGGCTTCACGAACCTCGACGTCGTACGCAATCCGACGCTCGGACCAAAGCCCTACGTCGGGCGTGTCTTGGTGGATCAGATCATTCCGTTGTCCGCAGAGACGGTGCTCGTCGAACGGATTCCGTTCGACGTCCTTCGCCGGCTGCCGGTGCGCCGCATCGAGATTCGCGCCGGCAAGCTCTCGACGGTCGACCTCTTCGATCTCAACTCGAGTGGCAGCGACAGTCATCGTCAGTTCATGAACTGGACCGTCGACAACAACGGCGCCTACGACTACGCCGCCGACACGCGCGGCTACACGTACGGCGGCGTGATCGAGTACGTAGAACCGCGATGGGCCGTGCGCTACGGCATGCTGCTCATGCCGACGGTCGCGAACGGGATCGACTACGACACCGATCTCGCACATGCACGCGGCGAGAACCACGAGGTCGATCTGAGAGAGTGTATCGCCGGGCACCCGGGCATCGTGCGGCTGCTCGCGTTCTGGAATCACGCGAAGATGGGGCGCTACAACGACGCGATCGCGGAGGTGCGTCAAGGACTCGTCACGGTTCCCGACATCACCGCGACGCGCCTTGCCGGACGCGTCAAGTACGGCTTCGGCGCGAATGTGGAGCAAGAAATCACCGACACGCTGCACGCGTTCGCGCGCGTCGGCTGGAACGAAGGCCAATACGAATCCTTCGCGTACACCGAGGTCGACAACACCGTGCTCGCCGGTTTCGATCTCTACGTGCGCGGCGGCGCCGACAAGCTCGGCGTAGCGGCGGTGACGAACGGCCTGTCGCAACCGCACAAGCAATACCTCGAGCTCGGAGGCAAGGGCTTCCTGCTCGGTGACGGGCGGCTGCACTACGGCCGCGAGGACATCCTCGAGACGTACTACACGGCGCGCGCGTATCGCGGGGTGTTCCCGGCGCTCGACGTTCAGGTGATCGCGCATCCGGGCTACAACACCGATCGCGGACCCGTCGTCGTCGGTTCGGTGCGGCTTCACATCGAGATCTAGTCGTTCGGAGCACCGGCCGCGATCCAGTCGTGGATCAGCGCCTGCTCGCACGGGATCAGCGGCGATGGAATCCCGATGTCGGTCACCGGCATCCGAGATCCCGCGCACGGCGCATCGAGCGAAACTTTCAGATACAGATAGCTCGCCTCCGGCGCGCCCGGTTGCACCAAGATCCCGCCGCACGACTCGTCGGTCGGAGGATCGGTGTAATTCGGTGCCATCTTGCCGACGAGGTTCCCGTAGCTCACGCCCGGACCGAGCAGCAGATTGGCGTTGGCGGTGTGACAGGACGTGCAGGCGCCGAACAGTGCCTGCACGTTCGTGAACGTCGGGGCAAGTGGATGCTGGTCCGTGCAGAACACGAACGCGTCGGGCCGTGGGACATCGCGGCCGCACGCTGCGACCACGGCCACTCCGATCCATGTTCGCCGGGACATCGTCGACGAACCTTCGCACCGGTCCGCGATCTGAGGTACTTAAGATCGCATGCAGTCAGTCGAGGAAGCCGCACGTGCGGTATCCCAGCGGATCGAGCGTCTCGCCGTCGAGCGCATCCCGTTGCGCGAGGCGCGTGGCCGCGTGCTCGCGGCTGATCTGATCGCGGCGCGCCAGATCCCGGGCTTCGACAACTCCGCGATGGACGGCTACGCGGCGCGCTCGAAAGACTTGCCCGGCACGCTGCCGGTCGTCGCGAAGATCGGCGCCGGCCAAGTACTTCGCGATCCGGTTCCCGAGAAGGTCGCGATCCGGATCATGACCGGCGCCCCGCTCCCGGCAGGCGTCGACACCGTCGTGATCCAAGAAGACGCCAAAGTCGAAGGTCACAACGTCAAGCTGCCGGCCTCGCCGGTCGGCGAGAACATCCGGCGCGCCGGTGAAGACATCTCGGCCGGCGAGCTCGCGGTCACTGCCGGCACGCGTCTTGGTCCCGGCGAGCTCGGCTTGCTCGCGGCGCTCGGCCTGATGGACGTCAACGTCGTGCGCGCACCGCGCGTCGCGATCGTCGCGACCGGCGACGAGCTCGTCGATATCTCGATGGAGCCGGGCCCCGGTCAGCTCGTCGACTCCTCCGCGCACACGCTCGCCGCGATGATCCACGATGCCGGCGGGATCGCGAGCAACGTCGGAATCGTCAAGGACGATCCGATCACGATGGCCGCGCTGATCGCGAGCGCGATGGACAACGACGTCGTGATCACCACCGGCGGCGTCTCGGTCGGCGATCGCGATCACGTGCGCGCGGCGCTCAAGTCCGCCGGCGTCGAGCTCGAGCTGTGGAAGGTCGCGATGAAGCCCGGCAAGCCATTCTCGTTCGGCATGAACGGGAAGGTCCCGGTGTTCGGCCTGCCCGGGAATCCGATCTCGTCATTCGTCGCGTTCGAGCTGTTCGTACGTCCCGCGCTGCTCGCGATGCAAGGCGCCAAGGTCACGCAGCGACCGCGCGTCCCGGTGTTGCTGCTCCGCGGCTACCGCAAGCAGCCCGGCCGCACGCACTACGTCCGCGCGCGCGTGCAACGCAACGGCGAGCACCTCGTCGCGCACGCGCATCCGAAGCAAGGATCGGCGATGCTCACCTCTCTGATCGGATGCAATGCACTCGTCGAGCTCGCGGCCGATGCGAAAGAAGTGCAACCAAACACGATGGTCCCCGCGATTCTCCTCGAGGCAGTATGAGCGAACCGGTTCAAGTCACCGTCGAGCCAGGCGACGAAGGTCGCGTCGACAAAGCGCTGGCGCGGCATTTCCCCGACGCGGGCCGCAAGCAACTCGCGGAGCTGTTCGACGAAGGCGTCGTTCGCGTCAAAGGCAAGCTGGCCAAGAAGGGCGATCGCGTCGCGGCCGGCGACATCATCGTGCTGTCGCGCGTGCCGGTCAGCGGCGAGGCCATGCGCGCGTTGCCCGATCCCGCCATCGTGCTCGACGTGCTGATCGAGCGCGCCGACTTCATCGCGATCGCGAAACCCGCCGGCATTCCCTCGCAGCCGTTGCGTGCCGGCGAGCTCGGCACGATCGCGAACGGCGTCGTCGCACGCTGGCCCGAATGCGCCCAGCTCGGCGACGATTCACGCGACGGTGGCCTCGTCCATCGTCTCGACATCGGCACCTCAGGCGTCCTCGTCGCCGCCCGCACGGAAGCCGCATATCGCGCGCTACGCGAAGCGTTCGGCAAAGGCCTCGTCGAGAAGGAATACCTCGCGATCACCGATGGGCGCCCCGTCTCGCGTGAGTGCGATGCACCCCTCGAGCAACGCGGCAACCACGTCGCCGTCGACAACACGAACGGCCTCGCCGCTCACACGATCTTCGAGGTCGACAAAGCGACCGAGGCCCACGCGCTCGTCCGCTGCAGCGCGCAGACCGGCCGCATGCACCAGGTCCGCGCGCACCTCGCGCACTGCGGCTCTCCGATCACCGGCGACACGCTCTACAAAGGCAGGCCGCTCGCCGGCTTCGAGGGTTTCTTCCTGCACGCCTCGAAGATCAAGTTCCCGCTCGCCGGCGAGACGATCGAGATTGCGGCACCGCTGCCGGAGCGGTTTGCCAAGGCACTTGCGGCCGCAGGGCTCGCGTAACGAGGTCCAGCTCGGCCGCTCGGCGGCGCTCTCGGTGGGGCGGCGATGCTGGTCGGTGCAGCTCGCGACGCGACTTCAATGATCCTGCACACAGGTTTGACGCTGCTCAGCTCCAAGCGAGCTCAGCAGCACCGGCTTCTCTCGGTCACGCATCGGATCAACCGTCTCACACTCGATCAGTCTCGGTCGTCGCGGCCGAGGGGGTCGTCTCGCGCGCGTCCGCGGCACGCGGACACGTTGCCTACTTCGGCAGTGCATGTGATGCGCTTCGATGTGATTGTTGCGGTTCCCAAAGGGAATCTCGTTGCGCATCGGCGCGTCACCCATGTTCCGGCACGTACGCATCTTCGTGCGCGCTGATTCGGCGCGGACATCGTCTTCTCGGCCCGTTCGCGGCTTGGCCTCCGAGGCGTCCGCCTGCTAGAGCGCCACGAGATCAGGCTGCCATCGACAGACGACATGACCGGCTGGCAACGATTGCTCGTCGGGCTCGCGGTGGTAGCTGATCCAACGCTATGCCAAGGTCGATGCTGAAATGACAGGCCTTGTGCTCGGCCGATTTGCTACTAGCAGGATGGCGCTGTCGCATCATCAGTCGTCGTCACGAACAGCGCTCGACGATTATCATAACCAGTCTCGCGTTCAAGCAGTGGGGCACCACGTCTCCGGGCGCGGCCTGCGTCGTTGCACTCGTCGACCGCTTCGCCCAGCACTGCCATCGCATCGAGATCCTCGGCGAATCCTGGCGCAACAAGCATCGGCTCGATCCGGATCGCCCCAAGCCTGCGCCAAGCCGATCACGACGCAAACGACCGTGACGTGTCGACCGTCAGATCACGACGGAAACGTTCCGCCGTTAACCTGTCGTCCCACCCGCGAGCGAGCTCCTCGAAGGTGCGCCCGAAGATCAGCTTAGAAGCGCCGATCAGAGCCACGATGATTAGTAGCGCACACGGGCGCAAGGCCCGTGGTGACGTTGCCTGTCTAACCGGCCGCAAACGATATAGGTTGGGGCGTGCGATTTGAGACTGTGACGCCGCGAGCGATCTTGGTTATCGCTGGACTCATCATCGTGTTGTACGGCTACCCCGGCCTGATGACCGCCGACACGGTGGACCAACTCGACATGATGCGGCGATGGGACCTCGGCGATTGGCAACCGCCGGCGAGTGCTGTGCTCTGGAAGATCGTCGAGACGTTCGTTGGAGGGCCGTTTGGGATGTTGCTCCTTCAGACGACCGCATTTGTCGCCGGGTGTTTTGCGGTGCTATGCCACGAGCTCGCGCGCAAATTCGCGGCGTTGGTCACGCTCGTCATCTGTTTGTTGCCGCCGGTACTGACGACCGTGGGAGTGGTCTGGAAAGACACCCAGATGGCGGGCTACCTGATCCTTGGCATCGGCGCGCTGATGTCAGAACGACGCCGGACGAGATGGCTCGGTCTCGGAATGCTTTTCGTCGCAAGCGCGATGCGGCACAACGCCGCAGCCGCCACCCTCGCGCCGATCGCCCTGCTGTGGGCGCCCGGACTCTCGCGCAGCCGTCGACTTGGTTGTGCGGCCGTTGCGTGGATCGGCATCACCGTCGCTAGCTTCGCTGTCAATGCCGCACTCGCCGAACGGTCCGAGCATCCGTGGACGATATCCGTTGCGACGACGGATGTTGTGGGGACCGTCCGATGGGCGCCTCCATTATCCGACGCTGAGCTAAGGTCGATCCTTGACGGGACTCCGCTTCGTGTCGATCACGACATCCAAGCTGCGTTCGTCACGCACTACGACCCTTACGGCTGGAATGCGTACGCATCCGCCGATCCACCTCTCGGACTCCCGACAACGGAAGCAGAAGACGAAGCGATGGCTCGCGCGTGGCGCGAGCTCGTCACCGATCATCCCGCCGCATACCTCCGCCATCGATGGACCGTCTTCGCGAAACTCCTGCAGCTCGGTGTGCGTCCGACGATGTCGGTTATCACGACATTCACGTATGACGGTGATCCCGACCTTGCAAAACGAATTCATCACGATGCTTCGCCATCGACGATCCAGCGTGCCCTGTTCGCCATCGAGAATTGGGTCAGTTCCACGCGGCTCATCGCGAACTGCTTCGCTCCATTCGTATATTTCGTGGTCGCTTGCTGCCTCTTGATCGGCGCGTGGAGATCGCCCCACGTGTTCGCTGTGGTCGCGAGCGGCCTCGTGTATGAGCTGTCCTTCTTTATTGCCGCTCCATCACCTGACTACCGCTACTCACATTGGATGATCGTGACCGCGCTACTCGGAATGGCGATGGTATTTGCGCGGCGATGGCGCGTGGGTGTGGCCAACGCGGCTGTCGCGCCGGCGAACTAAACCGAACTAAACCCAATGCCGATCAGATAGGCGCAAGCCCTCGACGGCATTCCGGAATTTAGGGAGTTGTCGCGAGGGGTATCCGGAATGGATCCGGAGGATCATGCTGCGTCGTCGTGGCACCGGTCCAAGAGACGTT
>JAQBQF010000199.1 GCA_028287115.1 Myxococcales bacterium
ATACCCTTGAAGCCGTACTTCCACGGCGTCACGAGCCGCACGGGCGCGCCATCTTGTGGCGGCAGCTCCTGTCCGTAGAGCCCGGTCGCGAGGAGCGCGAGCGGATTCATCGCTTCGTCGATCCGCAGACCCTCGACGTAAGGCCACGCGAGCACCTTCGTCTTCTCGGAAGAAGTAGTACGGGGTCAGGTCTGCCCCACCGCCGAACCACACCGTGTCGCCCTTCTCGAGGCACCGAAAGTTCGCGTGTACGGTCGGCACCATCGGCGAGCGCGGATGCAGCACGAGTGACACACCGGCCGCCCGAAACGTCCGACCGGTGCCCGGCATGTGCTCCGCAAGCTCGGCCGGCAGCTCGCCGTCCACGCTCGACCAGTTGACTCCCGCCTTCTCGAACACCGCGCCCCCCTCGAGCACGCGTGCCACTCCGCCTCCGCCGCCCGGGCGTTGCCACGGGTCGGAGCCAAAATCCTTGGCGCCATCCATGGCGGCGAGCGCACCGCAGATGTCGGTCTGAAGCTCGCGAAAATGGTTCGCCGCGCGATCGAACAAGGGAGCCACCACACGCATGCTACCATCGTGTCTTCGGTGTTTCGTCTTCGGTCGCACCGTCTGGATCTAGATGTGGGCCGCCTTTAGACTCGTTCGAGCGACGCGAGTATTCGCGATCATCTTCCTCAGCTACCTGTGGCAGATGTCGTGGGCCAAGCTGTGGCCCACCCGGTACGGCACGCGCGATCGCTGGAAGACGATCAATCGGCGCAACGCTCGCCGGATGTATCGCGGCTTCGTTCAGTTGCGCGGCGTCTACATCAAGCTCGGCCAGATCCTATCGATCATGGGGACGTTCCTGCCGCGCGAATATGTCGAGGAGCTCGAAGCACTCCAGGACGACGTCCCGCCGGCTTCGTACAAAGCTATCGCGTCGACGTTCATCGCTTCCTTCGGCAAAGACCCGACGAAGGTCTTCACGCACTTCGAGAAAGAGCCCATCGCGGCCGCGTCGCTCGGTCAGGTGCACGAGGCGCGTAACGCCGCGGGTGATCGTCTCGCCGTCAAGATCCTCTATCCGAAGGTCGCGACGATCATCAAGGTCGATCTCCGCGTCCTCGGCTGGGCCCTGCGCGTCTACAAGAACTTCGTTCCGGTGCAGCAGATCGAGCGCGTGCACGAGCAACTCGCCGACATGCTCGAACGAGAGACCGATCTGCTCAACGAGGCTCGGATGATCACGCGGATGACCAAGAACTTCGAGGGCGATCCGGACGTCCTGTTCCCGAAGGTCTATCCCGAGTGGAGCAGCAAGACCGTGATGACGATGTCGTTCATGGACGGCGTCAAGATCACGAAGAAAGACGCGCTGCGCACGCTCGAGCTCGACCCGTACGATGTCGCGACCAAGCTCGTCAAAGTGTTCTACAAGCAGGTGTTCATCGATCGGTTCTTCCATGCCGATCCACACCCCGGAAACTTCTTCGTGCAGAAGGGGCCGAACGGCCAGGCGCGGATCGTCGTGCTCGATCTCGGCTCTGCGACCGAGCTGCGCGGCAACCTCGCCGACGGCATGTTCGACATCCTGTCGGGCCTGATGACCCGCAAGGACGATCTCGTGGTCAAGGGCATCAACGAGATGGGCTTCGTCGCACCCGGCGGCGACCGCGAGCTCCTCGAGCGCACCACGCGCAAATATTTCGAGAAGCTCCTCAACCTCAACATCACCGACTTCGGCAAGATCGAGCCGCACGTCGCGCAACAGCTCGCGAACCCGGAGATGAAGCGCGAAGAGCTGCGCGAGCTCATGAAGTCGATCGCGTATCCCGAAGGCTGGTTCTACGTCGAGCGCGCGAGCGTGATCATGTTCGGCTTGCAGGCGACGCTCGCGCCGAAGCTCAACGGCATCCAGGTCGGCTTCCCGTACATCATGCAGTTCATGATCGAGCGCAACGCGAAGCGGCTCGCCGAGGTCGCGGCGAAGCCCAGCGAGCCGAAGCCCACTGCTCCACCCGAACCTCCAGCGGCGAGCGCCGACGAAGCGCTCCTCAACTGACGTGGAATTCACCGGCCCTGTTCAGAAGCTGTTGATGGCGATCGTGCTCTCCGCGATCAAGAAGGGCGCGCACACGATCCGGATGAATAAGGATCCGCTGATCGTATTCTTCGACATCGGAGACAGAACGATCGAAGAGATTCGCCCACCCGAACTGATTCGCGAGCGGCTGGTCGACGAGCTCAAGAAGCTCGCCGAGATGCAGCCGGACGATCACACCGGTTTCTTCGTGCTCGAGCTCGCCGATGGGACGTCGCACCGGCTGCAGATCGAGCTCGGCGATGGCTTCCAGGTGTTTCGGATCAAGCTCGAAGCGGTCGAGCTGCTTCACTGAGCGAGCGGATCCGGCGGGCGCAGCCAGTGCGTGTCGGCGGCGGGAACATGTCCCGTCGTGAGCTTGTGCGCTGCGAGGAATCCTTCGGCTTCGAGCGGGCCCGGTGCGGGCAGCACATGCGGCGCTTGGATCTCCGCGATCCAATCGACACAGCTCGCCTGCTTGCGCAGGAAGGCATCGCCTTCGACGGCCGCGACGCGCGTCCAGACGATCTGGATCTTCGTACGCAGGATGACGTCGTTGCTCGCGAGGCTGCACAGGTTGTCCGGATGCGACATCAGGATCTCGAACACGCTCGCCCGATCCTCGATGTCGTTCGTCGTCGCGTAGACGTTGACGAAGCCGTGCGGCCGGGTCGTTTCCTTAACGGGTTTGGCGTACTGAAAGCCGATCGGGTTCTGTAGCCGCCATTCGGGATCATCGGGCCAGGTGTCGCGCATCAGCTCGGCATCGAGCATGTGAAACACCTCGTGATGCACGACATCATCGACGGTGAAAGCGCTCGTAGGATCATATCCTTCCGTGAAGTACTCGACGCTGATCAGCAACCGATGCCCCGATGGATCCGCCGTTCCGGCCGGCCGGCGGTCGAGGTTCGCCGCCTCCTCGATGCCATGTAGCTTCGCGGTGGCGCCCACCTGATCCGTGTTCTGTTGATACTCGATGCGGTTGCACAACGAGACGTGCTGGATGTTGGCCGCGGACAGCACGCTCGTCGGATAACGATCGAACGCCCGCGTGATCGCCTCGAGCGTGGTTCCATCAAGATGATCGGATTCGGCGGCGAGCTCGCACACCGCACAGACGTCCGCCGTGCGCGCGTTTCCCGGGTCGTCGCACGAGGACGTCCGGACCTCGAGGCCGCGCATGTCCAGGCGGATCCCTGCGCGGCCGAGTGCGGTGCGGAGCGTGACGATTCGCGAATCGTAGCTCGGTGGGGGATCTGGAAAGGTCGGCAGCGCGGCGGGCGTCACGTGCGATGGCCCGCAGCCCGCGATCACCGCGATGACCAAGCTCCCTCGCACGCGGCCTGGTCTCGCAGAGATCGTGCCAGCGCGAAGCGCGTGTTTCGGGGTCGCCGAGAGGCTTTACTGAGGCAACGGCGCCACAGGTCGTGTCGCGCGCGCGTCACGCGTCAACGATCACGCGCGGTATCGCGTGTCAGCGGTTCGTAAGGCTTGCCGCTCCGCGGAATCCCCAATCTCGGCGCCGGGTAGCAATGCCTGTTAACAGTCCGGGCGCGACCGCGTCTTGGGACGAGGAGGTCAGGTATGTCGAAACGATTGTTTGGGGTCTTGTCACTTGTCACCGCGTGCGCGACGTCGCAGCCGAAGCCCTCGGCTCCTTTGTGCGATCGGCAAGGTGCGCCCGCGTGCGGCAACATCGGCCAGACGGGAGTTGCATACGATCCGAAGTCGGCGGTCGTCATTCGACCCGAGATGCGTGCAAGCACACAGACGGCACAGCCGGCGATCGAGCGCACGCTGCTCGCTCCACAGCCACGAGCTCAGACCTTGCTCGCGGCGCATACAAGACCGCCGGGCCCGCCGCCGGACGCAATACCGCCGCGCCAGGCGCTGCTCGCTCCGCACACCAAGCCGCTGCTGGCCCCGCGCGCATCCGGTGACGCGCAGCTGACGATGGGGCGCCCGCTCGCCTCCGCCGGCGAGGAGCCCATGTGCGGCAACGCGATGTCCAAGGGTGGCACGCACAGGTGTCCGTAGCGGAAGCGCAGCTCGAGCTCGCGTGGATGGGCGGTGCGACGGAGCGGCGCCTGCGTCACGCGCGCCCCGACTTCGATGATCTCCCGTGGGGTTCGTTCGACGCGACGCAGATCGATCCGGCAGATCCGGATCTGATCGAGTCGCGGCAGGTATGGACCAACGGTGTGTTCACCGAGTACGCGAGCGCCGCCGCGTTCAGCGCGATGAACATCGCGTTCCTCGAATGTCAGGCGCCGATCGATCTGTGTGCGGCGGCGGCGGACTTCGCGGTCGACGAGCTCGTTCACGTCACGCTCGTGTCGCGCCTCGTGATGACGCTCGGCGGCGCGACGCCCTATCTCGTCGACCTCGCCAAGATCGCGCCCGTCCGCTCCGATCTGCCGCCGCGGCTGCGCGCCGCCGAGCTCGCGATCAAGATCTCGTGCGTCGGCGAAGCCCTGAGCTTGCCCGCGCTCTCGCGCTCGCATCGCGGTGCGAAGCATCCGCTCGCGCGCGCCGTGCTCGCCCGCCTGCGCCACGATGAAGGACCGCACGCATCGATCGGCCACTGGTTTCTCACCTGGGCAGGCCCGTGGCTGACACGTGGTGATCGCGACCACCTCGGAATGGTCGCGACGGAGGCGATCGCGCTGTACTCCCAGCTCTGGCGCGACGGCGACGTCGGCTATCGCGACTACATGGAGACCGCGGTCGAAGAGCGCATCATCCGCCGGCTCGCAAGAGCTGGGATCTCCTGCGAGGCTCGATAGCCGAGCCGTACCCGACAGAGCCCCGAGTGCCCAGTCGCGACTGCTTACGATGGTGTGATGCAATCGCTGACCAGGACCTCCAGCCGATGCTGATGGCCCTCGTACTCTCGGCGACCCGACGCGGTGCGCACGCGTTCGAGACGATCGAGCAGGATCAGCTGCTCCGCGTGTTCCTCGAAGTTGGCACGACGCGCGTCGAGGAGATGCGTCTGCCCCGCGAGCTGCGCGAATCGCTCGTCGACGAGCTGAAGGAGCTGACCGACGACAAGATCCTCGATTTCGGCGCCGGTCGCCGCTACACGCTGCAGATCCAGCTCGGCCCGAGTCCGCGGATCTTCCGGGTCGAGCTCGAACCCGCCTGACGTCAGTGCGCGTTGCGCTTGCGGCCGAGCTTCGCGAATTGTTCGAGGAGCGGCAGGCCGATCGCGGGGAACGGGCGCAGCAGATGGATCAGTGCCGCGCGATACGCGGGCATCGTCTTCACGAGCCTCGGGCTGTCGAGGAGCTCGACCGCCGCATCGGCGACCGCATCGACCGTTAGCAGGCTGCCGGACGAGAACAGGATGCCCGCGGCCGCGTCGTGTGCGACGGCGTTCGTCATCTCGCCCGCGATTGCATCCGGACACAGCGCGCTGATCTCGATCGGGCGCCGCGCGCGCTTGAGCTCGCCCGCGAGCGAGAGTGAATAGCCGAGGACCGCGTGCTTCGTGGCGCCGTAGACCGCGAGACCGGGCGCGGGGACGATCGCCGACAGCGAAGCGATGTTGATGATCGAGCCTTCTTTCATCACGCCGAGCGCCGCGTGACATCCCCAGATCACCCCGAGCAGATTCACCTCGACCGTCCGCCGAACGTCGGCATCCTTCATCTCCCAGGTTTCACCGACCATCAGCACGCCGGCGTTGTTGATCCAGACGGTCAGTGGTCCGCGTGATTCGGCTGCGCGCGCGATCGCTCGATGCGATTCGGGATCACGGACGTCCTGCTTCAACGCCCACGCGCCCGGAAGCCCCGCGGCGGTCGCTTGCGCGGAGGCTTCATCGATATCGGTGACGAGCACGTGGAGTCCACGCTTCGCGAGGCGCTCGGCGATGCTCCGCCCGAGCCCGCGTCCGGCGCCCGTGACAACTGCTGTGAATGGCACCCGAGGACAGTACACCGTCACCTTGTAAGTGGTGCCGGCAGATCTGGTCTGAGCCCAGGGCCGAGCTCGGGCCGTTACTGGATCACGACAGGTGCACACGTCGAGACGCCCGCGCCGTCGATGTTGTACGGCAGGTTCTGCTTCACGATGGTGTACGTGCTGGTCGCGCGGTTGATCGCGCGGATCGTCGAGTTCGGGCTACCCGGGATGTCCTCGGTCGTGACGAACACGTAGAACGTGCCGCCCCACTGCGCGAATGCCCAGTCGCGGATGTTCGCGCCAAGGCCGGTGGTGCCGAGGTTCCACGTCGTGCCGACCGGCGAGCCGTCGGTCTTGTTGATCTCCTGGACGTACGCCGGCGAGTTGATCCGCGGGAAGAAGCCGTAGAGCTTGGCTTCGTTGGTGCCGGTGAGCTCGGGCGAGTAGTCGGCCGCCGCGCCGATCGTGTGGACGACGACGGGCGTCAGGTTGCCGCCGTGCGTGTCGTCGTACGCGAGCTGACGCGGGCTCGCCGATGCATCGAACTGGCCGCCGGCCAGGTACAGCTTCTCGGTGTCGACGCCCGGCATGTCGGTCGAGAAGCCCATGCCGAACAAGTGCATGTTACTCGCGCTGATCGTGTTGTTCGCCTTCGTGCAGGCCGCGGTCGTGAGCGAGACGTTGAACAGCTCGCCGGTCGTGTAGAGCACCCAGGCAACGCCATCGCGATCGACCGACATCGAGAACGGCATCGCGGCGCCGCCCGGCGGTTGCTGGATCGACGTGCCGTTGTTCGGGCAATTCAGCGTGCCGATGATCGTCAGCGGATCCGCCGGCAGCTTGCGCGGATCGAAGCTCATGAAGTGGTTCTGCTCGTCGACGACATAGACGAGATCGACGCCGTCCGCCGTGCACGCGTTCGCGCACGTTCCACCGGGGCCGCACATCGTGCCCGCGCCACAGGTCATCGAGACCGCGCCGAACGTGCCGTCCGCGTTGCACGCGACGACGTCCATGCCGTTACATGCGGGGCCGGCGGCGGGATCGCATTGCACGCACCCGAGCGCTGGTGTGCACGCGTCCGAGCAGGTCTGACTCTGAAACATGCCGCCGACGCACTTCAAGAACGACCCGCCCTCGCACTTCGTTTCGGTGCCGGTGCAGGTGGCACCGCTGCCGCCGTCGGTGGTTCCTTTGTCGATGTGCGAGGCGCACGCGCCGAAGATCAAGATCGCGAGGACGAGACGGCCCATGCGATTAGTATCGCTGACTCGCGTCTCAGACCGAAGCGAACGTCACCGCGTGCACAGGTGGGAGATGGTGAGAGACGGTCGTCCATGTATCGCCTCGGTCGCGGCTCGCGAACACGTTCCCGGTGGTCGAACCGAAGGCGAGCGTGCCCTCGGCCGACATCGAAAACCCGTGGCGAAATACCAGGTCATAGGCGAAGGAGTCCGGCAGCCCGCGCGACAAGACGTCGAACGACCTGCCGCCATCTCGGGTCCGGGTGACGACGAGCTTGCCGCCGATCGGCGTTCGCTTCTGGTCGCTCTCGGCCGGGATGAACCATGCCGTATTCGCGTCGAACGGATCGACGACAACGGTGAACCCGAACGTCGACGGGCCGGCTTCTGTGATCTCGGTCCACGTCGCCATGTCGTCGGTCGAGTGGAAGATCCCGTTGTGATGCTGCGACCACCACACGTGCGGGTGCATCGCGCATTGCACGAGATAGTGCGGATCCTGAATATCGGGATCGAGCGCGCGCTCGGGTGGCATGTACGCGGCGCGCATGCCCTTCGCCATGTTCTCCCAGCTCGCGCCACCGTCGCGCGAACGCCAGATCCCGCCGCAACTGACGGCGGCGACCACGGTCTTCGGCTCGCGCGGATGCACCGCGATCGAGTGAATGCCGGGATCGTCAGCGCCACCGCCGAACCAGTTCTTGCGCGAGGGATGAAACCACAGCGCCTCGTTGAGCTTCCACGAGACGCCGCGATCGTCGGAGCGAAACAACCCGCCGGGTAACGTTCCGCACCACAGCGCACCGTCGTGATCGAGTGCGGGTGACAGCGCCCACACGAGCGACGTGCTCCATTTGATCGGTTGGCCGCTGGGAGATTTTTCGCCGGCGCCTTCCGGCTGCGGTGGATATTGCGGCGTCCCGATCTCGGTCCAGGTGACACCGCGATCGTCGGAGCGATGCAGCTTGACGCCGAAGTGCCCATGGTCGAGGGCCACGTACCAACCACCGCGCGGATCGACCATCGCGAGCGTGACGTTGTCGCCGACAAACGCCGCGCGCGTCACGCGATAGGAATCGGCATGCGGTTCGGCGACGAACAACCCTTTGCGAGTCGAGACGAGGAGCAAGTGCATCGTTAGCCTCCGGACAGTGCCTGCATGACATAGACCTCGCTCGCTTCGCGAACGGGGTCGGAGAGATGATCGCGATCCTCGATTTGCTGGCCGTCGACGAACACCATCATGTGCTTGCGCAGCACGCCCTGATCGTCGAGCACGTAGCCGCGCAGCCGCGGATTATGTGCAAACACGACGTCGAGAACGGCGCGCACGGTCGAGCCCGCCACCGCTTCGGTGGGACACTCGACATGCCGCTTGAGATTCGGCGTGAACGTCACCGTCGCCACGGGCCGAACCTACACCGCGACGAACTGAAGATCGACATCACCGATCCGGATCTGATCTCCGTCTTCGAGCGCGACCGAACGGCCGAAGACGTGGATGCCGTTGACGTAGGACCCGTTCTCCGACAGATCCGTGAACATCGGAGGCTCGGCAGAGATCGTTGCGTGCAACCGGCCGATGTAGCCGCCGTGATCCGTCGAAGTCATCCTCAGGCGGATCGTGCACGTCTCGCCGCGGCCGATCGTCACGACACCGGTGCAGGGATAGCGCTCGCCGCTGACGATGATCGCCGGCATCGTATCTTCGAAACGGTATCAGATCGCGGCGGCTCAGTACTCGACGCAAGCGAGCCCGCGCACCTCGCCGAGGATGCGCATACGCGATCGCCACGAGGCTCGCGGCGCGGTTGCACGTGCTAGCGTGCGCGCGTGAGCTTTGATGTTGTTGTCGCGGCGGATTCCGATTGGGGTATCGGTAAGCACAACGCGTTGCCGTGGCCGAGGCTGAAGGGCGATCTCCAGCACTTCAAGCGGGTGACGACCGATGCACCGCTCGGCAAGCGCAACGCGATCGTGATGGGCCGCCGCACGTGGGAGTCCAAAGAAGTCGCGGGCAAGCCCTTGCCGAATCGGTTGAACGTCGTGGTGACGCGGAGGGGCGTGCAGGGAGTCGATGGGATGGTCTCGGCGAGCTCGCTGGACGCGGCACTCGAAGCGGCGAAGGGCTCGGCGGGGATCTTTGTCGTCGGAGGCGCGGACCTGTTTCGCGCGTCGTTCATGCATCCCGAGCTGCGCTGGGTCTATTTGACGCGCGTCGAGGGCGACTTCGCGTGCGATACGCAGATCCCGAACCTCGATCAGATGTTCGAGCGCGAGCCGTGGGCCGGCGAGGGCACGTTCGAGGACAACGGCGTGGCGTATCGGATCGAGAAGATGCAACGCCGCTGAACGGTTGGGGTACCTTGCCCCGCATGAAGCAACTGGCGTTGATCGTGATCCTCGCGGCCGTGGTCGCATGCGGCAAGAAGACGAATCCCGACCAAGCCGCGGTCGACCACTACGTGAATGTCGAGCTCGCGCCGCACATGAGCGAGTGGCTCGCGGGCCGGCGCAACTTCGATCATATCAAGCCGGACCTCGTCACCGACGAGACCCTGCGCGACCACGCGCACGACATGCTGCGCGATTACTCGATCCCGATGATCCAGGCTTCGTACGATGCGATCGGCAAGCTGAAGCCGCCGGAGGCGATGGCCTCGCTGCACGGCAAGCTGCTCGAGATGCAGAAATCGTATCTCGATGCCGGGGCCGCGATGCTGCCGGCGATCGAAGCGCGCGACGTCGAGAAGTACCAGGCCGCGCACGCGAAGATCATGGAGACCGTCGAGCGCGAGACCTGGTGGAACAAGAACTTCGACGAAATGCTCGCGAACAGCGACGTCAAGTTGGCGGACTTTCCACCGCCGCCGGCAAAGCCGCCCGGCAAGTAGGTTCAGACCGCGACCGGAAACTTGATGAACGGATGATGCTGGTAGCCTTCGAGCTTGATGTCTTCGAACGTCATCTCGAGCGTAGGCTTGTCGGCGAGCACGAGCTTCGGGAGCGCAAACGGCTCGCGTGACAGCTGAATCTTCACGCCCTCGACGTGATTGAGATAGATGTGCGCGTCCCCGAGCGTATGGACGAAGTGGCGCGGCGCGAGCTTGCACTCCTGCGCGATCATCGACATCAGCAGCGCGTAGCTCGCGATGTTGAACGGCACGCCGAGTGCGAGGTCGGCCGAGCGTTGATAGAGCTGGCAGTCGAGCCAGTGATCGTTGACGTAGAACTGAAACAGCGCGTGACACGGCGGCAGCTTCATCTTCGGAATGTCGGCCACGTTCCACGCGCTGACGATGATCCGCCGTGAGGTCGGATCTTTCTTGATCGTATCGATCGCCTGCTGGATCTGGTCGATCCCCTCGCCACCCCAGTTGCGCCACTGATAGCCGTAGATCGGGCCGAGGTCGCCGTTCGCGTCGGCCCACGCGTCCCAGATCGGGGTGTGCTGCTTGAGATCGTCGTTGATGTTGGTCGATCCGCGCAGGAACCACAGAAGCTCTCGCACGACCGCCGGGAACAAGACCTTCTTCGTGGTGGCGAGAGGAAAGCCTTCGCGCAGGTCGTATCGAGTCTGTGCGCCGAACACCGAGAGCGTGCCGGTGCCCGTGCGATCGGTGCGGCGTTCGCCGTGCTCGAGCACGTTGCGGAGCAGATCCAGATACGGGCGCATGTCTGGGATATAGCATCCCCCTATGACCCCGACCGCGACCACGATCGGCGAGCTACTCGAGCGTTACCGCGGGGTGTTGCTCGATGTTTTCGGTGTGCTGCTCGACGCCAGCGGCGCCCTGCCCGGCGCGCGCGAGCTGTTGGTCGAGCTCGAGCGGCGCGGCACGCCGTACGCGATCGTCACGAACGATGCCTCGCGATCGACGGCGACGTATGCGCAGAAATTCGCAGGGATCGGGCTCTCGGCATCCGTCGAGAGGTTCGTCACGTCCGGCAGCCTGCTGCCTGGGTTCTTGCGGAGCCGAAACCTGGCCGGCGCGCGGATCTGCGTGCTCGGCACGGCCGATTCGGTCGCCTACGCGGTCGCGGGGGGTGCGGTGCCGGTCGGGCTCGCGGAAGGGATCGAGATCGACGTGCTCGCGGTCTGCGATGACGATGGCTTCGATTTCTTGCCGAGCATCGAGCATGCGTTATCGGCCGTCGTCCGCGCGATCGATGCGGGTCGCCGTCCGACGCTCGTCCTGCCGAACCCCGATCTCGTGTATCCGAAAGGCAAGGGCGAGCTCGGCTTCACGGCCGGTGCGATCGCGCTCCTGATCGAAGCCGCGCTCGCTCGCCGGTTTCCGGGCGGCGGAATCACCTTCGAGCAGCTCGGCAAGCCGCAACCGCATTTGTTTACCGCGGCCGCGGACAAGCTCGGGCTTCCCGCTTCGAGCCTCGTGATGATCGGCGATCAGCTCGAGACCGACATCGCCGGCGCACGTGCCGCGAGGATTGATTCGGCGCTCCTCGCGGGAGTCTCGCGCTGGACGCCCGTTTCTCCCGTTACACCGACCTGGCTCCTCGGTACCATCGCTCCGTGATCCAACGGTTCTGCTTCGTCAAGCTCCTCGATGACGAGGTCGCAGCGCGCAGCGATCTCGTGGAAAAACTGCGCGCCGAGCTCATCTCGGCCGGTGCCGACGCGGTCGTCGGCCTCCCCGCAGATGCGAGCGCCGCGCGCTGGGACCTCTCGATCGTGATCTCGGCCGCGTCGCTCGAAGCCTGGCACGCGCTGTCGCAGTTGCCGTCGATGGTCGGCGTGTTCGACGAGCTCGCCGCGCGCGCCGCCGTCGTCAAAGCCTGGACGTTCGAATCGGGGGCGGCTGCAACGTAGGCAACTCGTGATCTCGAGCTATCGAAATCACAAGCTCGACCACATGCGCAGTCTCGCGAGCTTACGCGGCACGAGTTGCCTACGTCGAGACGGTCACAATTTCAGGCGGGCGATCCAGCGCGTCAGATCCTCGGGCAGCTCGCATTCCCAGCGCACCTTTTCGTTCGTGCCGGGATGAACGAAGCCGAGCATGCGCGCGTGGAGCGCGAGGCGCGGAGGATGCGGAAAAAATGATCGCTCGGTTTCGCCGCCGTGGGTGCGATCGCCGGCGACCGGTGTGCCGAGTCCCGCGAGGTGAAGCCGGATCTGGTGCGTGCGCCCGGTCTCGAGGCGCGCCGAGACGATCGTCGTCGTCGCGAGGGTCTCGATCGGCGAGACGTGCGTGACCGCGCGGCGGCCTTCGATCGGCCGATCGATCGTCTGCGCTGTGACGGCTCCGATCGCGACCGCGACGTACTCGCGCTCGACGTCGTGCTCCTTGAACAGGTCCGCGAGCTTCTTGTTCGCTTCTCGTGTCCGCGCGAACACGAGCAGGCCGCTCGTCGGGAGGTCAATGCGATGCACGAGGAACGTCTCGCCGTACTTCTTCGTCAGCTGATCGAGCAGGTCCCCGCGATCGCTCTCGGGCGTCGGCGCCGTAACGAGGCCCGCAGGCTTATCGACGACGATGATCTGCTCGTCGACGTGCACGATCCGCGGTTCCTTGAGGACATCGGCCGCTCGATCGAGCGCGCCACCGACGGATACCTCGATCTTCTGCCCGGCACGCACCGTACGGCCCGCGATCTTGACGCGCGACCGGTCGACGAACACGCCGCCCAGATCGATCACCGCGCGCGCCTTGCGTCGCGACAGTCCCTCGACGTGACGCGGGATCACCTGATCGAGGCGCAAGCCCGTCTCTTCTGCCGTGACCTCGAAGGCGTACTTGTTCATGCCCAGCTCGCGCGACTCGCGACGTCGAGCACCGCGTCGGCCAGCGGCTCGGGGACTTCTTCCTGAAGGAAATGTCCGGCCTCCGTGCGCACGATCTTGGCGTCCGGTCGCAGCCGCTCGAGATGCCCGATCACGCGGCCGAGGATCGGGTCCTTCGTGCCCCACACGATCGACATGGGCACCTGCGCCGTCCGGAATATCTGCTCGCACTGCGCGAGTGCAGGAATCGATCGATGCGTTTGCGAATCGGGCACCATGCGGGCGAGCGCCAGCGGGGCCGCACGATCGCGAAGCTTGCGCAACGGCCAGCGATACGCGCGCGCGACTTCACCGCGAATGCTGCCGCGATCGCCCTGCGCCCAGTGCAGCGTGCCGATCGGAAATCCCAAGCCGCGAAACAGCGCGTCACTGACGATCGGCATCTGCGATAGCCGATGAAACAGCGTCGGCTTGAAACTCTTTGACGGCGGCCCGATCGCGGTATTTCCGAGGACGATCCCGCGCAGCCGCGGCATGCGATCCGCCATCGCACGGAGACTCACCGGTCCGCCCCAATCCTGACCGACGATCACGCACGGCCCGGGCGCGAGCTTGTCGATCACCTCGCCCAGCCACGCACCATGCTGATCGATCGAGTGCGCGTCGCCGTTCGGTTTCGACGAAAGTCCCAGGCCGATCAGATCCGGAACGATCAGGTGAAGCTTGTCGCCGCCCGGCCGTGCCCTGATCGCCGCGACGACCTTGCGCCACAAAAAGCTCCACGTCGGGTTGCCGTGGACGAGCACGATCGGGTGGCCATCCTGCGGTCCCCACTCGAACACGTGCATGCGCTCGCCGCCACACGCGACCATCTGATCGCGTGCGCCCGGCGGTAGCTGTCCTTCGATCCAGTCGGGGAGTGACGAGGTCACGCCCTGCGGAGGCTACCAGCCATCGTCGCCGTCACCACGCCCGCCACGCTTCTTCTTCGGCGCATCACCGCCGCCCCGCTCTTTATCGCGATCTTTGTCGCCACCGCGACGGCGACGACCCGCATCACCGCCGGGTGCGCCACCAGGTGCTCCGCCGAAACCACCAGGACGTGGCCCGCCGAAACCGCCACTGGGGCGTGGTGCGCCGAAGCCGCCACCGCCGCCTCCAGGCGGGCGATAGCCACCGCCACCACCTCCGCCGCTATAGCCTCCGCCGCCGCCACCGGGCGGTCCGCCGAAGCCACCGGGACGTGGTCCGCGTGGTGGCCCACTGGGACCGCCGGGACCGCGCGCTTCACGCTCGCGAGCCTCGTTGATCCGCAGCATGCGGCCTTCGAGCTCTTGTCCGTCGAGCTCCTTCAGCGCTTGTGCGGCGCCTTCGGCCGTTGCCATCTCGACGAATGCGAATCCTCGAGATCGACCGGTCTCGCGGTCCATGATGATGGACACGCTCGCCACCTCACGACCGTTTGCTCCGAAGGCTTCTCTGAGCGCCGCTTCGTTGGTGTTGTAGTTCAGGTTGCCCACGTAGAGCTTCGTTCCCACTGGCCGGTCTCCTAGACGATTCTGTGCACTGCGACGGGTTTCGGTTTCATCAGCGACAGGTGGAACGTTTGTCCACCCCACACCTTGGTTCGAGCCTATCACAGCCACCTCACTCCAACATCACGTGATCCAGGTTGCCGAAACCGTTCTGGCGCCGCCCAGCTCCCAGCGAATGTGCTTAGACTAGGCGTCACTCAATTAGGGGGACCCGTGAAGAAACTCGCCTTTATAGGAAGTGCGCTCGGGCTGGCGCTCGGCGCCCTGCTGATCGTGCACACCAGCCAGGCCGCCGACCATGCCGATGCGCCTGGCACGATGGCCAATCCGATGGCCGACATCAATGACGTCTACGCCTGGATGACGCCTGATGGAAACTCCGTCAACCTCGTGATGACCGTCTCTCCCGCCGACGACGGCACGCGACACTTCGGTCCGACGGTCGAGTACGTGTTTCACGTCTCGAGCTCCGCCACGATAGCGACCGCCGGGACCGCCACCGAGACCAAGGTGATCTGCAAGTTCGCGAACGACAACAGCGCGCAGTGCTGGGTCGGAAACGCGTACATCGCGGGAAACCCGCAGGGGGCAGGCATCGAGAACGGCGATCACACGATCAAGCTGTTCGCCGGTCGCCGATCCGATCCGTTCTTCTTCAACCTGCAGGGCTTCCGGGACGTCGTCGCCTCCGTCGAGGCGAACGCTGGAACACTCATGACCGCGGCGCGCTTCGACGCCGCCGGGTGCCCCGATCTGTCCGGCCCCGTGTTCGGCCCGATCGCCGCCAACCTGCGCGCCACGCTGTCCGAAGCGCCGGTGGCAACCGCGCCTCCGCCGTGCGCGCAAGACGATTCCGATTGCTTCATTCACTTGAACGTCAAAGCGATCGTCCTTCAGGTCGACAAGAGGCTCCTCACGCCGGGCGGCCCCGTCCTCGGCGTTTGGGGCAGCACCCACACCACACCCTAACCGCCAACACCAAGGAGAAAACCTATGAAGAAGATGACTCATCTCTTCGCCCTGGCGGCGGCACTCAGCCTGTTTGCCTGTGGCGATGACCGAAAAGTAGCCGACGCTGCCATGCACGACGTCGCTCCCGATTCCGCGGCACCTCCTGCACCGGCACTCGGCGCGCAGATCGATCGCATGGGCCGCCCCGCGATCAACACCGCGCTGAACCACACGTTTGATACGACCGCGGCGAAGGGACCTGCCAAGGATCTCTACAACCACGACACGGCCGTCGCCGGCTGGCCGGCCGCGTGGGTCTCCGAGTTCGTCAAGAACCTGGCGATCATCGACGGGCTCGACGCGAGCACGGCCGTGACCGGCGGGACTGGCTGCGGCAATCAGATCGAGTACAACGCGAACCTCACCGGCGGCGGAACCGCCATGGGCGGCGCGAACAACTCGTACAAGACGCTCGCGGGCCTGCTCGCGAACGATCAGCTGTATCTCGATACAGCGAAGGTAACCTGCACCCACTACCTCGCGGTCGAGTTCGGGGCCGTGACCCAGACCGGCAACTCGACGTGCGGTGGCCGTGCACCGTCGTACGACGTGATCGACGTCAGCTACAGCGCGCTCGCTCTCGGGATCAGTGGCTTCACGCAACCCGACCTGGCTCCGAAGTTCGGCGACGGTGTTGCGGTGCACAGCGACACCAGCGACACCGGGTTCCCCTTCTTGGGCAACCCGCACTGATGAGACGCGCCGTCGTCGCGGTCGCGCTGTTCGCAGCGTGCCACGGGGACACCGGTGCACGACACGATGCCGGCCGTGATAGGCCGGCATCGGCCATTTCGGCAGTTCCTCGCCTGCCGCCGACCGAGGACGGCGCCGAAGAGATGCGAGCACTCGACCAGCGGATCGAGATCCATCGCGCGGAGCCCGGACTCGAGATCTCGTTGCTGCTCGATCGCGCGCAGCTCCGCGGTCAGGTCGAGGACTATCAAGCCGCGGTGGCAATGTCCGCCGCCTGGATCGCGCGCGCGCCCAAAGATCCCGCGGCCTGGAGAGCGCGCACGGTTGCGCTCACGCGCGTGCACGCCTTCACCGAGGCTCGCGCTGCCCTCGAGCACATGAGACCGCTCGTCGTCGAGAGCACTGAATGGTCCGAGCTCGCGACCGCGATCGACGAGGCGACCGGAAAGCTTGCCGCGTCGATTCCGGCGCGCGAAGCGGCCGCGCGGATCTGGGCAAACGCCTCGAACCTGTCGATGCTGGCGAACAGCCTCGCGCTCCAAGGCAACTACGACGACGCGCTCGCGGCGATGGCCCGAGCGGCCGAGGCCCTGCGTGCCCCGACCCCCGAGCTTGCCGCGTGGACCCTGTTCCAGTGGGGTCGGATCCACGAGCAGAAAGGCGAGCTCGCGATCGCCCGACAGTTCTACGAGGCATCGCTCGCGCGATTGCCTGGCTCGCTCGAGCCCACGGTGCATCTGGCGCAGGCACTGATCGGAACCGGTGACACCGCGGCCGCCAACCGGCTCGTCGAGAGAGCACTTGCGGAAAATCGTCATCCGGCGCTCCTCGCCCTCGCCGCCCCACATCAGCCCGCGCTCGTCGACGAAGCGAAGCGCGGCTGGGAGCGCTACGTCGCCGCGCTTCCCCTGGCGTTCTCGGATCACGCGGCGCGGTTCTATCTCGGCGTCGGCGACGATCCCCGGCGGGCAGCCGTGCTCGCGGCCGCAAATCTCGCAAACCGCGATACCTATGAAGCGAGATCACTGCTCGTCGAGGCCGCCCTCGCGTCCAAAGATGCCCCAACCGCGTGCATGACCGCCGGGCCCCTCGTGGCCAGGTCGGTACCCCGTCCGTATCGGTTCGTCGCCTGGCGGGCCTTTTCGGAGTGCAAGCGCCCTGAAGCCGATGTCCTCGCGCGCGAGTTCGGCATGACGCACTGATCTCATCGTATTCTCTGCCAGGTCCGATGCCCCTGCCGTACCCTCACCGCGCGACGTTCCTCGCAAGCACGCTGCTCGTGCCTGCCGAGCAGACCGCGGCGACGCCGTTCGTGGCACGGCTCCTGTCGTTTCTCGTGTTCGATCATTTCCTGCGTCATCCGATCGTGACGCTCGGTGATGACGACGAG
Source organism: Myxococcales bacterium (assembly GCA_028287115.1). Lineage (GTDB taxonomy): Bacteria > Myxococcota_A > Polyangia > Haliangiales > Haliangiaceae > JABFXX01. The sequence continues at coordinate 17,597 of JAQBQF010000199.1, forward strand.
CCGGTCGTCGACGAGGACAACCAGCTGCTCGATGCCAATCATCCGGCGATCGAGGACAGCATCGATTGGATGTTCCGGATCGCGCGCCGGCACGAAGTCTTGTGGTTCGAGATCAGCCTCGATCGCGCACGCCCGCAGGCGACGCTGCTGCGATCACGCACGCCGAGTGGCCAGGTCGAGGAGTGGACGTCGAGCCCCGATCTCGCGTTGTCGCAGCAGCTCGGGCAATGCATCACGCAGTGGCTCGCGACGCGACGGCTTCCGATCGTCCCGCAGATCGCGCTGTTTACGCTCGACGACATGCGCACCGCCGGCGAGCGGCTGACCAAAGCGCACGCGGCGTTGTCGCAGCGCAAGGACTTCACGCAGATCCCGCCCGCTCTCGTGACCGCCATGCCGCGGCTCACGATTCCTTATCTGCGCGTTCTCGCCGAGCTGTCGGGTGCCGCGGCGCGCACGCTCGACGCGAAGATCCTCGAGATCGATCCGACGCATCTGGTTGCGAGGCGCAACACGTACGTCACGGGCCTGCTCCGCGGTAGCACGGACCGCCGCGACATCCTGCCGCTCGTGTTCGAAGCGCCCATGTACGGCAAGCCGCACCTCTCGATCTGGGGTGAACCGTTCGCGGCCGATCGGCCGAACGAGAACATGGGCGTGCGTCATCAAGGCATCGCCGCGAGTCTGATGCCCGCTAATCCGTACGCCTGTCACAACTACTCGCTGCAGCTCGCCGATGAAGGCCGCAAAGAAGAGAGCTATCGCTGGGCCGATCGCGCGACGGTCGCGTCGCCCTACTTCGGCGCAGCCCACCTCGATTGCGTACGCCGGCTGCGACAAATCGGTCGACCGGGCCAGGCCTTCGCCGAGGCGCAGTATCGGTGTCGCGAGATTCTCGAGCGCGCGGCGGCGGGCAAGCTGCCGTCCAACGACTGGCAAGCCCCGCATCACGCGGCGCTGCTGATCGCGTTCGCTCATCTCGATGTCGGTCGGATCGCAGAAGCGATCGAGCTCGCGGACGAGGCGATGGCTCAGCTCCCCGATGATCCGCAGACCAAAGAAGCGTTTGGCTGGGCGACCAAGCGGATCTCGCACTGGAAGACCGATGCCGGCCTCCTCGCGCGAGCCTATGCATGGGAGGGCTACCACCGCGGGGATCCCGGCCGCGCGATCGACGGGCTCGCACGCGGCCGCCTCACCGACGAAGACGACTGCCAGATGCTGCTCGAGTCGTTGATCTCGATCGGCCGCGAGGATCAAGCAGAGGTCGCCTATCATCAGTGCGCGGGCCTCGACGGCAATGGTCTGCTCGGTGATGCGAAGGCGCGACTCGCCGCCGCGAAGGCGCTGATCGTCGCGGGCGATCTCGACGAAGCGCTCGATCAGATCCAGATCACGCAGCTGCGCCGCGGTCAGAGCCGGCTCGAGGCCGAGATCAATCGGCTGTGGCGCCTCGCAGCCACGCGCTCGCATGCGGAGTGGGATCGCGTCGTCGAGCGGCGCCTCGAACGCGGTGCGACGCGGCTCGCGCAGATGGCCGCGCGCGACATCGCGGATTTCGTACCCGGCGTCGACACGCACAACATCCGGCGTGCGCTCGGCGATCGCAAGAAGCTCAAGCTCGAGCCGAAGTGGCTCGCCGATCTGATCAACGCCGTGCGCGGCGGCTCGCAAGGCGATGCGATCGTCGCGCGCCTCGGCCGCCCCGCCGACGATTCGCTGAAGTCCGCCGATGCGCTCGCGCAGGAATGGTGGACCGTGCTCGTGCCGCCTGCGAAAGATCGCGATGCGCATGCCGCCGGTGCGGTGCTCGCGCTCGGCATCTCGCTCGCGCGATATTTCGTCGAGGCCTCCGGCGCACCGACGCCGATCGCCGGCGCATATCGCCACATCGCGACCGAGGCGCTGAATCTCGTCCGCCGCTCGCGCTATCAGATCGATCCAAATGCGATCGCCGCGCTGCTCCGGCTGATCGATCGAATGAGCGGCGCACCCGAGTGGCTGCTCGACACGTGGCTGTTGCGGGTCGAGCGCGCGCTCGATCTCGAGGCGGAGCACGGCGCCTATCTCGAAGGCATGCTCGCCGGGATGCCGGCCGTGCAGCGTCTGCTCCGCGGCGACGAGCGCATCGGATGGGAGTCGCGCCTCGCGCATGATCTCGCCTCCGATCCATCGCAGTACGAGCCGGCCTCGATGCTGTTCGAGCGGTGCGTGCGAGCGGTCGAAGCCGGCGGAATCGCGCTCGCGTGGTCGACGGCGGCGCTCGCGGGTGCACCACCGGTCGCACAGCTCGATGTGCATTGGATCGCGGCCCTCGCAAATCCCTCGGGGGTCGCCGCGCCGTGGCTGCGCGTCGCGACGGGCCTCTTGTCTTCGGGGCGCCCGAACGAAGGGTTCGCGGCCGCGTGCTTCGGCATGAGCGCATCGACCGCCAACGACCGGCCCGGAGCGGTCGCGGTCCTGACCCCCGCGTGGAAAGCCGCTGCGCTCACGACGCCTCTCAACGGAGAGGCCGCTTTTGCCGCCGGACTCGCAGCTGCCGCGGAAGGCCGCCTCGATGTCGCCGTGCAACATCTCCGGTGGGCCGTCGCACTCGAGCCGGGCAACCCGAAGCGCGCGCAAAGTCTCGCGGTCGCTCTCGCGCGTGCCGGCAACGCGCACGAAGCGATCCGCGTGCTCGCGGTCCACGACCGCGCCGATGCCGTGCGCCTGATCGGGCGCGTGCTCGTTGAAAACGGTCGCGATCTCGATGCGGTCGCGATCTTGCGGTATGCCTCGCGTCGGTTCCGCTCTGCGGAGGACTGGGCGCTCCTCGCGAATGCCGCGAATCGCGCCGACAACGAAGCGGTCACCGTCGAGGCTGGTCGCCGTGCGGTGCTGCTCGGCGGCAAAGACTCCGAGCTCTTGATGTCGCTCGCGACGGGCCTCTACCGGATGGGCGAGTTCGTCGAGTGCGAGAAGATCGCGCAACAACTGATCTCGGAGCGCGGCGTCGCTCGCGAAGTGCGAATTGTCGGGTTGCACGCGATGGCACGCGCGCTGGCAGGACAGGGTCGTCACGTCGAAGCGCACACCTACGCCAAGGAAGCCGCGCGACTCGGCCCCAACGGCGATCTCGCGGCAGAGCTGATCGAGACGATGGATCGCATCGTCGCGCAACAAACACCGCCGGTGCGCGCGAGCGCCGAGCTCTCGATGGATCGCACGATGTGGGCTGATCTCGAAGCCGGCAAGTTCGAGACCCTGACGGCCGCGATCGCGAGTCCGTCGTGGCCGATCACGCGCGCCGCGCTCGCCGCGTGCGAGTTCCGCAAGGAAGACGAGAGTGGCATCCCGGTCTCGCCGCGCGCGCTCGAGGCGGCGGTCGCGATCCTGTCGCGGACCGAGGGGACGACGAACGTCGACGCCGCACTCGCTCGAATTCGCGCGCTGCGGATCCGTGACAACGCGTTCATTCAGATCGATCCGCCACCGCCGCTCGGCTTGCGCTACACGCCCGAAGAGTTCCAGCACGCGTACCTCGAGCGCGACAAGCGCCCGCACCGGCCGAGCGCGCTCCTCAGCTACGCGCGATAGCGCACACCTCGCGCCGGTTCGAAGGCAGGTGCTTGAACCGGACGCTCGCGAACCCGAGCGCGATGATGCGGTCTCCCAGCGCAGGAAGCTCGTCGACAAACGACCAGTCGTTGAGCTTCAGCGTGAACACGGCACCGCGCAACGTCGGCCGCAGCTTCGGCATGAGTCGCGCGATCTCGTGCAATGCGACCTGCGGCGCCAGGTTCACATCGACGAGCAGCCAATCGATCCGCGCCGGCAATTGCTCCCACCGCAGCGCGCCGACCTTGATCTGAAGATGGTGCACGTTCGGCTGCGCGAGCACGGCCGGCGCGAGGTCACCGGTATCGACGCCCCAGACCGTCACACCTCTGCGCGCCAGCGCGAGTACGGCACCTCCGGGTGCAGCGCCGATCTCGAGCGCGACCTGCCCCGCTTCCACCGGCAACGTTCCCCACGCGATCGCCTCTTCGATCTTCGCGTACGCGCGAGACGGCGCCTCCGCGGGAACCTCGACGGCGATCGCTCCGCCGGGCTCCGCCGCGCCGCCGCTACCATGCCGATGCAGCCCGAGCCACGCGGGCTCACCCGGCGCGACGATCACGTCCGCGACGAGCTCACCCGGCAGGGCGCTCCCCGCGGGGATGCCGGTCGCGCTCGCGATCGCCTCTCGCCACGATTCGAGATCGACAACGCCTTCCGGATCGCGAGCGAAGACGTGGACGCGATTCGCTCCGACATAGGCAAGCTGATGTGCCGCGTCGGCGGGATCGCGTGCCGGTCCGATCGACCGGCCCCAGACGCGCGCGAACGCAGATCCCGTGACGTCTTCCGGAGTCACGGCTCGATCCGACTTGAACGTGACGAGCCCCGGCCGCGAATACGCAAATCTCAGCTCGGGACGTGTGCGCGCGACCTCACGCTTGAGCGCCGGCTCCATGTCGGGCAAGCACGTCGCGAACACGAAATCCGTCACGGTCCGAACCATAGCGAAACCGCGATCGGTATTCGCTGGATACGGCACGTTGTCGTCTCCGAGCGCCGCGATGCCCTGGCCGAATTCCTGACATCGGGCGTCCGGCAGGTTTCGAGCCGCCTCGAAGCGGCCGCTGCTCGGTACGACGGCGAACAAATCCGCTCGGTATCGCGGCATCACACCCGCGATCACGCGGTATCGTTCGGCTGCGATGTACCGGCTGTTTTATTGGCTCGTGCTCTCTCGCTTGCCGGCCGAGGGAACCCACCGCGTCTCGTTCGCGCTGTTGCGTGCGCTCGTCGCGGTCCCGGGGATGCGCAACCTGATGTCGCGCATGCTGTCGCCGCGCGAGCCCGAGCTGCGCGTTCACGCGTTCGGTCGCGAGTTGCCGGGTCCGCTCGGGCTCGCCGCCGGTTTCGACAAAGACGCCAAGGGCGTCTCGGCGCTGCTCGCGGTCGGCTTCGGGTTCGTCGAGGTCGGCACCGTCACGGCCGAGCAACAGTCCGGCAATCCCAAACCGCGCCTGTTCCGTGTGCCGCGCGATCGCGCCCTCATCAACCGGATGGGCTTCAACAATGATGGCGCCGCGGCCGCCGCGAGCCGTCTCGCGCATCGCACCGCGGGCATGGTCGGCATCAACATCGGTAAGACCAAGCGCGTCAGCGAACAAGACGCGCTCGCCGACTTCACGCGCAGCGCCGAGACCCTCGCGCCGCTGGCGGACTACCTCGTCGTCAATGTCAGCTCGCCGAACACGCCGGGCCTTCGTGATCTCCAAGCCGTCGACAAGCTGCGCCCGCTGCTCTCCGCCGTGCGCGCCGCGTGCGATCTGGCTTCGCCGATGCGCCGGGTGCCGCTGCTCGTCAAGATCGCTCCCGATCTCGCCGATGCGGACATCGATGCGATCGCGGACCTCGCCCTCGAGCTCGATCTCGATGGCATCATCGCGACCAACACTACGATCTCGCGCGCGAGCCTCCAAACTCCGGACGCACGCGTCGCGAAGCTCGGCTTTGGCGGCCTCTCCGGCGCACCGTTGAAGGCGCGCTCGCTCGATGTCCTGCGCCGCCTACGTGCGCGCGTCGGCACGCGGCTCGTCCTGATCGCCGTCGGTGGCATCGAGAACGCCGACGACGCCTGGAACCGGATTCGCGCCGGCGCGACGCTCGTGCAGTCCTATACCGGCTTCATCTACGGCGGACCTGCATGGCCTCGCCGGATCCACCGCGAGCTCGCCGAGCGCGTTCGGGCCGCGGGCCTCAGCTCGATCGAGCAAGCGATCGGCGCGGATGTAACTCCGTCGTCGACCGCCGCGAGCGCCTAAGCGATCAGATCAGCTTGGAACGCAGATCTTGACCGTCTGCATCGGAACCATCGTGCAGGCCATTCCGGTCGGGCATTGCGCCGGGGTCGTACAGATAATCGCGCAACCATTGGCATTGCTGCCGCTTCCCGTCGACAGGGCACAGACCGGCATGCCGCCGGCAGGTCCCGTGTAGCCGGTCGTACAGGTCGCGTTGTTTCCCATGCACATCGGGGTGCAATAGCCGGTCGTCGTCGAGCCAAGCCCCATCAGGGTGACGCAATCGTTGCCGGTCGGACATGCCGAGCCGCCGCCGCCAGCGGCGAACGGACAGAGTTGGCCGAGTGCATTCGCCGCGACCGCCGGTGCATCCATGAACACCTTTGCGTCCAGAAACACCTTCGCGTCGGGACTGACATTCGGTTTTTTGCTGTCGCTGCACGCGATGATCGTGGCTCCCAGGGCGATACCGAGGACGAGCGTGACACTGAACAAACGAGAAATCATGGGTGGCCTCCGTGCGCGACACTACGTCGAAACTTGGCCGCTTGGGAATAGCGTCCCATCTCAGCTTCTGACCGGCAGAGCGACGCCCGGTTCGCTTCGTGAGGAATGAGCTACATTGCCGGGTATGGCCATCCGCAAGATCGCCCAGATCGGTCACCCCGTCCTGAGGCAAATTGCCCGGGAGGTCAGCCTCGAAGAGCTGAAGTCCGCCACCACGCAAGCGTTCATCGACGACCTGGTCGAGACCATGCGCGATGCCGATGGTGCGGGTCTCGCGGCGATCCAGGTCTACGAGCCCATTCGGATCTGCGCGATCGAAGTGCGCAATAATCCACGGTATCCGTACAAGCCGCCCATCCCGCTGACCATCCTCGTCAACCCCGTGCTGACGCCGATCGATGACGAGCTGTTCGACAACTACGAGGGATGTCTCAGCGTCCCGAACCTACGCGGCATGGTTCAGCGCTCGGTGCATCTTCACGTCAAGGCATGGGACCGGCACGGCAATCCGATCGATGAGCTGGTGCACGGGCTCAAGGCCGGGACGTACCAGCACGAGGTCGATCACCTGAACGGCAGGATCTTCGTGGATCGCGCCGACCCGAGCACGTTCACCACGTGGACCGAGTTCGAGCGCTATCACCGCGCCAGTTTCGTAGAGAAAATGCAGGCACTCGTGGCCCGCGTCGGGTCCTAACGGCCTTCACCTCTGTTTCACGGAGCCAGCCAGTTGCAATCCGGCGGATGCGGTCGATCCGTAGGCTCACGCGAATGCGAAATCGCACTTACGTAGGCCGTTGCTGGCCTTTGCGCGCAGTTTTACGCCCGGTGCCTTGCCGTTAGGGGCATCGGTAGGGTTTGCTTGGTCCCCATGGCTCGTCGCCGTAGCCCGCGCAAGACCGGCAATCAAACGTCGGTAGTTGCGGAGGAGCGTCCGGTCGTCGCGAAGCGTGCTCGCGGCAAGAAGAAACAAGCCCAGCCGCTGATCGCGGTGCGGCACATGACCCGGCGCGACATCGGTCGCGTGTGGGAGTTCTTGAAGCTCAGCTTCCGGGACGTCAACGCGGAGACCGTCGAGTATCAACGGCCGCGCTCGAAGCATCGGTTCGAGGAGATCTTCGAAGAGGAAGGCATCGAGCAGCTGCTGTTCGAAGTCGACGACGCGATCGTCGCGTACGCGGAGTGCACGTACGAGGTGACCGGATCCGATAACTGGATCAATCCGCGGTACTTCGAGAAGCGCGACATGCGGCCGCTGTTCGTGGACGAGCTCGCGGTGCATCCCGAGTGGCACGGTAAGGGTGTCGGCTCGTTCGCCCTCGAGCAGCTGCATCACCTCGCGCGCGTTCACGGCCTCAACCACCTCGTGCTGGAGGTCGCCGAGAACAACGAGCGCGCGCTCGAGTGGTACAAGAAGCGCGCGTTCAAGAAGCTCGACGCCGCAGTCTTCATGGCGACGAGCGTCGACACCGAGCCCGAGCTCCTGCCGCCCCGCGAGCTCGCGGGACAACGCGAGCCGGCGAGCACGTTACCCGGTGAAGGCAGCGAGCCCGACGGCGAGAGCTAGATCGCCGCGAGTCGCGGACGCACATCGGAGGTGCGCAGAGCTCTTGCGGACAGCTCAGGGATTCGCGAGCTGACAGCGGACGTGGGTCCAGGTGTCGTCGCTGACGGCGGCTGCGCGATGCATGCGTACGCGCGTGTGATCCGCGGTCGCGGGGCACGCGGCTGCATCGTTCACGATCTCGAAGCAATCGGTCGCGCCCGCAACGCATGGGGGGAGAGAGGTTGGCGCGTCGGGTGCCGAGTCGCGAATATCGACGACCTCGCATGCCGGCTGGATGCCGGGCGCGGACGAGCTGTCTGCGAGGTTCGTCGTATCCAGGCACGGATCGCCGACGAGCTGCTTCGTCGAGTGGCCGATTTCGGCGAGCGCGCCGGTCAGGTCCGGATCGCAGATCGACGTTCGCTTCGACCGGCCGGGAAATCCGTCGAGGAAGGTCGCGATCCGGACGCCCGGATCGGCAGTCTGCGTCCCGTTCGTGCCGGTGAAGACACAAGAAGCCTGGAGGACGGGGATCGGGGAGCCGCCGCCCGGCGGTGAAGCGAGCGCGACGGCAACCGGAGCTGGATCACCGACGATGCCTGCGACCATCACCTTACGCGGATCGCCTTTGAGCGTGATCAGGAAGTCGGTGAACGGCTGAACATCGGAGATGTACGTCGCAGGAACGCGTGGCGCGCAGCCGGACTTGACGCCCGGGTTCGTCGGATCATCGGGCAGGCACTGCACGCCGAAGCGGAAGCAGCGAAACGATTGGAGTGGGCCGAGTGTCGAGCCGGAGGGATCGAAGAACGTCGGATCTGACGCCGAGCAGTCATCTTCATCTGCGAGGATCACGACCGCGAGGTTTGCTTCGGGACGTAGAAAGCCCGCGTTGAGAGGGTTGTTATCGAGCGCGGTTCGCATCGCGTGCAGGTGTTGCTCGAAACCGCAGCCTTGGTCACCGACGAGCGCGACGCTCGCGAACGCATCACGCAACGCACCGCTGTAGTTCACGGTGCGACCGCCGTGGCCATCGGAGACGTCCGAGATAAATCGATCGGTGACCTGGGCGCCCGGCACGAGCCGGCCGTTGTCCCCGAAGCTCTGGCAGGCTCCCGGCCCGTTACCGATCGGCGCAGCCGGCGCCGTCCCTGAAGCCCCGGACGTTCCCATGTCGGACGTGATGACACCGATGTGCAGATCCGGAAGTCCGTCGTCGAGCGTTTGCAAGACGTCGATCATCCGCGGAAAGTTTCGCGCGAGCGAGGCTTGTTCTTCGGCCATCGACGGTGAGTTATCGATGACAAACAGCACGTCCAGCTCGCGATTCGGGATCGCCTTCAGCGTCGTGACGTCCTGAAGAGTGCCGACGATCACGTCGTGACTGGTGCACGAGACCACCGTGATCGTGGACGCGAGTCCGATGATGAGTGTTCGCATGATCGTCCTCGCTCATTGAGTGGCGCACTTCACGGTGAGCCGCGAGCGCTGGGCCGAGCTCGGCCACTTGTGATCGAATTCGTCGAGCTTCCTCGTCGCGGCATCATCGCGCAGCTGACAGAGCGCCTCGATCTCGATCGCCGCAGCTTCCTCGGCGAGCTGGCCGCGCCCCACCGTCTCGCGTTCGAAGACTCGAACGGCCTCGATCGCGATCTGCGGCTTGTGCTCCCGCAACGATCGCGTGGCGAGATCGATCAGCTCGACCTCTCGCGCGAGTCCAGCCACTTGCTTGCCATGTCCGGCGCTCGGCTGTCCCGCGCTCGGTTGTCCGGCGTTGGGTTGGCCGGCATTCGGTCGTCCGACATTCGGCTGTCCGTCGTTCGGTTTTTCGGCACTCGGTGGTCCGGTGTTCGGTGGTCCGCTGTTCGGTTGTCCGGTGCTCGTTTGTCCGCTGTTCGGTTGTCCGGCGTTCGGTTGTCTGGCGTTGGTTTGTCCGGCGTTCGATTGTCCGGCGCTCGGTTGTCCGGCGTTCGGTTGTCCGACGCTCGGTTGTCCGCTGCTTGGCTGTCCGGAGCTCGGTTGTCCGGCATTCCGCTGGCCGGTGTTCGGTCGTCCGCCGCTCGGCTGCGCGAGCCAGACACCGCCGATCACGAGGCCGGCGGCGACGAGAGCGCCTGCGATCTTGATGCCGATGACACTCGATGTCGCTGCGGCGGATGCCGGCGTTCCGACTGCAGCCGTGCCGGCGGCACCGCCGACCGCGGTCGCGACTTTTGCGCGAACGCGTGCGGCGATCGCGTCGCCGGGTGAGAGGCCTTCGCGCGCGGAAGACAGGAGAGACTTGGCGTGAGGTCCGAGCTCTTCGGTCATGGGGTCACCCGCGAGCGGACCGCGGCCTCGAATGCTTGACGGGCAAGGCGAAGGCGCGAGTACGCGGTGTTGAGGTTGATCTCGAGCATGCGCGAAACGTCGGGGACGGAGAGTTGTTCGAGCTCGACCAGAGCGAACACGATCCGCTTGTCCTCGTCCATTGTTTCGAGGATCGCCATCACGGTTGCGGCGGCCTGTGCGCGCGAGAGTGCCGCGAACGTGTCCGTCGGGCCGGGCAACTCTTCGGCCAGCTGTTCCGCGGCTCGATCGACGCGACGACGGTGCGGGCCCGCAATCCGTCGCGCGATCGCAAACAACCACGTCGTGATCGCCGCGCGTCCCTCGAATTCGGGCAGTCGGCGATGAACGACCACGAACACGTCCTGCGCCGCGTCTTCGAGAGACGATTCGGGAACGCCAAACGTTCTCAACACGCGCCAGACAAACGCAAAATGCGCCGCATAAACCTCGTCGAACGACGGCACGACAACCCCGGTGACGGCCTCCAGCGGTAGAGCCAGGGACGGCATTCGATTCGTCAGTGCGAGCACCGCCGCGGATCCGTCACGACCGAGCTCACTTTTTATCGCCAACCGACCTCGAGACCGACCGTGGCGCGGGCCGCCATCGGTGCCGGCTGATACACGATCAATCCGTCATCTAGCCGGAATCGCACACGTTCGAAGGCCGCGAGGACCTCCGTCGTACCGACGAGCCGAGTCCATTTTGCCATCGGCCACGCAACGCCGAATCCAGCGCCGGCGGAGACCCAGCGGCCGGCACCGAGTTGCGGATTGGACAGCCCCACTCCGGAACCCGACATCGATCCGACATCGACCGCGAGCCATGCCCGAAGCGGCAGCTCCTCCGAACGCCACCCGAAACGCACCGACGTGACATCGAGTCCGATCTTCACCCCCGCAGGTGCGTCGGTGTGCAAGACCTGCGTTCTCGACACCCACCGCGTTCGTGCGAGCTCGAAGTTTGCCGAGTGCCGCTGCACGTAGCCGGCGATCTCTCCGCCGACTCCGACTTCGGGAACCACACCGATGCCGCTGATCGCCGAGAGCCGCGCACCGAAGCTCCACAGGTGGTGAGCTGCCGGCGTAGGCGCGACGGCCGCGATCGTTCCAGCATCGTGGTCGACCTCGGCTGCGGCGACCCGCTTCGCCGCATCGGCTTCGCTCGCGACGCGCGCGATGATCACGGCGACCGCATCCGCGAGCTCGTCGCAGCGCGTGCTCGTCAACGTGCGGACGTCGTTCGCGACCGTGACCGCGCGCAGATCGATCCGTGCGACGAACCTGCCGCGATCCGGAGACACGGCGACGGTGATCCCGACGAGCACGTCATCGAGCGATCGGCCGAGCCGCTGTTCGATTCGTAACCGCACGCTCTCCGCGTCGGGACAGCTCGTGGGCGCTTGCCACGCGATCGAGAGGTCGGTCGGGCTCGCCATCGCCGGCGCGCTCGCGATCACGAGCAAGGCGATGACTGACGCGCGAATCGCCACGCGACCAGGACACGCGATTCCATACAAAGTTGCAAGGGTCGTGTGAAGTAGGCGAAACGCCCGGGTCATTCCGGCAAGCGCCGTGCGAACAGCTCGACGACTTCACTCGGAGCATCGATGTGCAGCCAATGACCGGCGTCGACGTGATGAACGTGAACGTGCGGCGGCATGTCTGCGAGGCGTCGTTGATCGGCGTCGCTCACGGCCGGAGAGCGATCGGCGATCACGATCTCGACGTCGCCCGGCAAGGTCGGATCCTCGACGACGCTCCACAGATCTTGCGCGAAGTAGTCGTGCAGCAACTCGCGGATCGCTCCGAGATCGAGCCGCAACACATAGCCCCCCTCACCCGCGACGAGATTCATGCCCAGCCATTGCGCGAGCGCCGGCGTCTGCCCAGCCGCGACCATCGCCTCGACAAAGCCATCGCGACGCGTCCACGATCGCGGCGACCGCTCGAGGAGCTCGAGCACGCGCATCACGGTGTTGTCGGGATCGGCCTCCGCATCCGGCCGTGCGCCCGGAGTGGCGTCGAGCATCCAGGTCTGGCGCAAGTCCGGTGGAGCGAGACGCCGTGCCGCGAGCACGACCTTTCCGCCGAAGCTGTGTCCGGCCATCGCCGTGACCGGCACTTCGTCGATCAACGCGCGCAGATCTCCCGCCGCGGCTTCGAGATCGTTCGGCTTGCCGCCCGATTCCGAACGACCGTGGTGCCTCAGATCGACAAGCAGGACACCCCAATCAGGTCGTCGCTCGTTGAGCTTGCGCGCGATTCCGCGCCAGTTGCTGCCCGCGCCATAGATCCCGTGCGTCAGCAACAGCCAGTGTGCGGGGTGACTATCGCTCCTCGCGATCTTTTCGTGGTGCAGGCGCGCAGGGCCGACACCGGACGCCGGCGAGCGAGGCATACCGCGATGATGCCACCGAGCGGCGAACGTGGCACCGTCCATTGATGATCGAATCTGCGATCGACGCCCTCGCCGAAGCCGGCTTCGATGTCGTCCATCGGTTCGACGCAGTGGCCGCCGCGCACGAGCCCGGCCTCGCCCGGATTGGCGATCCCAGGCGCCGCCTCGGATTGCTGGTCGGAAATACGCGTGCGCTGTGGCCGCGCTTCACGGCCGCGATCGACTCCGACGCAGAGCTCGTGTCATCCGCACACCCGCTCGAGCGCTACACCGAGCAGGTCGTCGATCGGATCGCATCGACCATGTCCGGCGCCACGTGCTGGTTCGCACACCGCGAATACGACGGCGTGTTCCTACCGTTCCAGCGCCTGGCGGTCGCGACCGGACTCGGCTCGCTCGCACCGACCCAGCTCGTGATTCATCCGATCTATGGGCCGTGGTTCGCGCTGCGTGCCGTCATCGCCTGCGCCGGCGATGCGCCGATCACACCACTCTCCAGTCGAGCTTGCATGTGTGAGGATCCTTGCAGCGCCGCATTTCGCGTGGCCGACGCCGCGACCGGCACGGATGCCTGGCGCGCATGGTTGGCCGTCCGCGATGCGTGCTCGGCGGGCCGTGCGTTTCGCTACAGCGACGAGCAGATCGCCTATCACTACACCAAGGACCGCAGTGTGCTGGTTTCGAACACGGGGAAGCGCACCCCATTAGGTTGACCCAGTAACCACGCCCGGCACCGCAGCGCGAGAAGTTCAGCGGAGTTGGACGGGCCTGTGCATTGCAGCCTTCTCGAGCATGGGGAGAGCCGGCCTTGCGATTGCCATCGTCCTTTCGGCTTGCTCGTTCTCGCACGGCGAGACTCCAACAGGCGATCAACCGGATGCTGGCTCGGGTCCTGATGGATCTACGACCGCGGTGATCTGTCACGCCAGCGATCCGTCGCTGCGACTGTGTCTCGACTTCGAAGGGTCACTGGTTCCGGACGCGATCGATCTCTCGGGCGGTAATCACGACGCCCTCGCAACGGCGATTCAACCGATGCCGCGAGCGGGACAGCAGGCGGCCGCCCTGACGACCCAGTCGTCGATCCTCGTCCCAGAGACCCCAGACCTCGATATCACCGCGGCGCTCTCGATCGAGATGTGGATCTCTCCGGCGCAGAAACCGAGTTCGACCGCGTATCCGTTGACGAACGCCGGTCAATATCAGGTCTCGTACGACAAGAACGGACGGATCGGCTGTGCGATCGGCGAATCCAATATCGTTTCTCCCAGCGTGCTCCAGCTCGGCGCGTTCGTGCACATCGCCTGCACCTTCGATGGAGCGCTGCTCAAGGTTTACCTCGACGGTGGTGTCGCCGCGTGTCTACAAGTCGATGGACCGATTCCAACCCGCAATATGTTCGGGACCGAGATCGGTGCCAACAAGCTCGTCGGAGGCCTCGATGATATTCACGTGTATGCGAGGGCGCTGACCGACGCCGACATCTGCACGCTCGCCGGACATGCAAGCTGCAACACGATCTGTCCCAGCGGCGGCGGTTAGAAGAGATCTCCTGACGTTCCGTTTCGTGTCCGTTGCGGTAGGCTGACCAGTCGCCATGGTCGCCGCGCCCGACGTCCTCGATGCATTCCACCCGCTTGTCTCGGGATGGTTTCGCGAGCGCTTCGGAGCGCCCACCGAGCCGCAGCGTGCCGGCTGGCCGCGGATCTCCGCAGGTCAAGATGTGCTGATCGCAGCGCCGACCGGATCCGGAAAGACGCTGGCGGCGTTCCTCGCATGTCTCGATGCGCTGGTCCGGCGCGGGCTCGAGCGTCCGCTGCCGGATCACACGGCGATCCTCTACATCTCGCCGCTGAAGGCGCTGTCGAACGACGTGCATCGCAACCTCGAAGCGCCGCTCGCAGAGCTGATGACACGCGCCGCGATCGAAGGGATCAAGTTCCCCGAGATCCGCGTTGCGGTCCGTACGGGTGACACGCCGATTTCGGAGCGCGCGAAGATGGCGAAGCGCCCGCCGCACATCCTCGTCACGACGCCGGAGTCGCTGTTCATCTTGCTGACCACGGTGAGTGGTCGCGCATCGCTCGGCCAGCTGAGCACGGTGATCGTCGACGAGATCCACGCGGTCGCAGGAGATAAGCGCGGGGCGCATCTCGCGCTGAGCCTCGAGCGGCTCGATCGGCTCGTCCAGCAGACCACGGGGCGCCGTCCCGTGCGCGTCGGCCTCTCGGCGACGCAACGTCCGATCGAACGGATCGCCAGGCTGCTCGTAGGAACGCACCGGCCGATGCCACACATCGTCGACGCGGGCCATCGCCGCGAGATCGATCTCGCGATCGAGATCACCGATGACGAGCTCGGCGCGGTCGCGTCGAACGAGCAATTCGGTCGGGTCTACGATCGGATCGCCGAGCTGGTGATGAATCATCGCTCGACGATCGTGTTCGTCAACACGCGGCGCCTCGTCGAACGGGCGGCCGCTGCGCTCGAACAGCGTCTCGGCGAAGAAAATGTCGTCGCACATCACGGCTCGATGTCGCGCACGCTACGGCTCGCGGCGGAACAGAAGCTCAAGCACGGTCAGGTGCGCTGTGCCGTCGCGACGGCCTCGCTCGAGCTCGGGATCGACGTCGGTACCGTCGATCTAGTCGTCCAGCTAGGGTCGCCCCGCTCGATCGCGACGCTCCTGCAGCGTGTCGGTCGCTCAGGTCACACACTCGGCGGCACGCCGAAGGGCCGGCTATTCGCGCTCACGCGAGATCAATTGATCGAGTGTGCGGCGCTCGTACGAGGCGTGCGGCGCGGCAACCTCGACGCGATCACGATTCGTGACGCACCGCTCGATATCGTCGCGCAGCAGATCGTGGCGGCGTGCGCTGCCGAAGACATCAGCGAAGTCGAGCTCGGTGCGATGATTCGCGGCGCCACGCCGTATAGCGAGCTCGCAGACGACAGACTCGAGCAGATCCTGTCGATGTTGAGCGAGGGCGTCTCGGATCGACGCGGCCGCGTCGGTGCGTATCTCCATCGCGATCGGATCGGCGGGATGCTGCGCGGGCGGCGTGGCGCACGGCTCGCGGCCGTGACATCGGGCGGCGCGATTCCGGACAATGCGAACTACACGGTCGTGCAGTTTCCAGAGGAAACGCAGGTCGGCACCGTGGACGAGGACTTCGCGATCGAGAGCTCGGCCGGCGACATCTTCCAGCTCGGCAATACATCGTGGCGGATCCGCCGCGTCGAAGCGGGTCGCGTGCTCGTCGACGACGCCAAGGGCCAACCACCGACGATTCCATTCTGGGTCGGTGAAGCACCGGCGCGCACGCGCGAGCTCTCCGACGAGGTCAGCGCCCTGCGCGGTGACATCGATCGCAAGCTCGGCGACGGCGACGAGCACGACTCGATCGCGGCCTGGGTCGTCGGCGAGACGCACATGATCATGCGCGCCGCGCAGCAGCTCGTCGCGTATCTCGCCGCGGGTCGAGCCGCGCTCGGTGCTCTACCTCGCAAGGATCTGCTGATCGCGGAGCGGTTCTTCGACGAGGCCGGTGGGATGCAGCTCGTGCTCCACGCGCCCCTCGGCGGCCGGATCAACCGGGCGTGGGGACTCGCACTGCGCAAGAAGTTCTGCCGCACGTTCGATTTCGAGCTCCAGGCGTCCGCGACCGACGACGGCATCGTGATCTCGCTCGGTCAGCCGCACAGCTTCGCGCTCGATACCGTGTTCGCGTTCGTGACCTCTCCGCAGTGCAAAGATGTGCTCGTCCAGGCGCTGCTCGACCGGCCGATGTTCGAGATCCGCTGGCGGTGGAACGTCACCCGGTCGCTGACGGTGCTGCGGCGCAGGAACGGCAAGAAGGTTCCTCCGCACCTCGTGAAGATGCGCGCCGCCGACACGCTGAGCGTCGTGTTTCCAGCCGCGCAGATGTGCGTCGAAAATGTCCCCGGAGACCGCGAGATTCCCGATCACCCGCTCGTGTTCGAGACGATTCGCGATTGTCTCGTCGAGGCGATGGACGCCGAAGGCTTCCGCGGCCTGATCGAGCAGCTCGAGCGCGGCGAGATCCAGGTGATCGCACGCGACACGGTCGAGCCGAGCCCGCTCAGTCACGAGCTGATCAACGCAAATCCCTACGCGTACCTCGACGACGCTCCTCTCGAAGAGCGCCGTACCCGCGCGGTGCAGCTTCGCCGCGGCCTGCCGGCTTCGGTGGCGAGCAGTGATGACGTCGGCGCGCTTGATCCCGCCGCGATCATGCTCGCGACCGAGGAAGTTGCACCGACGGTGCGCGATCTCGACGAGCTTCACGATGCGCTGCTCGCGTTATGGCTCGTACCCGAGAACCTGGGACAAGCGCTCTCGCCGGGTGCGCGGGACTGGTTCGAGGCCCTCGCGGCCAGCGGCCGTGCGTGCCGCCTGCGCTGGACGTCAGCCCGATGCGATGGAGCGATCCGCGATTCCGTCGCGGCATCGGCTCGCGCGCCCGGTGCCGCCGGCTCGATCGAGCGGGGAAACGGCGAGTCGGCTTTCGCTGGATCGCTCGGGCTCGGGAACAACGCTTCCGTTTCCGCGGGCTCGCTCGAGCCCAGTACCGTGGCGTCCCACTCCGACTCGCGCGGGCTCGGAAGCGCTGGCTCGCTGGCCGTCGGCGTCGCAGCGTCTGCGTCCGGGTCGCTCGAACTCGGAAGCGGCGCGCACATCTCCGCGGGTTCGCTTGAGATTGGCGTCGCAGCGTCTGCGTCCGGTTCACTCGGAGTCGGAAGTGGCGCGCGTGTTTCCGCCGGCTCGCGTCAGCACGGCGATGCATCGCATGCGCCCGACCCGCTCGACATCGTGCACACCGCATGGGTTGCTACCGAACGACTCGGTGCCGTGCGTGCGGTGCTCGGAGAGCACGTCCAGGCCGTTCCGGCGATCGCGACACCTTCGTGGTCGGTGGCGCTCGAACGTGAAGCGGCGATCGTCAAGATCGTCGGTTCGCATCTCGATCACCGAGGTCCGGTGACTGCAGGCGCACTCGCAGCCGAGCTCGGGCTGCCGGTCGCAGAGGTGCTGAGCGGATTGCTCGCACTCGAATCCGACGGCGCGATCCTGCGCGGCAACTTCACATCTCCGGGACGCCGTGGTGGCGCGACGGTGAAGGACGCGCTCGCCGCGAGCGACGCACTCGCCGACACCGAATGGTGCAATCGCCGTGTGCTCGCGCGAATTCACCGGCTGACGCTCGCGAAGCTGCGCCGCGAGATCGAGCCCGTCAGCGCCGCGGCGCTGATGCGATTCTTGCTGCGGTGGCAGCGCGTGGTGCGCAACACACAGCTGATCGGCGCCGACGGTCTCGCGCGCGTCATCGAGCAGCTCCAAGGTTTCGAGACGGCGGCCGGCGCTTGGGAACGCGAGCTGTTGCCCGCGCGTCTTCATGGTTACGAGGCGGGCTGGCTCGATCAGATGTGCCTCGCCGGCCACGTCGTATGGTGTCGCCTGAGTCCGCGCAAGGCTGAGGTGATCGAAGAGCCCGCGCCGAAGAGCGAGGACCTTCCGGAGATCGTATCCGCACTTCACCAGCTGGTGGCGGCGAAGCCGGTCGTCGAGCATTTTGCGCCGCACATGCAAGCGGCGATCGCTGCGGGTGACGTCGCGATCGACGCGGCGTTCTCGGCAGGCAAGTCGAAGGCTGACGCACTCGCCGCGGGTGCGGATGCTGCCGTTGCGGCGGCACTCGATGCCGGTGCGACTCGCAAACAAGCAGCGGCGGCCGCCGCCGCTTGCGTGATGAAGCACGAGCGCACGCCGATGGCGGTCGCGCTCTACGCGTCCGCGGCACTCGAGCCTGCGGAAGGGCCGGCCCGCGCGCAGCGTAACGCGCCTTCACGATCGGCACCGCTCGCGCTGATGTTGCGACGTGATGCGGGCTGGTTGCGCGCGGCCGCCGCCGTCGGGCAGATCGAGGCGCCGATCCTCGGCACGCTCGCGACGAGGCTTCGCGATCACCTCGCGACGAACGGCGCGTCGTTCCTGCCGGATCTCGTGACCGCCATGGACGTGCCCCCGGATCTCGTCGAGGACGCGCTGTGGGAGCTGGTCGGTGCGGGGCTCGCCACGGCAGACGGCTTCGCGAGCCTGCGGGTCCTCGTCGATCGCCGTCGTGGTGAAGTGAAGAGTCACTTCGATCGGACAACGGCGACCGCGCCGACCGTTCGCAAGTGGCAAGACGCGATCCGCCGCGCGCGCACACGCGATCGAGGCCGGCCGGCGCACGCGTTGCGATCGCTGCCCACCGCCGCAGGACGTTGGTCATTGTTACCGCCTGCCCCTGCCGATGCGATCAACGCCGAGGCCTCGGCCCGGCAGCTGCTGCATCGGTACGGCGTCGTGTTCCGCGATCTGCTGGCGCGTGAATCGAGCCTGCCCCCGTGGCGCGATTTGCTCGTTGCACTTCGCCGACTCGAAGCGCGCGGTGAGATTCGCGGTGGCCGCTTCGTTACGGGATTCGTCGGCGAGCAATTCGCGCTTCCCGAAGCGGCCGACGAGCTTCGCGGCGTCCGCAATCCGGGTCCGAACGCGGAGGTCTGCCGGATCTCGGCCACCGATCCGCTCAACTTGGTCGGCGTGCTGTCGGCAGGGCCGCGCGTTCCGGCGATCGTCGGCAACGCGGTGCTCTACATGGACGGACAGGCCGTCGCATCGATCGAAGGTGGCGAGCTCGTCCGCCGCGCGCCGATCCCACCTGGCGCGCGCATCGACGACGATCTGACGTATCACCCGCCCCCGCGGCCTCTTGCGGCTCCGCCGCAGGCGGCACTTCCGCTCTAAACATGGCCGGCGAAGCGGGCATCGTCATGCGTGTCGTCGCGCGAGTCTTCGAGACGACACGTCTTCGAGCGCTGTTCTCGACCTGGCGCGGCCGGTTCATCGCAGGATTCTTGGCGATGCAGCTGCTGCTTCCGTTTCGGTACTACGTCGCTCATCGCGACGCGCACGACGAACGCTTCGCTTGGCGCATGTTCTCGCCGATGCGGATGGTGACCTGCACGCCCGAGCTCGCGATCGACGGTCAGAAGCGGAGCCTCGGCAACGAATTTCACGAGGCATGGATCGCGATCGCAAGGCGCGGCCGGTTCTCGGTCATCGAGGCGATGGCGGCACGTCTCTGCGCGCGGCACCCGAATTCGTCGGTCGTGTTCTCCCTGCAGTGCTCGTACGTCGATCGAGATCCGGAATCGTTCGGCGGCTACGACATGTGCAAGGTCCCTCTCCTCTAACGGCACCGATGGCGAAGAAGCGACGTCCTTCGAACAAGCGCCCCGAACGAACATCTCGTCCGGCAGCCGGATCTCGGACCGGTGCTCGGACGGGCGCTGCTCGGACGGACGCTGCTCGGACGGACGCTGCTCGGACGGGCGCTGCTCGGACAGGCGGTGCTCGGACGGACGCTGCTCGGACTGCGCGGACGGACGACTCTCGGACTGCTCGGACAGACGGTGCTCGGACTGCTCGGACTGCTCGGACGGAGCCCGCTCGGACGGACCCCGAACAGCCCGCTTTTTGGTTCGGGTTCGAAGTGTCGTGGGCAAAGCTCGTGATCGGTCGTTTCGTGCTGTTTGGATTGCTCGCGATCGATGCCTTGCTGCAGATCCGGCACGCACCGCGTTATGGCGTGGGCGGGTTCAACGTCGCGCAGTTGCCCGGGCTCGATGCGATCGGCCCGTCACGGATGATCTACGAGCTGTGCGAGCTGTTCAACGCGTATCTGTTTGTCCTCGCGGCGTGCGGCGTCGCGACGCGATTCGTGTTGCCAATTGCGACGGCGATCTACGCGTACTTGTATTTCGGCAGTCAGCTCGATTCGTATCAGCATCATTATCTCGTGTCGCTGATCCTGCTGCTGTCGTGCTTCATTCCATGGCAGCGGCCCGACGGAGCAGGCCCATCGACCCAGATCCGGTCGTGGGCACTACGCCTCGTGCTGATCCAGATCGCGATCATGTATCTGTGGGCCGCTGTCTCGAAGATGAATCACGCGTGGATCGATGGCCGCACCCTCGGCGGTCAGATCGGCGGTCCGCTTCGCGCGATGATCGACGCGACGATCGGGATTCGCCGAGCGTCGAGCCTCGTGATCGGAATCGAGCTCGCACTTGCCGCGAGCGTCTGGAATCGACGGCTGTGGCGAGCCGCAGCACCGCTCGGTTTGATGTTGCACCTCGGCATCCTCGCGTCGGGCCTCGAGATCGGGCTGTTCGCATGGCTGATGATCGGCCTCTACATCTTCATCATTCCGGACCGCATCTGGGTCTGGCTCGCAGGCACCGGCCCCGTGCGACTCGTCCGCGATCTGGCGCGCGTGATCGCGAGCTGGTTCGAAGATGGCCCGCAATGGGGCGTTTATGCGATCGCGCTCGCCGCCGGTCTTGGCCTCGCTGCGCTCTGTCGCTTCGATCACGCGCTGCAGGTCGGCTTCATCCTGACCGCCGCGATCGTCGGGGTCGCACTCGTGCGCGGCCTTCGTCAGCCCGGCCTTCGCCGGCGCGTCCAGCTCGCGTGGCTCGGCTGCATTCACGTCGTGGCGCTCGGTACGTGGCTGATGGTCGATCGATCCTCGAGCGTCGCCGAGGACTATTACCGATTCCTCGCAGGCAGCGCGCGGCGGTTCGGGACCGACCAGGAAGCAGAGCACGCATATCGCAAGCTCGTCGCCATCGTACCGGATGACGAACCCGCCCATTTCCATCTTGCTCACGCGCTGCTCGCACGCGACGCGACCGAAGAAGGACTCGCCGAGCTCCATGAAGCGGAGCGGCTCGCGCCCTCGGCAGCTCGTGCATACGTCGAGGAAGCTCGCTGGCTCGCAAGTCACGCGCGAAAGACCGAGGCGCTCGCGAAGGCACGTGAGGCCGTGGCCGCGGATCCGAAGGATTCCGAAGCGCGCGATCTGCTAAACAGCTTCAAGAACGGCAGCACGGGCAAACGCGCCTCCCCCACCATCGACGACGACAGCGAATGAACGCACCCCGCTCAGCACCACGGCTCGCAGGATCGGCAGGAGCAGGAACGGCAGCCGACCAACGGCCGCCAGATTCGACGCAGCCCTCCGAGGCACGCGAGGTCACGCGAACAGCGAAAGCGCATGCGCACGATGCACCTCGAGCTCGCAAGGCGCGGTCCCCCGAAGCGCACGATGCCGCGCGAACATCGAAGGCGCACACGAGCGACGCACCTCGCGATCGCAAGGCGCGGTCTCCCGAAGCACACGATGCCGCGCGAACATCGAACGCGCACGCGAGCGATGCACCTCGCGATCGCAAGGCGCGTGCGGCGAAGATCGTGCAGATCCTCGACGAGCTATATCCGTCGCCGAAGATGCCGCTCGATCACGCGGACCCGTTTCAGCTCCTGGTAGCGACGATCCTCTCGGCGCAATGTACCGATGCACGCGTCAACATCGTCACGCCGGCGCTGTTCACGCGCGCGCCCGATGCCGAGACGATGGCGCGGATGTCGACCTCGGAGATCTTGCGATACATCCGCACTTGCGGTCTCGCACCGAGCAAGGCCAAGAACCTGCGCGAGATGAGCCGCGCGCTGGTCGCGAAGCACGGCGGCGTCGTGCCGCGCGATTTTGCGGCGCTCGAGGAACTCGCCGGCGTGGGTCACAAGACCGCGAGCGTCGTGATGGCGCAAGCCTTCGGTGAGGTCGCGTTTCCGATCGACACGCACATCCATCGGCTCGCCGGTCGCTGGCAGCTCTCGCGCGCACGAACCGTCGAGGAGACCGAGCGCGATCTGAAGGCCGCGTTCCCGCGGGAACGCTGGAACACGCTGCACCTGCAGATCATCTACTTCGGCCGCGAGCATTGCCCTGCGTTGCGGCACGCTCGCGAGAGCTGTCCGATCTGCAGCTGGGCGATGTCGAACGCACGCACGACACGCGAGCGCCGCGAGCAGAAGCGAGCTCGTCCGGCGGTGTCGTCGACGAAGCGCTCCAAGATCGTACACTCGGTTCGCCGCTAACCGGGCGCCAACGTGATTTCAAGCGATTACAGATCGCTGGTTTCAACAGTGTGCACCGTCCCTGGTTCTCGCAACCAACCAGCTGCCGTGAAAATAGACGCGCGCACCATGTCAGCGCTGCGCGTTCACGATTTCGTGTGTCGTGATGCGCTTCCGAGCGCACTTGGTCTGTCCCGCAAAACCCTCGAGTGCCGTCGTGGTGTCGTCGCTCTGGAGCTGCGAGCAGGTCCACGCGGTCAGGCCCCTACGCCGGCTGACCCAGCGTGGCCGGGGGGTGTTGCTTCGCGAAAGCCGAGGCCGTTACAGCGATCCATTCGCGGCCCCGCTTCGACGCGGATCTTTTTTCGGCCTCAAGTAGCTTGAATCACGCGACAATCTAGGTTCGTGCGAAGAAACCTCTTGCGAATTGCTCGCGGAATGAATATTCATTCCTGGCGATGACGAACACCAGCAAGACGAGCAAGGCCGGGCCGGCTGCCGGGCCGGCTGCCCGCCCGAGCCAGCCGCTGGTAGAAGCCGCGAACGAGCGCCAGGCGACTTATCACCTGGACACCCAGCGGAACAGCGAGCGCGCGATCGCGAAGCCCGCGCACCGAGCCGCCCAGGGTGACAAGCGCGAGCAGATCGTCAACGCGGCACTCGACTTGTTTGTCGAGCGCGGGTTCTACGGCACGGCGGTGCCGGAAATCGCGGACCGTGCCGGCGTTGGTGCCGGTACCATCTATCGCTACTTCGAATCGAAGGAAGCGCTCGTCAACGCGATCTATCGCGAGCTCAAGCTGCAATTTTCGCACGCCGTTCTCGACGATTTTCCGGCGTCGGCCGCCACGCGCGAGCAGTTTCGATCCCTGTGGACGCGGATGGCGAAGTTCGCGGTCGACAACACGAACGCCTTCATCTTTCTCGAGCTGCACCATCACGCCCGATATCTCGATGCCGAGAGTCGTGCGGTGGAGCAGCGCATGACAGGTCTCATCACGCACGTCGTCACCGCATCGCAGGCCCGCGGCGATCTCAAAGCCGCTTCACCACGACTCCTCATGGGCATCGTCATCGGTGCGTTCGTCGGCGTGATCCGGAGCTGTATCGAAGTCGACGAGCCGCTCGCGAGCGCGGATTGGGTGCTCGCCGAACGTTGTTGCTGGGAAGCCATTCGGAACTGATCTCGGTCCTCCACGAGGGAAACCTCGTGTTTTTATTTGTCTTGCTACGGAATGAATGTTCATTCCAATCAACCTCAGGAGCCAATTCATGTCGACCACTTCGAAGCTCGTCCTCGTCACCGGCGCAACCGCGGGCATCGGCCGCATGACCGCCATCCACCTCGCAAAGCAGGGTCATCGCGTGATCGCGACCGGTCGCAAGCCGGCCGAGCTCGCGAAGGTCAAGCTCGAAGCTGCGGGGCTGTCGCTCGAGACGGTGCTGCTGGACGTGACCTCGCAGGCTTCGATCGCAGCCGCCGTTGCGGAGGTCGATCGGATCTCGAAGGGTCGCGGGCTCGACGTGCTCGTCAACAACGCCGGCTTCGGAATCCTCGGACCCACGTCGGAGATCACCGACGCCGACATGCGCCGTCAGTACGAAACGAACGTGTTCGGCCTGATGAACGTGACGCGTGCGTTCTTGCCGAAGATGCGCGAGCGCCGTGCGGGCCGGATCATCAACGTGTCGAGCGTCGGCGGCCGGATCACGTTGCCGTACTTCGGCGTCTATAATTCGACGAAGTACGCCGTCGAGTCGCTGTCGGATGCGCTCCGCTACGAGCTGCGCCCGTTCGGAATCGACGTCGCTCTGATCGAGCCCGGCGTGATTCGCACGAACTTCGAAGCCACCGCGGTGTCGGGGCTCGAGCAGTTCGCAAGCACGCCGTACGCGCTCGCCATGCGGAAGTACGAGAACATGTCGAAGACGGCCGACCGGTTCGCCTCCAATCCAATCGTGATCGCTCGCGCGATCGCGCGGGCCGTGAACGCGGGCAGGCCATCTGCTCGGTACGTCGCTCCGCGGTCTACGAACATGATCATCTGGATGAGCGCGTTGCTCCCGACGCGCATGTGGGACTGGATGATGCGCAAGGTCGGCTTCCTGACCCCGAAAGCGCTAGATCTCTCGGGTTCTCCCGTCACTCACGACCGACAGCCGATCGACGTGTCGGTCGTCAAGCGAACGTCGGCAGAAGCGCATGCGCCGGCGAACTGAGGTGAAGAATCGCCTCACGCCCAAGAAGGCGCCGATCCTGGCCCCGGGTTAGTTGCTCGAGTGGCCGATCCACGCGAGACTTCATGAATGCGAGCGCGGCTCGCCGCGATGCCCGCGGTTGTCTTGGCTGCAGGTATCAGTCCGTGGTGGACCTGCGGGCTCCCCTGGGGTGGGACGACGCGCGAGCCGATCGGCAATACCAACGGCACGCCGACCCCGATCATCGAACCCGCGTATCAATCGGCGCATCGCGAAGAAATTTCGCCGCCGGAGCATCGCCACAAGGTCGTGCCCGAGACCCCGCCCCTTCGGATCGGCGAAGGAGCGGTCCTCCACGCGCTGGACGTGGCGCAACCGGCGTTGCTCGGCTGCTTCCATCGCGCGCAACATTACGATCCGACGCTGATCTCGGCGAAGGTCAGCCTGAATCTGTTCGTCGATACGTCCGGCCAGGTGATGTCGGTCAAGACCGATGTCGACGACCCCAAGTTCTCGGCGTGTCTGACCCACGTGGCAAGACGCCTCACGTTCCCTCCCCCCTCGGCCCTCGCAGTCGCGGACCTGACGTTCTTCGCCTGGTAGTCGCGCCGCCGCCGTGTCACGTTCCGCACGTGCGCGCGCTCGTGATCTCGTGCGTCTTGCTCGGTTGCAAGAGCCATTCCTCGTCTGCGATCGAAGTGACCGACCGGGCCTGGCGCGCACACGAGATCGTCGTCGGTGTTGGCGAGCGCGCCGGAAGCTGCGCGGATGCGGGTCTCGCGATGGAGCGGGCGTTCACCGAACATCGCGAGGCATTTATCGAGGCGATCAAGCTCGATAGCGATCCAGACCGGCTCGCCGAAGCGACCTCGTATCTCGAGACGCACCAGGAGCGATACTCGGATCTCGAGGCCCGCATGGACGCGCTGGCAGAGCGCTGTTCGACCGACGCGAAGGTCCAGGGAGTTTTTCGTCGAATGGAGACCCCCTGAGCGGTTGTTGCGGCGCGATTCGTCCAGTAGCCTCCGCGCATGCGTAGCTCCTTGTCGATCCTCCTGCTCGCGGCGTGCGGCAGCTCGTCCTCCACGGCAACGCCGCCGGCGACCGCGGCGGACACCACCAAAACCGGCGCTGCTCAACACACGATCGCACTTCCCGGTGCGCCCGAAGGCGGCGTGTTTCTCGACTACCTCGCGTACGACGCGGGACACCACAAGGTCTGGGTGCCGGCCGCGGGCACCGGTCGCGTCGACGTCATCGATTCCACAACGGGCAAGCTCACCTCGCTCGAAGGCTGGGTCACGAAGGAGATGGAGCGCAACGGTCACAAGCGCCTCATGGGCCCGACGTCGGCAACCGTCGGCGACGGCGTGGTCTACGTCGGCAACCGTGGCGATTCGACGATCTGCGCGATCGACGCGAGCACGCTCGCGAAGCGCGGCTGCGTGACGCTCGACGCGATGCCCGACGGTCTGCAGTACGTCGCCTCGACGGAAGAAGTCTGGGTCACAACGCCTCGCGACAAATCGATCCGGATCCTCGACGCCTCGAAGGCCGATCAACCGAGCCTCAAGCCGGACAAGCTGTCGTTCGACGGCGAACCCGAGGGCTTTGCCGTCGACAACAAGCGTGGCGTGTTCTTCACGAACCTCGAGGACAAGGACAAGACGCTCGCGATCGATCTCAAGACGCACGCGACGACCAAGACGTGGGAGCCGAAGTGCGGCGAGGATGGTCCCAAGGGGCTGATCTTCGACGATGCGACGAATCATCTGATCGTTGTTTGCCCGGCCTCGATCGAGACGCTCGACGTGGAACACGACGGCGCCATGATCGGCAACCTCGCCGTCGGTGATGGACTCGACGCGATCGACTACGTTCCGGCCAAACATCTCGTGTTCGCCGCCGCCGGCAAGGCCGAGAAGATGGTCGTCGCGAAGCTCGCCGATGACGGCAAGCTCGTCGCCGTCGCGACGATCACGACCGCCAAAGGTGCACGCAACGCGGTCGCGACCGAGGACGGGACCGCGTACGTGGCCGATGGCCCGCTCGGCACGGTGATCGTCGTTCCGCCCATGGCGAACCCGTGAGTAACGACGAAGAAGACTTCGCCGCGATGCTCGCCGAGAGCGAGAAGGGCAAGCCGCGCAACGCGAAGCGCCCGAAAGTCGGCGATACGATCAAGGGCAAGATCATCAACATCGGCAAGGATGCCGTGTTCATGGATGTCGGCGGCAAGGCCGAGGGCATGCTCGAGCGCAGCCAGGTCAGCGACGCCGATGACAAACTGCTCGTCAAGATCGGCGACGTCATCGAGGCTCGCGTCGTATCCGACGCCGGCGGCGTGCTCACGCTGCGGACCAAGCTCGTGCGCGGTCCACAAGCGAGCGCCGAGCTCGCACAAGCATACGAGCTGGGGATCCCGGTCGAGGGACTTGTCACCGAAGTCATCAAAGGCGGCGTGTCGGTCGATGTCGCGGGCGTGCGCGGCTTCTGTCCGGCATCGCAGATGGACGCGCGCTTCGTCGAGGATCTGTCGGGGTACGTCGGGCAGCGCCTGATGTTCAAGGTCACGCGGTACGAGCAGCGCAACCTCGTGCTGTCACGGCGCGCGCTCGTCGAAGAACACAACGAGAAGCTCGCGGTCGAGACTCGCAAGAAGCTCGTGCCCGGCGCCGTGCTGCGCGGCAAGGTCACCGGGTTCAAGCCGTTTGGTGCGTTCGTCGATCTCGGGGGCCTCGAAGGCATGCTGCATGTCTCGGAGCTCGGCTTCTCGCGCGTCGAAAAGCCCGAAGACGTGCTGAGCCTCGGCCAGGAAGTCGAAGTCGCCGTGCTGAAGATCGAGCCGGCCTCGGGAAAAGACAAGAGTGATCGGATCAGCCTCTCGCTCAAAGCGCTGGCGAACGATCCGTGGGGCGACTCGATCGCAAATCTCAGCGAGGGCACGCGCGTGACCGGCAAGATCACGCGGCTGCAGCCGTTCGGTGCGTTTGTCGAGATCGCGCCCAACGTCGAAGGACTGATCCACATCAGCGAGCTCGGCGCGGGCCGCCGGATCAATCATCCGAAAGAAGTCGTCTCGATCGGGCAGGATATCGAAGCGGTCGTGTTGCAGATCGACAAAGAGCGCCATCGCATCGGCCTCTCGATGGCGTCGAAGGACGACGCGAGCCGCGAAGATGTCGCCGCGGTCGCGAAGTCGCAGCAAGCGCCTCACAAGCTCGGAACCTTCGGCGATCTGCTCCAGCGCAAGAAGTGAGAGACTGACGTCTTGGCGCGCGGCAAGGACAAGGATCTCCCGATGGCGGAGACCCTCGCCGGTCCCGTCACGCCCGCGACGCCTGCGGGCGCGATGCCGGTCGGCGCGACGGTGTTGGCATCCGATCAGTCCGCGATCGCGACCGGAACGGATGCGAGCACGCTCGCGACCGGCACGACGATCGATCAGCGCTATGTCGTGAGCATGATGCTCGGTCGCGGTGGGATGGGCACCGTGTATCTCGCGCGCGATCTATCGCTCGGGCGCGACGTCGCCCTGAAGCTTCACCGTTCAGGCAGCGGTCACGAGCGGCTGTATCGCGAGGCGGTCGCGATGGCACAGCTACAACATCCGAACGTCGTGACGGTGTTCGAGGTCGGCACCGTCGAAGATCAGCTCTTCGTCGCGATGGAGTACATCCGCGGCTGGACCCTGCGCGATTGGGCCACCGCGAAGCCGCGGACGTGGCGCGAGATCCTCGAGGTGTTGCTCGATGTCGGCGAGGGGCTCGCCGCAGCACATCGCGCGGGCTTCGTTCACCGCGACTTCAAACCCGAAAACGTGCTCGTCGGTGAAGACGGCCGGCCGCGTGTCAGCGACTTTGGTCTCGCACGCGGCAGCACCGAGATTACGGTGTCGATGCCACCGTCGGTCACCTCGAGCTCATCGTCAGAACGCACGTCGCTTCCGCCGTCTAC
>JAQBQF010000217.1 GCA_028287115.1 Myxococcales bacterium
GGCTGGCACTGAAGCAGATCCGAGAAGGGCTGCTATCCGTCGCAGAGGTCGCGTACATGCTGCACTTCAGTGATGCGACCAGCTTTCACCACACGTTCAAGCGTTGGACCGGCCAAACGCCGCTCGATTATCGGAGGCAGCTTCTTGCGGAAGGTCGAGCGCCGGCGGAGGCGAGGCGCGCCGGGCGGTCCGAGGGTCCTCAATGAACTGACGTGCAATGGATGATCTGGCCGCGAGATGCCCTCGCGTCGATGCGTGCGGGCAATCACCGATTCAAGGCCATCATTTCGGGGTAATGGTAGACGTCAGATTTCGCCGGCGTGTTCAGTGACGTCGCGATCATCGCCTTCGCGATCTGCTCGACGGTGATCGATTTGTATTTCGCGGGCGTCACGAACGAGAACGCAGGGAGCACTTTCTCGAGCAGCCACGGTGTGTGTTGCGATCCGATGATCATCGCCGGGCGGAAGATGCTCACGACAGCGGGACCACTCTCATTTACTGCCTCCTCGGCCTCGCCTTTCACACGAGCGTAGCGCGCCATCCCCGCGGCGCCTGATCCGGTCGCCGCCGCGGTGGGATCAGCGCCGGCGGCGGACATGAACGCCAGGTGCTTCACTCGTCCCGATACCTTCAGCCCTCGCGCAAAGGCCGCATTCAATTGCACGTCGACCGCGCGATGCTCGTCGATCGTGAGTTTCGCGGTGCCGGCCCCAACGCCCAACACACTCAACCCGTCTCGCGCAGCTCGACACCCGCATCACGTGCCATCGCGACCTGATCGGGCTGCGAACGACGCACCAGGGTCACGATCGGTTTGAACGATCCACTGCGAATCAGTTCCTTGATCAGCGCGTTGCCGACCGATCCCGATGCCCCGAGAACCACAGCCGCTTGCGTGCTCGACATGAAGTGCCTTTCGTCGATGTGCCGATCACGAAGCGTGAGCGACGTGGGAAGATCGAGAGAACATCCATATGAAGGAGTTTTCCACAGGCGCAAAACAGATTCCATGATTCTCCACCTAGTGGAGAATCACCGAACGCTCCATCTTCCGGGTGTCGCACGTTGATACATCGGTCTCGCGACCAGGGAGGTAACCGTGAACCACCAGCTCTTGATGACGCTCGACGTAATCGTCGCTCCACCGCAGAAAATCGGCCTCGTTCCTCACGGCACACGCGCGACGGCGCCGATCACGAGCGGCACGTTCGAAGGCCCCCGTCTGCGCGGAACGGTGCTCCCGGGCGGCGGTGACTGGACACTCTTGCGCGCCGACGGCGTCCTCGAGCTGGACCTGCGGTTGACGTTGCAGACGGACGACGGCGCGTTGATCCACATGACCTCGTTCGGTCTTCGTCACGGACCGCAAGACGTCATCGCGGCGCTCGGACGCGGGGAGACCGTCGATCCCTCGCGCTATTACTTTCGCACGGCGCCCCGCTTCGAGACGAGCGCTCCGCAGTACGCGTTCCTCAATCGCCTCCTGGCGATCGCGTTGGGCGATCGACGGGCGCGCGGACCGATCTACTCCATCTTCGAGATTCTCTGACGGCGATGCCTGTCGGCCGTCGAGACGTGCTCAAGCTCGCGGCGGCGTCGATCGCCACCGCGCTCGGCGTCCCGCTCGCGGGATGTCCTCGCGCGCATACCGGCACGCGGACAGCCGCGCGCCGTCGGGAGGTCGAAATGAATACCCGAACACTCATGGTCGTGCGAATCGTCGCCGCGCAGCCGCACGCGCTCGGCGCGGGGCCGCACGGAACGCGTCTAACCTTTCCCATTACGGGAGGTGATTTCGACGGGCCTCGCCTGCGCGGTCGTGTGCTCGGCGGCGGAGGTGATTGGGGCGTGGTGCGGTCCGACGGCGTGCTGGAGCTCTCGCTGCGCGCCACGCTCGAGACGGATGACGGCGCGCTCATCGGCTTGACCTTCGACGGTATGCGGCATGGTCCGCCCGAGGTGATCGCAGCGCTCGGTCGCGGCGAGACTGTCGATCCGGCCGCCTATTACTTTCGTACCGTGCCTCGCTTCGAGGCCGCCGACGAACGCTATGCCTTCCTCAACCGAATCGTCGCGGTCGGCCGCGGTGAGAACCGCGCGACGGGCGCCGTTCACACGTTCCACGAGGTGCTGTAGCGGCGCATTTCGCCGCTCACCTGTATAGCCGGGATGCCAGCGCAGCCTCGCTACGCGGAGGCCCAGAATGGGCTTTGCCAAGCCCGCAGCTCTTGCAAGAAGACGTGCACCTTTTCCGGCAGGAACTTGCGCGTGGGATACACGGCGTGAACCGACATCGCCGGCGAGCTCCACTTCGGCAGGAGGCGCACAAGCCTGCCGCCTTCGATCTGTGGGTCGCAGTAGGTCGACGGCATCAGACCGACTCCGTGTCCGCGATCGACGAAGAAGCTGACGGATCGAAAGTCGCGGCTGGCGACTGCCCCGACGACACGGACCCGCGCGCGACGGCGATGGTTCACCAGCTCCCACTCGACCTCGTTGTTGAAGGCGTTGAGCAGCACGCAAACATGTTTGCCTAGCTCGGCCGGTTCTCGCGGCCGTGTTCGCCCGTCGAGATACGCCGGCGCCGCGACGACGTAGCGTACGGTGGTGCCGAGCTTGCGCGCGACGAGGCTCGAGCTCTCGAGCTGGCCGAATCGCACAGCGACGTCGATGTTCTCCGCCACCAGGTCGAGCAGTTGGTTGGTGACGAAGAGATCGAGCCGGATGCCCGGATGGTTCCGCAAGAAGTCCGAGAGGAAACCAAGGAAGGCGGAGTCTCCGAGGATCACGGGCACCGACAGGCGCAGAATGCCTTCGGGTTGGCGCTGGCTGCGGGTCAACACGCGCTCGGCGTCGTACAGGTGCCCGAGCGGCTCGCTGCACTGGTCGAAGTAGTCGCGTCCCTGCGTCGTCAACGTGAGCTTTCGCGTCGTCCGCTGCAACAGCGTGACCCCGAGCTGCCGTTCGAGGTCGGCGACGCGTCGACTCACGGTCGAGACCGGCATCGCCAGCGCGCGTGCGGCCCGTGTGAAGCTGCCGAGCTGCGCGACGGAGACGAAGACGGCTATCTCGTTCAGATCGACCACATGCGCAGTCTTCCACACGTGAGAAAGACCTTCCACGAGTTTCCGCCTAATAGAAATCGATCGAACGGTCCATCTTTCGGTTTGTCGCAGCAAGGCGACCAGGGAGATTCAGATGGAAACCAAGACGGCGATTGTGACGGGAGCTTCGAGTGGAATTGGCCTGGCGCTGGCGCGGGCGTTTCTCGAG
>JAQBQF010000139.1 GCA_028287115.1 Myxococcales bacterium
CCGCGATGCAGACCGCGTCGGCCGATCCTCGCCGAGTCGTTGCCGTGCTCGACGTCCACGTCGACGGCGTCGCTCCGGAAGTTGCCGCGCAGTTCCAGAGCAGCCTCGAGGCGCAGGTCGACGCGAAGCACTACCGGCTCGCGCCACGAGCGAGGGTCCGCGACTCGATGGCGAACTCGACGCGGTGGACCGACGGCTGCGTCGTCGGGATTTGCCTCGCGGAGGTCAAGGCGAAGACCGGCGCCGACCTCGTGCTGCTCGCGGCGCTCACCGGATCCGGAACCAGCTTCGGCTTCGTGGTGACGTTGGTCCGCACGGACACCGGACGCGTGCTCGCGCAAGAAGCGCAGCGCTGCGAGGTCTGCACGGTCAACGAGGTGCTCGCCGGATCGACGCTTGCCACGATCAAGCTCCTCGACGCCGTGCCCGATAGCTTGCCGGACGACTCGACGAATCACGAGGTCGAGCGGGCGAAGCAGCCCTTGCAACATCAGATGACGCGAGCGCGCCACCACCATCGGGTGCTCGGTGCGACGCTCACGTTCACCGGAATCGCCGTCGCCGCCGCCGGCATCGCGCTCTATGCGACCCAGAATCACGCGACCTATGGCGTCGCAACAGCCGCGGCCGGTGGCGGGCTCGCGCTCGGCGGCGTGGTTTCCCTGGCGTTCTGACGTCGGGACGGGTGATCGGTTGTCGAAGGCGACAGCGTCCCCAGCCGGAAGCGTGATCTACATCGGGTCCGTCACGCATTCGCGGCGCGCGCGCAACTTGCGGTGGTAGGTTCGCCGGCATGTTCGTTCGCTCGGGTGCGCTCGTCGTCTTGCTGGGTGCTTGCAGCGGCACCCCGACGACCGCGCTGTTTGCCGCGTCCGCGCCCGGCGCTGATTTCTACGCCCTGCCCTATCCCAACGATCTGCATCGCCACGACGACGGCAGCCTCGACCTATCGCAGTTTCCGACCAACAGCTTGCTCGTCGAGGACTACCGCAGCCATGCCGAGAGCCTCGACGGGTTCTCGCTCAACGG
The DNA here is from genome assembly GCA_028287115.1 of Myxococcales bacterium. Classification (GTDB taxonomy): domain Bacteria; phylum Myxococcota_A; class Polyangia; order Haliangiales; family Haliangiaceae; genus JABFXX01. The sequence continues at coordinate 1,030 of JAQBQF010000139.1, forward strand.
CGCGATCTTCGCGCGGTTCGACGGCCCGCTCGATCCGACGAGCCTCCCCGATCCTGCAGCCTCGATGCAGCCCAGCGCCTCGGTCTACATCATCAATGTCGACGAACGCTCGCCCGATCGCGGCCAGCGCACGCCGGTGATCGCGCACTTCCGTCCGGATGGCACGCAGACGATCGGCATCGATCGCCTCGTCGTGCGTCCGTACCCCGGCTTCGGCCTCGACGAAGGCACCACGTACGCGATGGTGATCACGAACCGCGTGCTCGCGACCGACGGATCGCCCATCGTGGCATCCGCCGACTGGAACGCGCTGTCCGGCTCCGGCGGCGACGCGAAGATCAGCCACGCGCGCGACGTGTACGCCCGCCTGTTCACGTGGCTCGACGAGCCGGGCGATGACGAACGCGGCGATGTCGTGTCAGCCGCGGTGTTCACGACCCAGCACGCGACGTTCCTCGGCCCCGCGATTCGCAAGGCGATCTACGCGACGCCCACGCCAGTCGCTCGCAACGTGCTGTTCAACCTGCTGTCGACGAACTACACCATCTGGACCGGCGCCTACGATGCACCCAATCTCCAGACCGGCGATCCGCCGTATCTGAGCTCCGGCGGCGAGATCCAGATCGGCGCCGATGGCGCTGCGGTCGTCCAGAGGATGGAGCCGATGCGGTTTGCACTGACAATTCCACTCGGCACGATGCCGCCGAACGGCTGGCCGCTGTGCATCTACTCGCACGGCACCGGCGGCGACTGGAAATCGTTCATCGATGACCTCACCGGCGATCGGCTCGCACAGCAAGGGATCGCGGTGATCTCGACCGATCAGGTGCTCCACGGCCCGCGCAACCCGACGACCGACCCCGCGATCTCGTTCTTCAACCTCGGCAATCCCCTCGCCGGTCGGGACAACGCGCTGCAAGGCGCCGCCGATGCCTGGTCGCAACAGCGCCTCGGGCTCGGCCTCAACTTCCCCGACAAGGCCTCGCAACCCGTCAAGTTCGATCCGACCAAGGTCTTTTTCTTCGGTCATTCGCAAGGCGGCCTGACAGGGCCGGCCTACATCGCGTTCGAGCCCGCGCTCACCGGCGCGGTCCTCTCGGGCACCGGCGGCATGCTCTATCTCAGCATGCTGTACAAGACGGCGCCGGTCGACTTCCCGAACCTCGTCGAGACGCTGACGCGCGACACGCCGATGGACGAGGACAATCCCTCGATCGCGCTCGCGCAGATGTGGATCGAGCGCTCCGACGGCGTCAACTACGCGCGCTTCATGGTGCGCGATCCGCAGCTCGCGCCCGACGGCACGCACCTCGCAGCTCGCAATATCTTTCAGACCGAAGGCTTCACCGATACCTACGCGCCGAACCCGTCGATCGAAGCGTTCGCGACCGCGCTCGGTCCCGATCAAGTGATGGCCGTCGACGAAAAAGACGTCCTCGGTCTCAAGCTGCGCGGCCGCAGCACGCTGCCACCACCCGTCACGAACAACGACAACGGCGCCACCGCGATCCTCGCTCAGTACAAGCAGGCGTTCGGATCGAACGGACACTTCGTCGTGTTCGAGGTCCCGGCCGCACGCAAGCAGGCAGCTCAGTTCCTCGGCACGCTCGCGCGCACCGGCCAAGCGACCGTCGTCGCGCCGTGAGCTAGCTGCGCGTCACGGGTCTTGCGGCGTTCGCAAACGAGCTCGCGCCGATCGCACGTTACTGATTTCCGACGCTACGGCGCGGCGAACCGTCGGATCCCAGCGTCGCTCGCCCACCACAGCCAGCCATCATGCCACAGCAGCTCGTTCGCGGGATCACAGTGACCGAGGAGCTGGGGCGTACCGTTCGGCTTCTCCACGCTCCAGATCTCCGAGACGCCGCGATCGGTGGCGACGAAGTAGACCGCGGTCGGGCTCGTGGTGATCGCGGTCGCATTCTTGATGCTGGCGATGATGCGCGGCGAGCCCCCTTGCTTCGCCACGGCTTCGACCGTCGGGTCATCCGAGTGGTCGTCGACCCGCTGGATCCAATAGATCGTGTCGTCGTCGGTCGTCATCGCCGCGACGCTTGCCGCACGTTCTTTTGCGATCGGCGCGGGTTCACCGCCGGCTCGGCGAGCTTCATCACGAAGGTCGCGTCGCCGTCCGCGGACTTGTACGGTTTCTCGAGCCAGTAGAGCGCATCGCTGCTCGTCATCGCCATCACGAGCCGATCGCGCCCCATCGCGACCTCGTCATCGCGTGCGTGCGTTTGTCGATCGCGTTGATCTCGTACTCGCCGACCGCGTAGACGGTGCGATCGTCCACGACGATCTGCAGCCACCCAGGATGTGATGCGACCTCCTTGCCGTCGTGCATGATCCGGCCGAGCTCACCCGAGAGCTGTAACCAGTAGGCACCATCCGCGCCAGCCGCGATCGCAATGCCCCATTCGTTCCCCTTGGGCTTCGGGACGAGCGCTTTGATTTTACCCGTCGACAGCGACGCCTCGTGGACACCGGAATTTCTTGCAGTAACCCAGTATGCGCGATCTTTCCAGATCGCCATCGAGCTCATCGCCGCGTTCACCTTCACCGCCAGCGAGCCGATCTCCGGCGAAGCCGGGGCTGCGTCTGGCGAGACGTGCTGCAGCGGTGGTGTAGTCCGCGCCCTCGTGCCCGCCAGCGACGCCGGCGATGCGGCAACCTCAAGCTGCCCAAGTTCCGCATCGTCGAGCTCGTCGCGCGCGCGTCGGCTGCCGTGGGCCGACCTCCTGCGACGCGTATTCGCGGACGACGTGCTGCAGTGCCCGAGAGACTGCAATCGCTGCTGCGGCAGGCGATGACGGCCGAGACACGCACCTTCCCGACCGGCCCATCGCTGCGGCGGTGAGTGCTCGTACGACAAACCCCTGTCAGCGCTTGATCTTGATCGCGACCGTCTTCGACAGCCGCTTGCCTGCGGTTCGCACGCCAGCCTCGAGGGTGTAATCACCGGGGGCGAGCGGTGAGTCGGGAACGACCACGCTGCAGCGATCCTTGCCGCCGCGTTTCTTCGCGGGGAACCCGGTCGCATGAATGGAAGCCTGCATCGTCGCTCGCCCGTGCGCGTCGAGTCGCACGCGCATGATCGGATCGGGCTGTCGCGGGCCCGTGTCAGCGCCGAGCAGCTCACCGCATCCATCGTTCGTCAGCCCGCCAGTGACCGAGCTCGCCCAATCCTCCTTGACGTCCAGGCCATGCTGCAAGATCTGCAGCTCGAGCAAAGCCGTCGCAAAAAAGTTCTGAGAGTCCGAGATCGGAATTTCGACCCACGTGGGATCATCGGTGTCGTTCACGAGGCTCGCGCTCACCTTGATCTCCTTGCCAGGCGCAGCCGTCGCGCTGTTGACCGTGACCTCGAGCGTCGGCGCAGGCGCAGCGGCATGAGTAGCCGCGGCGACGTTGCAGTGACCTGATCGGGCAAGCGCGTCGAGATCGAGCGCCGGTCCGGAGCACGCAGGATCGAGCGAATCGGCGGGAGGCGAGGCTGGCGGTGATGGTGTAGGTGCGGGCGCAGGACGCTCCGCCTCAGCCTCTGTAGCCGACGGGTGCGCGGGTTCGCTCGCTCGATGCGGACTCTGCGTCCGTGCGGCTGACGAATGGCAGCCGGCGAGGAGGGACGCGAGCGGTAGCAGGAGCATTCGCATCGGCAGCATCATAGCCGGTCGTCGAGTCGCGGGTACGCGCGATCCAAAGACTCCTGCGCCTGTGAGGTCACCTATTGCGATCTCGCCCGTGTCACATTGATCTCGTGATGCCGGAGCTCGTCACCGAACGACTCGCGATGTGCGTTCCCACGCTCGCTGACTTCGAGAGCTCGGTCGCGATGTGGGGCGATCCGGACGTCGTGAACCACATCGGCGGCAAGCCGTCCACGCGTGAGGAAGGCTGGGGTTGCTCAGGCATTGTAAGTTAAAACAATGCGACGCGATTGCGGCAACTCGAGTTGCCAGCGTTAGTCCATGTCGCCGCCCTTGAGGCCGTGACGCTTCAAGAGCTCGCGAAGGTGGTAGCGCGTGAGCCCGGCCTCTTGCGCCGAGCGCGTGATGTTGCCGTCGTTGCGCACCATCAGCGCCGTCAGGTACGCGATCTCGAACGCGTCGACGACGGTCTGCTTCGCGCCTTTGAACCCGAGGCCCGCTTTGAGCAGCGAGGCATCGAACGTCGCCGGACCGGTTTGCTGCGGCAGCTCGACACCCGAGAGGTGCGCCGCTGCGCGCTGTGCCGCGTGCTGCCCGGCCTGCGCGAGATCGTGCGAGACGACGACGCTCGGCCCCATCTCGCGACCGAACACGAGATCAGCGCGCGTGATCACCGGCCCGTCGGAGAGCGCGGCGGCACGCTCGACGACGTTGCGCATCTCGCGAACGTTGCCGGCCCAGCTGTGGCTCATCAGCGCCGCCATCGCGTCTTGCGAGTACGACATCGTCATGCCGCGCCGGCCCGCGACCTCGCGCAAGAAGTGATTCGCGAGACCCGGGATGTCCTCGCGCCGCTCGCGCATCGGCGGCAGCTCGATGTGGACGACCGAGAGCCGGAAATACAAATCCTCGCGGAACCCGCCGCGGTTGACCTCTTCGCGCAGATCGCGATTGGTCGCTGCGAGCACGCGGACATCGACCTTGTGCGTGCGATCGCCGCCGACGCGCTTGATCTCGCGCTGCTCGAGCACGCGCAGGAGCTTCGGCTGCAACGAGATGTCGAGCTCGCCGATTTCGTCGAGGAAGATCGTGCCGCCGTTCGCTTGCTCGAAGCAGCCGACCTGCTGCGCGTGCGCGCCGGTGAAGCTGCCCTTCTCGTGACCGAACAGCGTCGATTCGATCAGCTCGCGCGGGATCGATCCGCAATCGAGCACGACGAACGGCTTGTTCTTGCGACCCGAGGCGTTGTGCAACGCGCGCGCGACCATCTCTTTGCCCGTGCCGGTCTCGCCGGTGATCAGGCAGGTCAGCTCGCTCGGTGCGACCTTCTCGAGGTGCGCGAAGATCTCGCGCATCGCCGGCGAGGCGCCGAGCATCATGTCGAAACGATCCTTCTTCGACATCTCGATCTCGACGACGTCTTGCAGCGTCTGGAACTGGATGTTCGTGTGGCCGATCCGGAACACCGTGCCGGGCCGCAGGAACACCTCGCGAATCCGCAGCTCGCCGACAAAGATCCCGTTACGCGAGTTCAGATCGCGCAGGCGATAGCCGTCATCGCGCGCGGACACTTCGAAGTGCGATCCCGAAACGGCTTTGTCCTGGACGACCAGGTCACTGATGATGCTGCGGCCGCCGGTGACGCGCGGCTTCGAGATCTCGAGCTCCTTGCCCTGATCCGCGCCGCTCACGACCACGAGCTTGCCCTTCCGGAGTCGGCGAACGGTGGCCCACTCGCCCTCGAATAGCGTGGTTAGACCCGTGCCGGATTCGAATTGTGGGTCGGCGTCTTCCATCCACTCGACCGTATCACGGGGAAAGATGCCCCTGACACTTCCCCGCGATCCCTCAGTTAATGAAGCGTTCGTCGGAGCGCTTCTTCTTCTTCGGGGACGGTGGTGTCTTGAGCGCGCCTCCGTCGATCACGGAGAGCCGCGCACGCGCCCGCGCGATTCGCCAGCGCCGCAACGCCAGGCTCGGGCTCCACCGCTTCGAGGTCATCACGACGGCCGACAGGATCGCGGCCGCAAAGGCGGCTCCTTGCTCCCACTTGCCTTGGATCGTCACGAACAGCACCAGGAATGCCATGAAGCCGAGCATGAGCTGCCGGCCGGTCATGCGAATGTAGAACGAGAACTCGACCGGCTGCCGGGCATAGAGAATGCCGAACGCCACGATCGACGCGTACACGAACGGCGCGAGACCCGCGATCATGACGGGACGCCCGGTCGCGAGTCCCATCAGCGTCCCGCCGAGAGTCCCGGCGACCGACGTGACGATCACGAACCGATAGAACCGCGACGTGCCCCAGAATTTCTCGAGCGTAGGCACGAACATCCAGAGCACGAGCATCGTCATCACGAGGCCGATGAAGTCCGGCTCGATCAGCGGGCTCGTCAGCAGCGTCCACACGTGGCCCTGATGGAACACGCTCTGGGGCGTCGCGAGCACCCACGGGGCGAGCTCCGCCCGCGTAGGAAGATCGATGAACATCAGCCATGCGAGCGACAGCACGAGCTGCAGCACCGCGATGACGAGCGCACCCCGGGTGATCCGGGCTGCCTTCAACTGCTGTCGCAGCTTGCTCACGAAGCGACCTTAGCACACGGGTCGCGACGGCCCCGCTCGCCTGAAACCGGGGGCTGGCACGACTTTCACCACTCTTGGGGCGAGCTCGCGAAACGTTGTGAAAGTCGTGTCAGTCCCCGCCGAAACTGACAACGCCCACCGTCGAGGGTGGGCGCAGCCGACGGATCGGATCCGGTTACTTGCCGGTGATCGGGATCGTGATCGTTCCGAGGTCGGTGACCTTGTTCGGCGACGCGATCACCCTGTTGCTGATCGCCGGCGCGGTGCCGATCGCCTGCATTTGCGAGTTCAGTGCGTCGACCGAGATCGTGTACGTCGCGGCCTTGAAGCCCGACGTCACACCCGCGTGGTCTTCGCAGGTGAACACGTCGCTCGCCGAGTTGGCCGAAGTTGCGACGTCGGTGCTGATCGCCTCGACACCACCGGTCGCGCCGGCCTGGGTGCAGGTCAGCGAGTTATTCGAGGTCGCGCCGACCAGGTTCCAGGCAAGCTGGAAGTAACCGCCATCGACCAGGATCTCCGCGGAGAACGTCTTGTTGGCGACCGTGACATCGACGTCCGCCGAGAGCGACTGCGCGTAGACCGACGTGTTGTTCGTGTTCGCGATCTCCACCCAGGTCTGATAAAGGCCGGGCGGCAGCTCGGTCGCGGAGCCTTGGCCCGCGGAGCAGTTGAACAGATCGATGAACGGCTGCCCGATGTTGGCGCCGGTCGTCGGGCTGATCTCCTGGTTATAAAGGGCGGCCGTGTCGAAGCCGGGCGGGCAGGAGACATTGTGTCCGGTTGCGGTCCCGACGTCGGCCGTCCTCAGGGTCCACGTCGCGGACACGGTGGCCGTGTCGACTGGCGTGGCTGTGGTGGTGCAGCCCGTGGCCGCGGTCAGTGCAATCAAACTTCCAAGGACGACGTTCTTCATTTGGTTTTTCCCCTCAAGAGCTAAGACGGGTCGGTTAGGCCACGTATGGACGACGCGGCCGAGTATCTCTTCACTGCGATTGTTAAGGCAAGGATCGCGCCACTCTAGCGGTGGTCTCATGTGACGGTGGCTAACGTCACTGGCAAACGCAGGGCTGCATGTCGCATGACGAGACCTGAAGCACGACCTCGACCGCGCCCAAGCTGATGGTATTGCCCACGATCACGTTGCGACGCTCGGGTGCAGGCGCGCTGTACGTGCTCGGATCCGCGGGTTTGCCCAAACAAACCGGCTTCACCGTGAGCAGCGCCGCGCCAGGCGGAACATCGAACGCGGTTACACCGTGACCGTCGCTGCAATTCCACTGTCGTGCGTCCGTGACGCCATTCACATCCCAGTCGAGCTCGATCAGATCGACCGGTATCCCGTTCCTGCAATCGATGAAACCGGCCGACGATCCGCTGCGCGGCCGCAACTTCCAGCTGAGCTCGACCGCGCCACCATTGACGTTCGTGCAGCCGTGAACGAGCAGACACAGCGTCGCGCATCGAACCCGTGTTAGCCAGGCAACGCACACACGGTGGGACAAGGAGAGAGGCTCTGGAGGCATCGAGACCATAGACCGCTGGATTTGACCCGCCGGCACGCTGCGTGTTATCGCCCCTGCGAGAGTACTCATTATGTCAGGGTTTTCGCCAGTCTGGACCATCGCTGCGGACCTCGACATCGCCAGCCTGTTCAATCATGCGCATTGGATCGTCAAGGCGGTGATGATCGTCTTGGCGATCATGTTCGTGATCGGCGTGTACATCATCATCTACAAGCGGATGTACATCGGCCGCGCGCAGAGCGAATCGACCAAGTTCACGGACTCGTTCTGGCGGTCTCGCGACATCGAGCAGATCTACAAGCAGGCGCAGGCGCTCAAGAACAGCCCGATCTCGCAGATGTTCGTCGCCGGGTACACCGAGCTGGCGAAGCTCGCGAGCGACAAAGAGCTCAAAGAGGATCGCGAAGGTAACCTCGCGAACATCGAGCGCGCGCTACGGCGTGCGCAGCTCGTCGAGACGACGAAGCTCGAGAACATGGTGCCGTTCCTCGCGACCACGGGCTCGGCGGCGCCGTTCATCGGCCTGTTCGGCACCGTCGTTGGCATCTTGATCACGTTCCTCGATATCGGCGCGTCGAAAGAGGCGTCCGCCGCTTCGATCAAGGTCGTCGGTCCCGACATCGCACAGGCACTGTTCGCGACGGCGATCGGCCTCGTCGCCGCGATCCCGGCGGTCATGGCCTACAACTACTTTCAGCGCCGGATCCGCGTGCTCCGCTCGGAGATGGACATGTTCGAGCAGGACTACCTGAACATCATCAAGCGTCATTTCTTGCGGTAACGCGCCATGGGGATGAAAGCCGGCGGCGACGACGAGTTGAACGCGGAGATCAACGTGACTCCGCTCGTCGATGTCATGCTCGTGCTGCTGATCATCTTCATGATCACGGCACCGATGATGAACACCGGCGTCAGCCTGGAGCTGCCACAGGTCACCGCGCAGGCCGCCGAGGATCCGGCCGGCAAGCTCGTGATGTCGATCTCGTGCGCCGAGCCGCTCGATCAGGTGGCCTCCGGCGCCGTGAAGTGCACCGGCACGAAGATCTTTCTCGGCGGAACCCAGGTGATGTGGAAGGAATTAGGGGCGAAGCTCAAGGCGAACGATCGCGTGCAGAAAGAGGGCAAGCTCTACATCGAGGCCGACACGCACTTGCAGTACGGCGTGGTGATCACCGCGATGGCCGTCGCGAAGAGCTCGGGCGTCGAGCACGTCATGATGCTCACCAATCCCACCGATAACTTGAAGCTCGAAGACCTCGATCAAATCGCCAAGCACTGACAGGCGTCTAACCGGTATGTCCTTCAAAGACAGCGAGATCCATGCAGTTTCGATCGTCGGCACGCTCGTGCTGACGGCGACACTGTTTGGACCGGCCGTGTTGTTGGGCGGTGGCGGCGGCGACAACACCGGCATCAAGCTCGACCAGATGGAGTCGATCGAAGCGTCGATCGCATATCGCAAGACGCCGCAGAAGCAGCCGCAGAAGAAGGTCAAGGAGCCCGACCCGGTCGAGAAGCCCGAAGGCATCAACCACGACGAAAAGAAAGTGGTCGAGAAGAAGCCCGAAGACAAGAAGCCGGCCAAGCCCGACGATCCGAAAGATCCGTTCGCGAAGTACAAGCACGCGAGCGACGACGACACGCAGACCGGCAAGCCGACGACGGCGCCCGGCGACTTCAACGGCAACGAGAAGGGCTACGCCGAGGACACCAAGGGCGACCCGTACTGGGGCCGGTTACGCGGCGACATGCAGTACGCGCCGCCCGAGATCTCCAAAGGCGATAGCGCGCCGGTCGGCTGCATTCACCTCACGCCAGAGGGCAAGATTGTCGACACGAAATGGGAGCACGATTCCGGCGATGATTTGCAGACCGCGGCAGAAGCTGCGATCAAACAGCTCGTCAAAGCTCGCAACGAGCATCCCGAAGCGGTTCCGACTCACCTGCTGTCTGCTACGACCAAATGGTTATGTTTCAAGTTCACCGTAAAGGCACCGTAGTCCTCGCCGCGCTGCTGGCGTTCGGAAGCTCGAAGGCGCGTGCCGACGAGCCGAGCGGGGGCGTCGTGATCGACGTCTCGGGTCAGAAGGCCGGCAAGTATCCGATCGCGACGCCGGTCGCACCGGAAGGCGATTCGATCGCAAAAGAGATCGCGCAGATCGAAGCGTTCGACTTCTCGGTCGCCGGCGTGTTCAAGGTCCTCGATCCGACGTCGTTCCTCGCGGACCTCAAGTCCGAAGGCCTCGGGATCGAGCCGCAGAAATGGAAAGACGTCGGCGCGTACGGCGTGACGAAGTACAAGGTCAGCGGCGACTCGATCGAATTCAAGCTCTTCGAGGTCGCGAAGGGCAACACGGCCGTCCTATCGAAGACCTACTCGCGCAAAGGCGAGCTGCGGTCTGCCGTCCACCGGTGGTGCAACGAGGTCTACACTTACTACACGAAGGAGCCCGGCTTCTTCGGCTCGAAGATCGCGTTCACCGCGAAGGGCAAAGGCTCGAGCGCGATCTACGCGATGGACTTCGACGGCAACGGCGCGTACTCGGTGTCGCGTAACAGCTCGACGAACATCCTCGCGGCCTGGTCGCCGTCGGGCGGGCAGATCGCGTACACGTCGTTCATGCGGTCGAACCCCGACCTCTACGTCGCGCCTGCCGGCGGCGGTCGCCCGAAGCGAATCTCGGCGCAGCGCGGGATGAACACCGGCGCCTCGTGGTCGCCCGACGGCAGCAAGCTCGCCGTCACGCTGTCCAAAGACGGCAACCCCGAGATCTACATCATCAACGCGACCGACGGTGCGATCGTGAAACGCCTGACGCAAGACAAGGCGATCGACACCTCGCCCGCGTGGTCGCCCGATGGCAGCACGATCGCGTTCGTCAGCGATCGCAACGGCGGTCCGCAGATCTTCGTCGTGCCCGCGAGCGGCGGCGCCGCGAAGCAGGTCTCGTTCAACGGCAACTACAACACCACGCCGACCTGGTCGCCCAAGCAGGGCAAGAAGATCATCGCGTACACGACGCGCGATGGCAGCACCTACGACATCGTCGCGCTCGACATCGACACGAAAGTCATGACTCGGATCACGCAGAACGAAGGCCAGAACGAAGAGCCCTCGTTCTCGCCCAACGGCCGCGCGATCGCGTTCGCTCGCACGGGCCAGGGGATCTTCATCGCCAACGCCGACGGCACCGGCAAAGCCGTCAAAATCTACAGTGGCTCGGCGACGGGCATCGACTGGGGTCCCGCTCCCAAGGAGTAGTCACGACGCGGGGCGGCCATGCAGCGCGACGTAATTCGCGAGCCGCTCGGGCGTCACCAGGCCGACGGGCTGACCGTGGTCGACAACGATCGCGACCGCTTCAGGGGATGCGCGGAGGCGCTCGAGCACGACATCGAGCGAATCGTCCGGCGCCACGGTGACGATCTCGTGATGCGGCGCGGTCGCGACCGTCGCGTCGGGGCCGGCATGCGCGAGCGCGCTCGCGACGTCACCGCGGGTCAGCACGCCGATCGGCTGGCCGTGGTCGATCACCGGCAACTCGTTTTGCCCGCCGGACACGAGCAACGCCGCGGCATCCTCGAGGGGCTGTTCGGGTGACACGGTCTCGATCCGCCGCAGCATCGCCGCGCTGACCGGCACACCGTGGAGCGCGGACTTGAGGTGCACCATCGCGCGCTCCTGCGAAGCGCCCATCCACACGACGAACGCGATCAGCACGAGGAACGGGTTGTAGAGCAGGCCGTAGAATCCGATCAGCACGGCGAACACGCGGCCGAGCGTGCCTGCGATCTCGGTTGCACGCTCGCGGCCGAGCTTCAACGCGAGCAAAGCGCGCAGCGCGCGTCCGCCGTCCATCGGAAACGCCGGAACCATGTTGAACGCCGCCAAGCCGATGTTGATCCAGAACAGCTGGGCGAGAAACGATCCCGAGAGGCTCGTCACGGACCCGAGGCTGGTCTGGCCGCCCGTCGCGGTGATGCCGATCCAGATCACACCAGCAATCGCGAGGTTGATCGCCGGACCGACGACCGCGACGGCGAGCTCCTGCGTCGGCTTCTCGGGCATCTGCTCGAGAGTTGCGATTCCGCCGATCGGAAGCAGCATGATGTCGCGCGTCCGATAGCCAAACCGCCGTGCGACAAATGCATGCCCGAGCTCGTGGACGAGCACCGCGGTGAACACGGCAACGACCAGCAACAAGCCGACGGCAGTTCCTCGCGCGCCCGCTCCGGTGCTCGCGTAGGTGACCGCGATCCACGCGAGCAGCAGGATCAGCGTCAGGTGCACGCGGATCGCGATGCCTCCGACCGCACCGAGCCTCCACCACCACCACGATCGCTGCGTCCTCGCCATGGACCGAACAGGTTCAAGGCATGTGCCATCACCGCTCGAACAAAAGCTGTGCGCGCCGGATCGCCACGTGGCGCGCCCGCACATGAATGCATGGAACGGATCGTGCTCTATGCGCCTTTATGCCCACCCCGTTTCCACATCAATACGAGACCACGTTGGTCCGTACGTGGAGCTCGCGGGGACGACTCGAGGCTGCGTCGCGGCCGTCGATCCCGTGTAGCCCCTCTCCTCAATTCGACGGAGACGAGACCTCGTGGTCCGCCGAGCAACTGCTGCTCTCGTCGTTGGTGATGTGCCTCCTCACCACGTTCGACGCATTCGCGGCGCGCGATCGAGTCACCGTCTTCTCGTGGCAAGCGCGCGTTTCCGGGACGCTCGACAAGATCGCACGTGGTCTCGCGTTCACCGAGCTCACGATCGCCGTCGAGATCGAGACCGACGACGCCGCGCAGGCGCGCGCGACTCTCGAGGACGCACAACGCCACTGCTTGGTCGCAAACATGTTGAAGGTGCCCGTCAACGTCGTCGCAGACATCCGCGATAAGAAGGACGGCGCGGTTCGCGAAGCGAGCTGAGGCTCAGAGAACCTCTGATTGTGACGCCGGCGCGCTCTGATACGCTGCGCGTCCTTGCAACGCACGCTTGTCGCGCTCGCCGTGGTGGCCGGATGTGGATCCTCTGCTTCGGATCCGCAGGTTGCCGCACTCGTCTTCGATCCGTGTCAGCTCGCTGTCACCGGCGACGCGACAGATGATCAGCGAGCGAGCATCGCCGACGCGATCGCGATGTGGCACGCGCGCATCGATCCGTCTGCGCCGACGCTCGGCATCGCGTTTCGCAGCGCCCCTGTGGTGGACATGGGCTTCTACGACGACACGACCGGGACGATCTTCGTCAACCTCGACCTCGTCGATCCGAGGCAGCGCACGATCACGATCGCCCACGAGCTCGGCCATGCCTTCGGCCTGCTCCATGTCACCGATCGCCCGTCGGTGATGAATCCGGCCAACCTCACCATCGCGCCGAACGACGCCGATCTCGCTGCGGTCGCAGAACGGTGGGGAACCTGCAAGTTAAACTGACGTAACGCCCTAAGAAAAACTTGGAGAACCGTTTGGGCGGGATTCTGTGTACGGTTAACGATGATGCTGCCGCGTTTTGCGGCGTCCTGCATCTGTGTATTCTCGAAAGCATCTCTGTCATGTCCAGGCGGATTGTAGTCATCGGGGAGCAGGCGGAGCCGCTGGCCCAATCGCTGAGAGCGAATGGGTTCGAGTGCGAAGTCGTGTCGACGATGCCCGTCGTGCCCGGCGCAACTCTTGCGGAGCTCGAGCGCTACGCGATCCTCGAGACGCTGAAATCCACCGGCGGCTCGACGACCAAGGCCGCTGAGATTCTCGGGATCAGCGTCCGCACGATCCAGTATCGGTTGCACGCTTATAACGACCGCCGCAGCGGTTAGCGCAGGTGGTGCTTCGCCGCCTCGGCGATCGGATCGGCCACGCAGATCCGATTCGAGGCATGCACGATCGTGTCGCACGTGATGATGCCCGCAGCGCCCGCCGACGTTAGATCGTCGAGGACGTTGTCTGCGAACACCGCGTGAATCGCGACGCACATCGGCGGTGCCGCGCCCGCGGCACGCAACTGGCGCGTCGCCTCGATCATCGTCTTGCCCGTCGACACGATGTCGTCGATCAACACGGGCGTGTGCCCGTCGAGCGTGTGGCCCTGCGAGACGAGGGGTGAGGAGATCGACACGTCGCGATCGCCGCGTCGCGTCTTCTCGAGGATCACGAACGGTGCGCCGCATCCCGCCGCGACGGCAGACACCCACTGCGCACTCTCGGCATCGGGCCCGATCAGCATCGGCCTCTCGACTTCCGCCGCGACCCACCGCGCGATCTCCGGCGCCGAGCGCGCGATCGAGGTCGGGATCGAATAGAGCCCCTCGAGTGCCGCATGACGATGGAGGTGCGGATCGACCGTCACCATCCAGTCGACCGTGCCCGACACGAGCTGCGCGAAGTAGCGCGATGTGACGCCCTCCCCGGCCTTGAACCGAACATCTTGGCGCATGAACGCGAGGTACGGCGCGACGAGCCCCACGCGCTTCGCGCCGAGATCCCGCGCCGTGGCGGCGAGAAACGCGACCGCGAGAAACTTCTCTGCCGGCCTCGGATAGAGGCTGCCGACCAGGATCACGTCGCGACCGGTCAGGTCGTGGTCGATCCGGACGTAGAGCTCGCCGTCGGGGAATTGCCGGACTTCCGGCGAGATCAGCTCGGCGTCGAGCTTCGCAGCCAATTTTTTCGCGTGGTCTTCACTGCCTGCGATCGCGATAACAACTGCCACCGACCGAGCCTATCAAGTCGGCGTCCGGAGCGGGCGGGTAACTACAGCGCTTTGAGAGGCGTGAGCCGCAGCAACATCGGAATCACTTTGCCGCTCGTGACGATTGCCATGTGCTCGTACTGCGAGCGGATGTAGAGCAGCTTCGCCGTGCGCTCGCGCCGACTCCATTCGCTGCGCGAGTCCGGCATCCTCTCGCGCGCGACCGCGAACTTGTACTTCTTCGCGAATCCGCTCGACTCCTGCGCCGTGCTCGCGCCGACGACGATCAACTTGTGCTCGTCCGCGCGCTTGCCCGAGCCGATGTATTCGTCGAACGCGGATTCACCCGCGTACATCGCATCGAGCAAGATGATCTGCTCGACCATCCTGTGATCGACCCACTGCATCACCGTGCGGAACGCGCCCGAGTGACCCATCACGATCACGGGCCCATCCGGGAAGTGAATGTTCGCGCGCGAGATGGCGCGGCGCAGATCCTTGAACGCCGGCCACTTGACCGAATCCTCGTTGCCGACCGGCGCATCCGGCACGACGAACAGCGCGTTCTGGTGGCTCGCTCGAAACTGCCGCGCGAGATTGTGATCGCGCCAGGCGCCATCGGCGTCGGTGTAGTAGCCGTGCACGTAGACGACCGTGCCGGCAGTCTCGCGGTCATAACCGTCGGGAACCCACACGTGCACCGCGCCGGCCGCCGTCCTGATCCGCCAGTGCTTGCCGCCGGCCACCGTGTCTTCTTGCTTCTCGAGCCGACCGTCGCCGTCGTCCTTCTCGCGTTCGTGGCGGGCCGCGTGCGGCGTCGGATTCATCAGCCGCGCCTTGCTGCCGGCGATCGGAGGCGGTGCCGGCTGGTTCTCGCCGGGCGTGCCCGGGGCATCTTCCGTCGGAAGCGGCGAGCTCGTCAGCGGCTCGGCTTCGATCGGGCTCGTGCTCCCCTGCGGTTCGTCGTCTGCAATGGCAGGCGTTGCTGCGAACAGCACCGCCGCGAGGAGCACCATCTTCATTTCTTCGGATCCTTCTTCTCGTCAGGTGCCGTGATCATCAGATGCACGTGCTTGTCGATATCAGGGTATCCGTAGCGGAAGGGCAACTTCCTGCGTGGCTGACCCTGCCAGAGCTTGACCATCGCCTCGCCGGTTTCTTTGCCTGCATCCTCCAAAAAAGCGCCGGTGAACGTCCCGTAGGTCGTTTGCGAGAATCCCGCTTTCTTGGCGTTGCGCGGCGGAATCCCGGTCGAATCCGAGGCCATCCACACCATGTTCGCCAGCAGGTAGTCGCGAATCCCGCTGAAGTAGCTCGCCCACAGCAAGTAGCTCGCGGCCTTGGTCATCGCGGCGACCTTGCCCTTCGCGAGCAGGTGCTTCTCGAGTGCCGAGCCCTTGAACGCCTTGTCGCCGAGGTTCCACGCGATGTGGCGATGCACGATCAGCGGCGCCTTCGGATCGCCCGCCTTGCGGAACGTCAGCTCCATGTTCGAGAACGCCTGCGAGAAGTCGGTGTCGACCCACGCCTCTTTGATCTTGTGCGCCTTCTTCGGCGCGAGCGCGTCGATCTCCGCCTGCGTGTAGTAGTGGATCGTGCCGTCGTCCTCGAGCTTGAAGAACTTGAGCGACACCGGCTCGAAGCCCATCGCCGTCATGCCCGTGACGTGGAACGACAGCTGGCCGGGGATCCCGCCGACCTCGAGCTTGCGCATGTTCTCGCTGGTCGAATCGTGGAGCGCGAGCAGGCCTTCGATCGCGTTGCGATAGTCGGCGAGCGAACTGCGCAGCGCGCGCTTATCGAGCTTGGCGAGGCGCGTCGGATCGCCGGCGTGCTCGAGCGAGATCGTGGTGATCTCGCGCGCGTCCGGATACGTCACGAGCGCGGAGGCGAGGTCGCCGCCGCCGAACGGATAGACGACCGTCGTCGGCAGCTTGGCCGGACGAACCTTCGAAAAGAACTCCTCGGCCGGCTTGGCGTACTTCGCCGTGAAGTCGAGGTAGCGCTTCGCCATCTCGGCGCAATGCTTGTCGACGACCGCGGCATCGACCGTCGCCGGCAACGGATCCGATCCGCCGCACGCGACGACGCGATAGAACAGCTTCGCGTCATCGATGTAGTCACGTGCGTCATCCGCACGCGCGCTGCCACCGAACACCGCAACAGCCACCACCACGGCCACCAGGTTCATGAGACGTAGTTGATTCATACGACGCCCGGATCGACGTTGCCATTCCATGGCTAATTCACGTCGCCGCGCTTGTCGTTGCCGCCGTGATCGGGCTTGGGCCCGACGACGCTATGGAGCACGGCCTTGGCGACCTGTTCGCCGCTCGCGTCGCGCAGCGTCACGGGGACATCGAAGGCAGCGCGCGCACTTGTCCGAGGCACCGGCGACTCGCCGGTCGCGGTGATCGTGCCGCGCGCCTTCTTCGTGTATTCGATCTCCATCCCGCCGACGATGAACCGTGCGTCGTCGGGCAGCGAGTACATGAGCGCGACGTTGCCGGCGAGCTCGGCGAGGTTCGCGAGCGCGATCGCGTGCACGCAATCGAGATGATTTCGCACCGAGCGCTTGTCGGCCATCTGGACCTCGGCGTAACCCATCCGAAGCACCGTCACTTGCGCGTTGATCGTGCCGGTATACGGCGCCATCCGACCGATCAGGCGCGAGAACACGACTTTGCCACCTGGCACACCCGCGAGCAGATCCCATGCCGTCCGGATCAAGTTGCGACTCCCGTCGAGCTTCGGCATCGGAAGCAGCCGTTTGAGAGGTCCGAGATGATCGGCCAGTGACATCGGCGGACCATACCGGATCTAGCGTCACAGCTCCTCTACTTTTGCCACCCTGGGGTAGGATGTGTGCGTCCCATGACCACGACCTCACGCCTCATGTTCGCCCTCGCCGGTGTGCTCGGATCCGTCGCCGCGTGCGGCGGCACGACCAAGCACACGATGACGATGCAGGAGATGATCGCCGCGGACCCGCTGCCGCTCGCCAAAGGCGCGAAGTGGGAATACTCGGTGACGCTCAAGCGCTTCGACCCCGAGACCGAAAAAGAGGTCACGAAGTCGATGAGCTGGACCACCGAGGTCCTCGACGCCAAAGAGGCGAACGGGATCACGGCGTATCGCGTGAAAGGCTGGCCGACCGATATCTCCGACGCAGACGGCACCCCGGTCCCGACCGAGCGCACGCTGCTCCGATCCGGCAATAACTTCCTGTTCGGCAAGACCAGCGAGCCGACGATCGACGGCGCCGAAGGCTGGTTCTCGTGGCCCGTGATGGAAGGCCAGAAGATCTGCCCGAGCAACGAGTCGGTCTATTGCTGGCAGGTCGCCGCGGTGACCAACGGCTACACGCTGTCGTATCTGACCGGACCCGACGAGCGAACCTACGAGCTCGAGCCCGGCACCGGTGTGTCCCGCTACCACTACGCGCACCACGGCACCACGAACGAAGTCGACGCCAAGCTCGTCTCCTACACCAAGGGCCACTGACCCTGGTTCGTCGGGAGCAGGCACTCGCCCTCCCCGATGAGGTAGTGGCTCGGTGCATTGCACCGCCCGCTGCCTGCTCGTAGAGTCGAGCTAATGACGAAGCCGACGCCGACGACGATGAGCTACCTGATTCCGACGGTCATCGAACAGACGCACCGCGGAGAGCGCGGTTGGGACATCTTCTCCCGTCTGCTCAAGGACCGCATCGTGTTCCTCGGCACCGCGATCGACGACACGGTCGCGAACGTCGTGATCGCGCAGCTCCTGTTCCTCGACTCGGAAGAGCCCGAGAAGGACATCATGCTGTACATCAACTCGCCCGGTGGCCACGTCTCGGCGGGCCTCGCGATCTACGACACGATGCAATACCTGCATTGCGATGTCGCCACGATCTGCATGGGACAGGCGGCCTCGATGGGAAGCTTCCTGCTCGCCTCGGGCACCAAGGGCAAGCGCTACGCGCTCCCTCACTCGCGCGTGATGATCCACCAGCCGCTCGCCGGCTTTCAGGGTCAGGCGACCGACATCGAGATCCACACGAAGGAAATCCTCAAGACTCGCGACACCCTCAACGAGCTGTACGCGAAGCACACCGGTCAGCCGGTCGATAAGATCAAGACCGACACCGACCGGGATAACTTCATGTCTTCGGCCCAGGCCAAGGAGTACGGGATCATCGACGAGGTGTTGATCACGGCGAAGAAGAAGCCCGACGACAAGGGCGAGCGGTCCGAGCGCAGCGACAAGAAGTAGGCTACGCTGGGCGGGTAGATGGCGATCGAGAAACGCGACGGTGCGAGCCTGACCTGTTCGTTCTGCGGCAAAGCGCAGAAGGAGGTCAAGAAGCTAATCGCCGGCCCCACCGTCTACATCTGTGACGAGTGCATCGGCCTCTGCAACGACATCATCGCAGAGGAGATCGAAAAGGAAGACCAGAGCTACGGGTCGTCCTCGATTCCGAAGCCGGCGCAGATCAAGAAGGTCCTCGACGAGTACGTGATCGGCCAGGATCGCGCGAAGAAGATCCTCGCAGTCGCGGTTCACAACCACTACAAGCGGATCGACCACAAGCAGACCGGCCAGTCCGACGAGGATGTCGAGCTGCAGAAGTCGAACATCTTGCTGCTCGGCCCCACCGGCTCCGGCAAGACCCTGCTCGCGCAGACGCTCGCTCGCATCTTGAACGTCCCGTTCGCGATCGCGGACGCGACGAACCTCACCGAGGCCGGCTACGTCGGCGAAGACGTCGAGAACATCATCGTCTCGCTGCTGCAGAACGCGGACCACGACATCGAGCGCGCGCAGCGCGGCATCGTCTACATCGACGAGATCGACAAGATCGCGCGCAAGAGCGACAACCCCTCGATCACGCGCGATGTCTCGGGCGAAGGCGTCCAGCAGGCGCTGCTCAAGATCATCGAAGGCACGACCGCGAGCGTTCCTCCCAAAGGCGGCCGCAAGCATCCGCAGCAGGAGTTCCTGCAGGTCGACACGACGAACATCCTGTTCATCTGCGGCGGCGCGTTCACCGGGATCGAAGACATCATCGAGAACCGGATCGGTCAGAAGCTGATCGGCTTCGGCGCCGGCATGAACAAGAAGATCAAGCGCACGCAGTGGGAGCTGCTGCAGGAGATCGAGCCGGAAGATCTGCTCAAGTACGGCATGATCCCGGAGTTCATCGGCCGCTTGCCGGTGATCGCTCCGCTGCACGAGCTCTCGGAAGAAGCGCTCGTGCAGATCCTGACGCAGCCGAAGAACGCGCTGGTCAAGCAATATCAAAAGCTATTCGAGATGGACGGCGTGAAGCTCAAGTTCGGCAAGGGCGCGCTGACCAAGGTCGCGAACATGGCCGCGCTGCAGAAGAGCGGCGCTCGTGGCCTCCGCGCGATCCTCGAGAGCGCGCTGCTCGACATCATGTACGACACACCCGGCCAGTCCGTGAACGAGGTGATCATCAACGAAGATGTCATCGAGAAACACGGCTCGCCGCTGATCACGTATTCGAAAGAGCCGAAGGCCGCCGAGGGCTGACTTACGTCAGCCCCCTCCGGTGATTCCGCTGCATCTCCGGCCGTGCGCGATGACGCCGATCCGGCCGGCGAGATAGACGTCACGTGATCCAACGCCTTCAACTCCGCTGAAGTCGGTTGCACCCGTCGCGAGCGGCGTCGAGGTCCAGGTTCCATCCCCGGTGGAATGCAAGACCGTGTCGCTCTTGCCGACCGCGAAGATATCGTTCGGGCCGCTGCCCCACACCGCGTAGAGATCGAACGGCGCACCACTGACCTCCGGCACCCAGGTACCTCCACCCGTCGAGTGCAAGATCGTCCCGCCGTGACCGACCGCATAGAGATCGGATGCACCGCTGCCCCACACGGCGATCAGCGGCTCCGCGGTACCGCTCGATTCGAGCATCCACACGCCGTCGCCGGTCGAATGCAGGATCAAGCCGCTATAGCCGACGACATAGACATCGTTCGCGCTGCTGCCCCACACGTCGAGGAGATCGGTCGTCGTGGTCGACGCCTGCGTTGCCCACGTCCCATCTCCTGTCGAATGCAAGATCGCGCCGGTGTACCCGACGGTGTAGATGTCGCTCGGAGAGCTGCCCCAGCTCTTGTTGAGTGAATGCGTCGTGCCACTCGCTTGCCGCGACCAGGTTCCATCTCCGATCGAATGCAGGATCACGGAGCTTCCCGCGTCCAGGTTGCCGACCACGTAGAGATCGTTCGGGGCGCTCCCCCACGCGCCGTAGAGTCCGGTGACGGGCGCCGTCTGCGGCGTCCACGTCCCGTCTCCCGTCGAGTGGAGGATCGAGGAGTCGCCGACGACGTAGATGTCGGTCGGACCCGCGATCCAGACTTCATAAAGAATCTTGGCGACGCCGCTCGGCTCGGAGCTCCAGCTCAGACACGCAGGTGCGGCGTCGTGTTGCTGGAACTCGTAGCGCCCGCAGCTCGCGAGTGCGACGACCAGAGCCATCGAGACGAGCGCCTTCAGGCCCACACCCACATGTTGTCACGTAATCGAGCGGTTAAATAACAGCGGTGCGCGCGCACCCAGTTAACGGGACGTTGCGACATCGTGCCCGAGCCCTTCACTACGCGTCCGGCAGCGTGACGATGAACCGCGCACCACCGCCCGGACGATCGTCGACGTCGATCTGGCCGTGGTGGCCTTTGACGATTCGTTTGCAGATCGCGAGGCCGAGGCCGAGCCCGGTTCCGACGGCTCGATCGGTATGACCGCCCCGAGCGAACGGTTCGAAGATGCGATCGCGAATGTCGAGCGGAACGCCCGGACCCTGATCTTCGACGGTGATCTGCGCGCCCTTGACGCGAACGGTGATCGCGCCGCCCTTCGGTGAGTGATCGATCGCGTTGCGCAACAAGTTGTCGAGCACGATCGAGATCGCGTCGGCGTCGATCTCGCAATGCGCCGGTGTGCCGGGGGCGAGCTCCGTACGAATTCCGCGCTCCGCACAGAGTGCACTCGATCGTTCGATCGCGACGGCCGCTAGCGCGCGCAGCTCGCGGCGTTCGTGATGGAGGCCCGCGGCGCCGGCCCGCGACAGCACGAGCAGCTTCTCGACCAACACGTTCATCCGGCGGACCTCCGCGAGCGTGTCATCGGCGACGTGCTCCCAGTGCGGAGTATCGCGAACCCGGCGTCTCGCGACCTCGAGGTTCGTCGAGATCACCGTCAGCGGCGTCCGTAGCTCGTGCGATGCGTCGGCGGCAAACTGACGCTGTGCCGCGACTCCAGATGCGACGCGCTCGAGCACGCCATTGAGCGCGGTCGCGAGCCGATCGAGAGGATCGCGGTCGCCGGTCACCGGCAGGCGCTCGTCGAGGTTCTCGCCCGTCATTCGCGAAGCGCTCACGATCACGTCATCGAGCCGCTCGGTCGTCGTCCGCGTGAGCCGGCGGCCAACGAGCACCGAGAGGCCGATTCCGAACGGCAGCGCAATCCCGAGCGCGAGACCGCACTGCTTCGCGATCTCGATGGGCGGATCTTCGAGGACGCCGGGCGAGCATTCCTCGCCGTTCTCGGTGACCCAGATGACCAGGAACACGACGGTGGCGAACACGATCATGCCGAGCACCGTTGCGACGGCGAACGACCGGCCGAGACCACGCCCGAGCGTCGCCGGTGCTGTCATCCAGTCACCATCAACCGAATGCCCGCGCCGCGCACCGTCTCGATCGCGATGGGGAATCCGGCGAGCTTCTTCCGCACGTGCGTGAGGTGCACGTCGATGACGTTCGTCCCGGGATCGAAATCGTAACCGAAAGCCTCGCGCAGGATCTCGATCCGCGTCACGACCTCGCCGCGGCGGCGCACGAGACAGCCGAGCAACGCGAACTCGCGCGGTGACAACGACACGGCCTTGCCGTTGGCCTCGACCATCAAGTCATCGCGCATCAAGATCGGGATGTCGCTCGATGGTGTCCAGCGCGGGCCGCCGGCGCGCCGCACGAGCGCACCGATGCGCGCGACAAGCTCGGTGAACGCGAACGGCTTGACGAGGTAATCGTCGGCACCTGCATCGAGCGCGGCGACTCGCGACTCCACTGCATCACGCGCGGTGAGCACGAGGATCGGCACGTGGATACGGGCCGTGCGCAACTCGCGGAGGACATCGACGCCGTCGCGATCGGGGAGGCCGAGATCGAGGATCATCAGATCGAGATCGCGTCGCAACCCGCGCGCGATCGCCTTCGCCGCGGTCTCGATCACCTCGACGGAATAGCCGTCCTCGCCAAGACCCACGGAAATCGTACCCGCGAGCTGTGGATTGTCCTCCACCAACACGATGTGCACGCCGCGAGGATACATCACGAACGCTTCGCGACGAGCGCCGTCAGCCCGGGCGTGACGACCAAGGTGACCGCCGTTGCAAGCACGAGCCCGCCGATCACCGCGACTGCGAGAGGCCGCTGGAGCTCGGACCCCGCGCCGATCGCAAATGCCAGCGGCGCAAGTCCTGCGATCGTCGCGGCGGTCGTCATCAGGATCGGTCGCAGACGGCGCCGCGCAGCAGCGACCAACGCATCTTCGATCGTGAGGCCTTCCGCCACATGGTGCTGCGCGTTCTCGAGCAGCAGAATGCCGTTCTTGACGACCAGCCCGACGAGGAGGATCAGGCCCGTCATCGACGATACATCGAGCGGAAGTCCCGTCATTGCGAGGATCAACAGACCGCCCACCGTGGATAGCGGTGCGCCTACGAGCACGACCATCGCGTAGCGAAATGAGTGCAGCTGGATGATCAGAACGATCAGCACGAGCACGGCGGCAGACAGCGCCACCGTGATGAGCTCGGTCTGCGCACCACGCGCCGACGCCGCCTGACCACCGATCTCGATCAGCGCGCCCTTCGGCACCGGAAGATCTTTTAATGCTTCCTTCACGGCGGCTTCGGCGCCACCGAGGTCGCCGGTCTTGGTCGCCGCGGTCAGGAGCACGGCGGAGCGCAAGCCGTCGCGACGCAGCACCGCGGGCGCCAGTGGTCGATCGAACGTGACGACCTGGCCGAGCGGTAGCGACTTGGGTCCATACGCGACCGGCGTGCGCGCGAGTGCATCCGCGTCGTAGCGAATGAGATCCGGGTAGCGCAGGCGCACGCCGATCGTGCGCTCGGGCCGGAGGATCTGCGCGACCTCGCGACCGGTGAGCGCGATCCTCAGGTCCTCGCCGATCGAAGCGGCATCGAGCCCGAGACGCGAGACCTGAACCGGTTCGATCCGCGCGCGCAAGATCGGTGTCATGCCCTCACGACCGTCGAACACATCGACGAGCTGCGGCAGCTTCTCGAGACGCGTGCCCGCCTGTTCGGCATAAGCATCGAGCGCGAGCGGATCATCGCCGAGCACGCGAATCTCGATCGGCGCCGGGTTGCCGGCGAGATCGTTGAGCACGTCTTGCAAGACTTGCACGTACTCGAAGCGCGCCTCGGCGACTGCCGAATGCAGACGCTCGCGAACGCCCGCGATGACTTCTCGGATCTCGGCGCGATCGCCGCGCGGGACCAGCCGGACCATGATGTCGCCGCGGCTCTGCATCGTCGCGGTGGCGGGGCCTAGCTCGCTTCCGGTGCGGCGCGTGAACGACACGACCTCCGGAGTCGACGCCAGCACGACGTCGATCGCGCGCGTGGCGCGGTCGGTCTCCTCGAGAGACGTCCCGGCCGGCAAGAAGAAGTCGATGACGAACGCGCCCTCGTCCATCTGTGGCAGGAAGCCTGTCGCGAGGCCGCCTTTGGCGACCGATCCGACGGCGATCAGCGCCACGATCACGATCACGGCAACGAACCGATGCCGCAGCAGCCATCGGATCGTATTGCCGATCCGGTCGGTGTCGTCTTGCTCGTGATGCTTGGCCGCGCGCTTCTTCAAGTGCACGGCGAGGATCGGGATCAGCGTCAGCGACATGACCATCGACAGCAACACCGCGATCGCGAGTGTGATCGCGAGCGCGCCGAGGAAGCTGCCGGTGACGCCGGTGAGGAGCGTGAGCGGCGCAAACACGACGACGGTCGTGAACGTCGTGCCGACGACCGCGGCGAACATATCCTTCGTGCCGAGCTCGACCGCCTGCGGCACATCGAGTCCGTCCTCGAGCCGGCGTACGATACCTTCGGTGACGACGATCGCGTCATCGACGACGAGGCCGATCGCGATCGCGAGACCGCCGAGCGACATGAGGTTCAACGTGACGCCGAGCCACCGCATCACGGCGAACGTGCCGAGCAGCGTGATCGGAACCGGTAGCGCGGCGATCAACCCTGCACGCCAGTCACGCAGTGACAGCGCGATCACGATCAACGACAACGCGATGCCGATCAGGATCGCGTCGCGCACGCTCCTCATCGATTCATCGACGAGGCTCGCCTGATCGTAGACCGCGGTGACCTCGACATCGGGCGGCAACGCGTGTGTCGCACGAAGGTTCTCGATGGCGTCGAGCGTGCCCTGGACGACCGCCGGCGTGCCCGCACCTGGAAGTCGCGCGACGGAGATCGCGACCGCCTCACCGCGAGGCCCGCTGACGATCACGTCGGGGTCTTCGATGCCGTCGACCACATCGGCGACCACCGACAGCGGAATCGGTCCTGTCGGTCCGTTCGCGATCGGCAGCGCCTTCAGCTTGTCGAGATCGATCGCTTGCGCATCGAGCACGACGGGCAACGTCTGGTGCTGATCCCACACGCGACCCGCGGAGATCACCTGATCCTGCGCTTCGATCTTCTGCGCGAGATCGCGCGGCGTGATGTGTAGCGCGGCGAGCTCGGTCGGCCGGATCAGCAGCTGGACCTGCCGCACGCGGCCACCGAGCACATCGACACCACCGATGCCTTTGACGCGCACGATCGCGGGCCGGATGATCCGCTCGGCGACTTCGCGCAGCCGGCGTTGATCGCTCGTGACGCCTTTCGGCGGGCTGACGTTGAACGTGATCACGGGCACCGACGTCGGCAGCACGCGCTGGACGATCGTCGTCGAGCCCTTCGGAAGCTCGACGTGATCGACGGCGGCCTGACACGCGTACTGCGCCGTCAACGGATCGGTACCGTCGGTGAGGAGCAACGACAACTCGACAGCGCCGCGAATCGTCCTCGCGCGCACGTGACGCACGCCGGGCACGACGGCGAGCGCTTGCTCGAGCGGCCGCGTCATCTGCGCCTCGACGAGATCCGGCGACAACTGGCCGGCCTTCGCCACGACGACGACGCGCGGAAACTGCATCTCGGGATAGATCCCGCTCGGCAGCGAATAGATCGAGAGCGCGCCGAGAGTCGCGAGCGCGAGTGCCGCGATCCAGACGAGACTCGAATGCTGCCGGAGCCAGCGGACGAGACTCATGCGTTCGTCACTTCTCGGCGCTGCCCTTCTCGGAGGCAGCCGCTTTCGCCGGAGCTTTGTCGTCCTCGTCGCCCTTCCGTGCGGCCTTCGCGCTTCCGGCTTTGTCGTCGGACTTACCGCTGCCGGCCTTGTCGTCCTTCTCGGCCGTCGGCTTCTCGGCCGTCAGCGGCTGTCCCTCTTCGAGGCCGAGCACGTGATCGACGACGACCTGCTCTCCAGGCTTCACGCCATCTTTGATCTCGATGCCCTGCTCGCTGCGATTTCCGACCGCGACCGTCCGAACGTGCGCGACACCACCGGCGCAGACCACGACCTCGTCCTCGCCGACCATCGATCGCCGCAGCGCGGCCGCCGGAACGCGAATCCCGGGCCGCTTGGCGATCACGATATGCGCGCGCGCCGCGTTCCCGACCTTGACGTTGTCGCTGGTGTCGAGCCGCAGCCGAACGAGCCCGAGTAGCGTCGTCGGATCGACCGCCGGCGCCACGCGCACGACCGACGCGGCGATCGGCGCCTCGATCCCGAGGATCATCGCGACCGCGGGCATCCCTTCGCGCAGCGGAGTGAGGGAGGCCGGCGGGACCTGTGCGTGGATCTCGAGCACGGTGAGATCGGCGACCTGCGCGATCGGTGTTCCCGCGGTGCCATCGACGCTCTCTCCAACCTTCCGCAATACGTGGAGCACGACGCCGGCGCGGGGTGCGCGAACTTCGCGGCGCGCGAGCTGTGTCGACGCGAGTCCCGACCGCGCATTCGCGGCATCGAGCTCGGCGGCCGTCGCCGCGGCCTTCGCCCGGGCGTCGTCGAGATCCTTGCGCGCGCCGATCCCGGAGCTCACGAGCCGTTCCTGCCGCACGACCTCCTGATCCGCGGCGGCCTTCGCCGCCCGCGACGACATCACCGCCGCACGCGCCTCGAGCGAGCCCGCCGGCAATGCAGGATCTTCGATCAATGCGAGCTGCTGGCCCGCTTCGACATGATCGCCTTCTTCGACGTAGATCATCGCGACGCGACCGGCGACCGGCGAGCTGACGATCGCATCGAGCCTCGGCGGCGGCGAGATCAGACCGGTGACCTCGACGGTGTCCTCGATCTGCGTCGACTCGACGGTCTGACACGTGACGGCGGCCGCGACCGGCTTGTCTTCATCGGCCGTATCCGCGGCGTGCTTGCAGCCGGCAACTACGACCAAGCACGCGATCCAAAGCTTATTTTGCATGCGGAGCTCCCACATCTTCCCCCACGGCAAGCTGCAGATCCGCGAACGCGACGGCGGCATTCGCTCGAGCATCGTTGATCTCCGCGCGGAGCGCTGCGAGGTCGCGTTCCGCAACGAGTGCCGACGACAGATCGCGCGCGCCTTCGCGGTACGCCTGCGCCGACAACGCCGCCGCACGCTCGGTCGCCGGCAACACGTCGCGTACGAGCGACTCGAGCCTCTCGCTCGCGGCTTGCCACCGGCGATACGTCGCGAGCAGCCCCGAGCCGAGCTCGATCTCGGTGACGCGAAACCGCGCCTGTTCGGCCGCTGCTCTCGCGCGGGCCGCTCGTGTGCGATCACCGATCCGCGCGAACACGGGCAGATCGAGAACGATGCCGAAGTGCGTATCGGTGCGATCCCACGCCGTACCCGTGAACGAGCGATCGTCGTAGAGGATCTCGCCTTCCACCGCGAGCCCCGGCCAGCGCTCGACGAGCGTCTGATCGATGATCGCATCCGCGGCGATCACGCGGCGCTCCGCGGCCTCCCGGTCGGGGTGTGTCACGAGTCGTCCGCGCAATGCATCGAGATCGGCAACATCCCCGGTCACGGGCTCGCCTTCGGCACGCATCGGCCTCATCGGATCCCAACCGAGCAGTCCCGCGAGCTCCGCTGAAGCAGCGTCTTCGTTGCGCAAGGCCGCTGCCACCGCGACGTCCGCGCGCGCACGCGTTGCGACAGCGACCGTGACGTCGACATCTGCACCGACACCGGCCGACTGGCGTCCGCGCGCGATCACCTCGAGCTCGGCGGCCTGTTTCGCGGCGGCTTGTTGCGCGATCACGGCACCGTCCGCGCGCGCGAGCTCGACCCACGCGATGACGATCCGATGTCGCAGCTGACGGAGCTGCACGCCCGCCTCCGCGCGCACGACATTCGCTTCGGCGAGCGCCACCCGGCGTGCAGCGCCCACGGTGCCGAACACCGGCAACGGAATCGAGACGCCCGCGATCACGAGCGCGGTCAGCCGATTCGTGCCGAGATGGACGCTCGGATTCGGCCACGCGCGTGCCGCAGCGGCATTCGCTTCGGCGGCCTCGATGTCGTAACCGTATCCGAACGTCGCCGGCGCTTTCGCAGCCGCGGCGAGTGCCTGAGACAACGTGACCGGCGTGCGAAGCGGTGGTTCGCCGTGCGCCATGCCGACGAGCCCGGCAAGCGCGACGAACAACAGCCTTCGCATGAGCGTAGCGTGCCCTACGGGGCTGAACGCACCATGAAAAAGGGCCGAAAAAGCGAACGCTCCCTGCGTGAGGGAGCGTCCACTTCAGTAAGAGCCGCGGTCAGTACCAGTTGAGGCCGACGCCGACGGTGCCCGACGTGATGTTGTCGTTGCCCGAATTATACGAGCCCTCGATGATCCGGCCCTGCAGATCGACGGCGAAGTTCCTCGCCGACAGCAACTCGAAGCCGATCGCGCCCATGATCGCGGCGCCACCGCCAAAGTCGTAGGTCACGTACGCGTTGTCCGCTTGAAGCTGCGCGACGCCGAGGCCGCCTTTGAGCCACAGCTGCGGCGTCAGCCAGTACTGCGCGGCGATCATCGCGGTGCCCTGCGTGAGAAACGTGTCGCCGTTCTGGAGATCCGAGTGCACCTGGCGCGAGTTCGCCTGCATCTCCAGCATCAGGCCGAAGCGCGGGCTCAACATGCCGCCGATGTGACCATCGACCTCGACGGCAGGTCCGGTCGAGCAGTTATCGCAGTTCGTCAGGCCACTACCGTTATCGTGCATGCCACCGAGCCCGATGCTGCCGCCCCACATGAGGCGTCCGGTGCGATCGTGGAAGCCGCCCGGAATCGGATTTGGCTGGCTGTAATAACCAGGGCCACCGCCGCCGCCATAGCCTTGGGCAGCGGCGAGACCTGGAACGAGCAGGATGGCGAGCAGCGCGTACTTAATAGGCTTCATGTTCTACGACCTTCCGTGTGGCCGGAATCATCGCAATTCCGAGGCCAGCGCGCGAGAGTCTGGACCGCTTGCAGACACGCGCAGTTACGTGGTCCGACCAGCGCTGCAGGACATCGCGACGTGAGCTTTTAAGACAGATCGTGAACGCCGGTTGGCGTGCGCGATCACACGGCCACGGCGAGTAGCTTGTCGAGTGCGGTTCGCGCACGTCGCGCATCACCAAAGAGCGTCACGCACGGCACGTTCCGCGATGAAAACAGCGTCTCGACCCACGGCCCACCTTGATCGATCCAGCCGCCGTCGATCAAGGCTGCATCCACCGGCCGCGTCTCGGCCGTGGCAAGTTGCACCAGTGCGCCCGGATCCGTGCCGCCGGTCACGGCGTAGCCGACCGCGGCGAGCGCGCTTTGCAGCTCGACCAGGCGCGCAGGTGACGCGCCGATCAGCACGCGCAACTCCGCGCGTCTCTCGATCCGCGCGAGAAACCCGAACCACCGCATGCGGTCGGCATCTGCGATCTCGGTGATGTTGAGGCCGTAGCCGGCCGCGAGCCCTGCCGTCTTCGCTTCGGCCTCCGAGATATGACGGACCACGCGCGCACGTCCCGCGATCGGCGGGGCGTTGTCATCGAGTACGACCGAGAAATTCACGACCGCATCGAGCGTCAGCGAATTTGCCGGTCGCACGAACATGCCGTGCGTCGAGACATCGAGCGCATCCGCCTTGAGCGCACCGCGCGTCGTGCCGAGACAGAGCGGCCACTCGACGGGATACCGCCGCGTCGATCGCGGAGGTGGCGGCTTGATCGTGATCTTCGCGGCGCGCGCCGCCGTGAGCAGCGTGGTCAGTTGTTGCCGCGATGCTTCGTCGAGCTCGAAGTTGACGCTGAACGACGACGCACCGGTCGTTCGCGCTTCACCGTGCGACGAGACCTTCGCGACGGCGCCGCGCACGAGCGCGCGATGTCCGCCGAACGTCAGCGCGATATCGACGTGATCGTGGAGCCTCGGCATCGCGCCGGTCATCAGCGCGGCACCCTTGAGGCTGAGCGCTCCCACGCGGCTCGCGACCCATTTGCCGCTACGCAGATACTTCGCGTAGATGAGGCCCGGCGCCTGCGCCGCGATCGCATTCGCCAAGGGATCGGGGTTCGGTGACGATCCGCGCCGCTCGGTCGGGAGATCGATCGCCGACACTTCGTTGAACGTCGGTGGTCGCGGTTGCGGCGCGAGCGGCATCTCCGCCGTCGGCATCTGCGCCTTGTGCATCGGGCTCTGCGGCGTCGCGTACGTCGAGTCGTCGCGGCGCGCTGCGCGAGGCAGCGGTGGTGGCACCGGCGGCCGAGCGCCCGAGCCCAAGGCGAGGTTGAGGTCATCGCGCGTCGACTTCGCGCGTATCCCCGCCCGGGGATCCCCCAGGGGTTCAGGCTCGATCGTGTCGAGGTCGTTGCGCGTGCCTTTCGCCGGCACCAGCAACACCGGATCATCGGTGTCGCCGCGCGGCGACGGTTTCCGCGCGATCTTCGGGATCGGCGGCGGCTGACGCGGCAACGGCGTCGCCGTGGTCGCCAGCGTTCCCATCGACTTGGTCTCTTTGACCTTGCGCACGACCTCGGTCAGCGCACCGACGACACTGCGCTGATAGGTCACCTGATGCGTGCAGCGCGTCAGCCTCTCCATCAGGAACCGTTTGCGTTCGGCCTCCGAGAGCTGGTGCGGCTGGATCATCCCGACCTCCGCGAGCAGCGCGATCTCGACGATGAACTCGAGCTGCTTCGGCCCGATCGCGAGCTCGTCGTAGCGCAGATTCAGCAGCGCCTGATCGGTCGTCGGATCGTAGAACGCGATGATCGCGGCGAGCGCGGGCGCGTGTTGCGAATCGAGTGCGGCCAGCGTCTGCGTCCAATGACTGAGGCGCTGGCGCGGTTGGTCGACGATGAGGAAGGCTTCGACGAGTGGAGCGTAGGCGTTGGACATGGGGCAGCGACCTCAGCCATAGGAGCAGCCGAGATGCCACGCGCACCTGAAGCAAGCGTCCTTACTCGTGAACGCGGATCGTCGTGGGATCGTTCGACCCGTTTTCGTTGGGAAAATCCGATATCGTGGTATTTCTGCCGCGCCGTGCGAGGTAAATTTGCCTCAACTTGACGTGAATTCTTGCTCAAGTTCGCATGCCCCCTACAGTATCGGTCTATGAAATCCGACGACCGTGAGGTGAGGGCGGGGTATCGCCTGCCATTGCTCCCGCTGCGCGACATCATTGTCTTCCCCCACATGGTGGTGCCGCTGTTCGTCGGCAGAGACAAGTCGCTGTCCGCGCTCGAGGACGCGATGTCGGGCGACAAGCAGATCCTCCTCGCGGCGCAGCGTCGCGCCAAGACCGACGAGCCTTCCGAAGAGGACATCTTCGCGATCGGCACCGTCGGGCACATCATTCAGTTGCTCCGGTTCCCGAAGGGCCCGGTGAAGGTCCTCGTCGAGGGTCGCGCACGCGCGCGGATCCGCGGGTTCTCGCAAGTCGATCCGTTCTTCGTGTGCGACGTCGAGGATGTCGAAGAGACGGATGACGACGCGGTCGAGATCCAAGCGCTGATGCGCTCGGTCCAAGACGTGTTCGAAGACTACGTGAAGCTCAACACGCGGATCCCGCCCGAGATGCTCGTCTCGGTCCGCACGATCGACGAGCCCGGTCGTCTGTCCGACACGATCGTCGCGCACGTCGCACTCAAGCTCAAAGACAAGCAAGAGCTGCTCGAGACGCCGTCACCCGCGAAGCGCCTCGAGCGCCTCGGCGAATTGATGCAAGGCGAGATCGAGATTCGTCAGGTCGAGAAGAAGCTGCGCACTCGCGTCAAGAAGCAGATGGAGAAGCAGCAGAAAGAGTACTACCTGAACGAGCAGATGCAGGCCATCCAGAAGGAGCTGGGTGACCGCGACGAGTTCAAGAACGAGCTCAACGATCTCGAGTCGAAGATCAAGTCGAAGAAGATGAGCAAGGAGGCCAAGGAACGCTGCCTCAAGGAGCTCAAGAAGCTGAAGCAGATGTCGCCGATGTCCGCGGAAGCGACCGTCGTGCGCAACTACCTCGACTGGGTCATCGCGCTTCCGTGGGAAGACAAGACCGAAGATCGCCACGATATCAACGAGGCCGAACGAATTCTCGAGGCCGAGCACTACGGCCTCAAGAAGGTCAAAGAGCGGATCCTCGAATATCTCGCCGTCCAATCGCTCGTGCCGCGTCAACGCGGACCGATCCTCTGCCTCGTCGGTCCGCCCGGCGTCGGCAAGACTTCGCTCGCCCGTTCGATCGCGCATGCGACCAATCGCAAGTTCGTCCGCCAATCCCTCGGCGGCGTGCGCGACGAAGCCGAGATTCGCGGCCACCGCCGCACCTATATCGGCGCCCTGCCCGGCAAGATCATCCAGTCGCTCAAGAAGGTCGGCTCGCAAAACCCGGTGTTCCTGCTCGACGAGATCGACAAGATGTCGATGGATTTTCGGGGCGACCCGGCGAGCGCACTCCTCGAAGTGCTCGATCCCGAACAGAACAACACGTTCAACGATCACTATCTCGATCTCGACTACGACCTGTCCGACACGATGTTCATCACGACGGCCAACCAGCAGCACGCGATCCCGCTGCCGCTGCAAGACCGGCTCGAGATCATCGAGCTCCCCGGCTACACCGAGTGGGAGAAGGTCGCGATCGCGAAGCAGTACCTGATTCCGAAACAGGCCGAGAACAACGGCGTCAAGGACATCGACGTTACGTGGAACGACGACGCGCTCACCGCGATCATCCACCGCTATACGAGAGAAGCCGGCGTGCGAAATCTCGAGCGCGAGATCGCGACCGTCTGCCGCAAGATCGCCAAGGAGTGGCTCGCGAAAGGCCGGATCGTCGGCTCGAAGTTCGACGTCCAGGTCGAGGTCCTACCCACCTGGCTCGGCACCGAGAAATATCGCGAGAACCGCCGCGAGAAAGACGACGAGATCGGGCTCGCGAACGGCCTCGCCGTCACGATGTTCGGTGGCGACCTGCTCTCCGCGGAGGTCACGATCGTCCCCGGCAAGGGCAAGTTGACGCTCACCGGCAAGCTCGGCGAAGTCATGCAGGAGAGTGCGCAAGCGGCGATGAGCTATCTGCGATCGCGCGCGGGCACCTTCGGCCTTTCGAACGACTTCCAGAACAAGATCGACGTGCACGTTCACTTCCCCGAAGGCGCGATTCCCAAGGACGGTCCGTCCGCGGGCATCACGATGGCAACGGCGATGGCGTCCGCGCTCCTGCGGATTCCGGTCCGCCAGAACATCGCGATGACCGGCGAGGTCACGCTGCGTGGCCGCGTGCTGCCGATCGGCGGCCTCAAAGAGAAGATCCTCGCGGCGCACCGCGCGGGCGTCACGACCGTGCTGTTCCCCGACGACAACCAGAAGGACATCAAAGATGTCCCCGAGGCCGTGCTCGCCGCGATGGTCGTGATTCCGGTCAAGCACATGGACGAGGTGCTGCGTCACGCCCTCGCCCATCCGCAGCCTGAAGAGTTCCTGCGCGAGCCTTCATTGGTCGTCGACTGGCGCATCGTCGAGACGATGCCTCCCGACGATCCGCGCGACGCACACTAGCTGCGGTACAATCGCGATGTGAGTCTGCGCGAGGTCGGGTTGGTGCTGAGCCTCGCGGGCTGCGACAAGCTATTCGGGATCGACGACGTCCACCTCACCGATGCTCGACCGATCGATGCGTCGCGCGGCCCGACGCTCGCGTGCGCGGGCCCCACGACGACGATGACCTGTCGCACCGTGATGCCCAGCCTTGTCGCGGATACGTTCCTCGATCCGAGCCGCGCCGATGTAACGCTCGGGTCTGGTGACGCCGTCCACATCGGCAACAACACACCCACGCTGCTCAAGTTCTCGCTCACGGGCGCGAGTGCGCTCGGCCCCACCGATTGCCTAGGCGAGCTCAAGCTGACGATCACGCCGGCTATCGAAAGCTTCGGTTGTTTGTCGCCGGCGGACCCCTACTGCGAGTACTGCGCTTTCTCGTACGAGGGCATCGATCTGCACTGGATGACCTCGGACTGGATCGAAAGCGAAGCGACCTACAACGACGCGAAGACGACAACTCCTTGGCATGCCGGCGGTGCGGGCCTGGTTCCCGATGACCGTAGCGATGTCGTCGTGACCACAGCACGGTCGGGCACGGGCCCGGTCGTCATCGATATCTTGGCCCCTGGACTGGCGCAGGTGGACCCGGGGCCGTACGTGACCGACCATCTCGGCATCCTGCTGACCGCGGTCAACGGGGTCGGCGCGTTCGAGTCGTACGAAGGTGCGACCAAGCCGGTGGGCGCTGGCTGCGATAATGGCCCCGGCACGTCCCTCGAGCTGACGATCTGCTCGCCGTAGACCGGCTTCGAACCTCTGTCATGACCGGGGCTTGACACGGAACCCAGGGCCGTCTAAGAACCTGGGCCTCGGAAGCGGGGCGAATAGCTCAGCGGAAGAGCGTCGCCCTTACAAGGCGGTGGTCGCAGGTTCGAACCCTGCTTCGCCCACTGAAAATCTGGAGCGGTAGTTAAGTTGGTTATAACGCCGGCCTGTCACGCCGGAGGCCGCGGGTTCAAGTCCCGTCCGCTCCGCCAACTACGAGAGACATTCCGAGAGCTTCCCCAGGTCGAAACCCTCGACCTCCGCTCCGCGTCGCACCTCTGTAGTAAGGGTGTAGTAAGCGGAGGCAGGCATGGGGACGGTGTTCAATCGTGGCACCAAGGACAAGCCGCACTGGTACGTCGGCTACCGGGAGAACGGGCGATGGGTCTAGAAGCCGTCGCAGCAGCCGACCAAGGCGCAGGCGAAACGGTGGGTGCAGGAGATCGCATCGCGGGTGGCGCGCGGCACGGTCGGGATCAATGAGCCCGATGATTCGCCGAGGTTCAAGACGCTGTTCGATCAGTTCTTGGATGGGCTGACGAACCGCAACGCGGGCGACGATCGCAGCCGTGGTCGGCGGCACCTGGTGCCGAAGTTCGCGCGCCTGCGATTGATGGAGGTATCGCTCGCGACCGTGATGGAGTGGATCGACGAGCAGCGTGCTGCCGGCGAGCTCAGCGAGTCCTCGATCCGACACAACATGAATCTGCTCTCGCGCTTCTTCTCGTGGGCTGTCGCGCGCGGCAAGGCGTCGATCAATCCGGTGCGGCAGATTCCGATGGGAAGCCGGCCGACGCAGACCGTGAAGTCCGACACGCGATGGATCGACGATGACGCGATCGTGCGCAAGCTGATCGCGGATATCGAGGAGCCGATCCACTTCATGTTCTATCTCGGCAATCGTTCGGGACTGCGCACGGGCGAAGCGGCGGGCCTGCGAATGTCCGACTTCGCGTTCCTTGAAGAAGGCGTGATCCGCGTGCGTTTCTCGTACGACGGCCCGCTCAAGGAAGACAAGAAGGGCTCCGGCAAGGTGAAGTGGGTCCCCGCGCCCGAGGATTGCGCCGAGTTTCTCGGTCCGTGGCTCGCGCAGCGTAAGGCACAGTGCCGGTCCGGAGGATCGCGTGTTCCCGTGCGCGCGGCGCAAAGGGCTCTGCTACCGCAAGGAATACATCGAAGCGTGCTGGGAGGCGGCGGCGCCGAAGCACGTCGGTGCGCGCGAGGTCTTGCTCAAGAAGAAGAAGGACAAGATCGCGAACGAAGTGAAGCGACGCCAGCGGCTCGACGTGGCTACCGATCACGACCGATCCGTCGCCTGCGCCCTAGGATCGGTGCGCAGGTGGCGACGCCTGGCGCGACCGATCTCACCGCGCGAAATGCGTGCCGGTGTCGATTCGTGAGGGCCAGCTTCAAGCGTTCCGCAGATTCCGCGACGGTGAACGCGCAAGTGCGGAACGTTTCGCGCCGCAACATTGTGATCGTTGCGCAGCTCTTTCATGGGGCATCCGCAACTCGTGTGAAAGATGTTGTCGACAAACGCGTCGTGCTCGTCGATGCCGATGATGTTCACCGCGAACTGCGCGACGAGCTACGCGACGCGCGACGGTGAAGCGAGCGCGATATCATCCTGCGGCGCGCGATGAGC
>JAQBQF010000260.1 GCA_028287115.1 Myxococcales bacterium
CCGCCTTGGTCGGCTCGGCGGAGGCTTCGCGATCGACGCCCTTCTCGAACTCGCGCCACATCGCATCGAATCGCTTGTCCGCGACGCGGTCCGCCGACAGCTCGAGATGCCCGCGGACGAGCTCGCCGAGCTGACCTATCGCCTCGACCTTCGCGCGCGCGATCGGATCCCGAGCGATCTCGTCTTCGATCCCGGGCTCGCCTTCGAGCTCACCATCGGCGTGCTGCATCAGCTCGATGTCGTGGCGCGCGCTCATCGAAAGCTCCCCGAGGCCGAGGCTTCTTGCTCTCCGGAGTCGCCCGGATCGGCGACCGGCGCGTGATCCACCAGATCGACGAGTCGCTTCTGCATGTTTTTTCGCGCGTGGAACAGGCGGGACATGATCGTCCCCTTCGAACAGCTCATCGCTTGCGCCATCGCTTCGTAAGACATGCCTTCGAGCTCGCGCATCACGAGCACGGACCGGTGATTTTCCGAGAGCTCGGACAACGCTTGATCGATGCGCGCACGGATCTCTTTATCGAGCAACGCGCGGCCGGGGTTGCTCCCGAGGATCTTCGGCAGGAGCGACTCGTCGCCGGCCACCCCCTCTTCGAGGCGTGCCTCGTCGAGCTCGACGGGGCGGACCCGGCGATGTTTGCGAAGGTGGTCGATAGCCAGGTTCATGACGATCCGATACAGCCAGGTATAGAAGCTGGAGTTGCCTTCGAACTTGTCTAAGTACTTGTGAGCCTTTATGAAAGCGTCTTGCACGACGTCGAGCGCGTCGTCTTGATGGCGGAGGACACCGAAGGCCAAGGCATACGCCCGCCGGTGGTAGCGATCGAACAGCGTACGGAAGGCATCCCGATCACCGCGTCGTGCGGCCTCGACCAACTCGCGGTCGTCAACGGGTTCACGTCCCTGGGACGCCCGCTGGCCCGCCTTATTCATACCCTCCGGCACGCACCGCGGTTATAGCACCGCGCCGAGATCCTTACGCGTTTGTGAGGGTGTCCGAGGCCGCCGCTAGCGCTATGCTCTGCGGCGAGCGCGCGGGCAACATCTCAACGCGCTAACACCCAGTGGGCAGCGGGACGATCCCAAGATATCTGGCTCGCGTACGCGCGCTGGTTTACCGACATGAAGCACGTCGCGCCGCGCTGTACGCGTTCGCGGCACTCGGTGGTCTCGCGATCCTGCTGCCGCTGATCGGGCGCATCTCCGGTGGCGGTCGCTCGACCGCGCTGTCCGTGCTGGGCATCGGCGGTGTGATCGCGATGACCGTGCTCGTGATCGCCGTGATCATCGGTGTGGTCGCGCCGCGCCGCCGGTACGTTCGAGACGCCGAGGTCGCGCGGTGGATCGGCAGGCGCCACCCTCCGCTCGCGTCGGATCTGTTGTCTTCGGTCGAGCTCGCGAGCGCCGAGCCGCGTCCCGGAGCTCCGTCGGCGGATCTCGTTCACGCACTGATCGACTCGACCACGAGTCGCCTTGCCGAGCTCGATCCCGAGAGCCTGCTGCCCGTCCACGAAGTTCCTCATGCGCGCCGGTGGGCGCTCGCTGCCGCCGCGGCGAACCTCGCGCTGGTCGCGCTCGTTCCGGCGATCATCCTCGGTGGATGGCGGAACCTCCTGTCTTCGCACGCGGCACCGTTCGATGGCGCGCAGCTCTCCGCGGTCCCGCTCGTCGGAGATCTGAGCGCGACGCTGAAGTTCCCCGCGTACAGCAAGCGCCGGCCGCTCGAGCTTCCGTCGTCGTCGGGGGATGTTCGCGGCTTGCCGGGGACCACGGTCGCGTTGCGCGCGCGCGTGCTGGTGCCGGTCGTCACCGCCGAGCTCGTCGTCGAGCCGGGGGCCGGAGCGCCGGGTGCGACCAAGACGATCGTCGCCAAGCTCGACGGAGATCAGTTATCGGCAGAGCTGACGATCGATCACACGTCGCGCTATCGATTCGCGATCACCTCGCCGAACGGCACGCGATCGATCGAGACCACGCCGCGCGCGATCGAAGCCGAGCCGGATCAAGCGCCGGTCGTGCAGCTGATGGCGCCCGGCGATCCGCTCGACGTCGCGAACCTCCGCCGCGTCGAGCTCGCGTACGTGATCGACGACGACTTCGGACTGTCGTCCGCGGAGCTCGTGTGGGAATCGGGCAAGGACCGCGGCAAGAAGCCGATTCCTCTCGGCGATGCGCCCTCGGCGGCGGTCGGCGGTACACGCGAAGGCGGCGCGCGGGAAGTCTCGCGGACGCAGGGCAAGCTGATGTGGGACATCGCCGAGGTCCAGGTGCCGAGCGGCGGCGAAGTCCGCTACTGGATCGAAGCGAAGGATAACGACGTCGTCGGCGGTCCGAATATCGGTCGCTCGCGAGAGCTCCATCTTCGCGTGGTCAGCCCGCGCGAACGTCACGAGGACACGCTCGGTCGCCAGCAAGAGGTCGCCGAGAAGATCGTGCGTAATCTCGGCGCACGACTGACCGGTCCCGGTGACGAGGTGTCCGCGCGCGAAGAGCTGTCGCGGCAATTGCGCGAGGCGGTCGTCGAGCTCGGATCGGTCGGTGCCGCATTTGAAAAGGATCCGCACGCCTCCGATGCGCTGCGCAAGGCGCTCGCGCAGATACGCGAACGGCTCGATCGCCTCGCGGTCATCGAGCAGAAGCTGATGCCGAAGGCCGCCGCGAAGTCACCGCCCGGACGGTTTGCCGGCCTCGATCCGAAGCTCGTGTCCGAGCTCGAGGACGACACGATCTCGCTTGCCGACTGGCTCGATCGCGAACGCATCGAAGGCCTGCTCGATATCTCCGACGAGATCGCGGCCCATCAGAAGCGACTCGCCGATCTGCTCGCGCAATACGCGCGGACGAAGGATGCGCGCCTGCTCGACGAGATCGATCGCGAGATGCGCGCGCTTAACCGCGCGTACGCCGAGCTCGAGAAGCACAAGCGCGGGATGCCGGAGGATGTCCTCGATCAATACGTCAATCGCGACGCGGTCAAGGTGCAGGAGGAGACCTCGTGCGTGGACGAAGTCGGCGCGCTGATCCATGCCGGCAAGACCGCCGAGGCGCAGAAGAAGCTCGAGGCATGTCAGCAGCAGCACGAGAAGTCCGCGGCGTCGCTCGAGAACAGTCTCGACTCGCAGCGCGGCGACAAGTTCAGCGACGAGCAGAAGAAGCTCGACGAGGTCTTGAACGAGCTCGCAGACGTCGCGAAGGATCAGGAAGACATCGCCGCGGAAGCGAATCGCCTGTTCGAGACCTACGCGGAGAAGGCGGACGAGGTAGCGAAGGATCATCGCCGCGAGGCGAGCAAGAAGGTCGGCGTCCTGCTCGATCGCTTGCGCAAGCGCCTCGACTCGATCAACGAAGCAGGGCTGACGCCGTTTGCGAAGGAGGAGCTCGACATCGTCGGTCGCCGGCTCACCGACGTCGAGCACATGGTCGGTGACGGCGATCTCGCGGAGGCACTCGGGATGGCGAAGCAAGCGAAGCAGAGCCTCGATACGATCGCCGGCGAGCTCGAGGCAGCGCAGAACGACGATCCGAAGTCGAAGTGGGCCGAGGCGACGCAAGACGCGCTCGACAACATCGAACATGCCGCGCCGATCGCGAAGGATCTGATCGACGAGCTGTCGGCGCTGTCACCGAAACCCGAGCAGATCATGTCGGCCGAGGATCAGCACTCGGTCGATCGCCTGCGCCGGCGCCAGGCGATGAATCGCGAGCGCACGAAGCGCTTGACCGATCGCACGAAGCAGCTCGGCGGCGATCTGCCCGGCGATACCTCGGCGGAGCTCGGCAAGAAGCTCGGCTCGGCGATCGATCAGATGGGGCTCGCCGACGATCGCATGAAGCAACGTGATCCGTCGGGCACGCGCGAATCGACGCGTGCCGCGGCCGACGCGCTCGCGAAAGCTCGCGAGCACGCGAAGAAGAACGCGCGCCAGGCGCAGGAAGGCGCGGCCAAGGACGAGCCGATCCGGATCCCGGGCGCCGACGAGTACCGTGCACCGGAGCGGTTCCGCGAGGATCTGCTCGAAGGCATGAAGAAGAAGGGCGATCAACCGAAGGACCGCTACGACGAGATGCTCGATCGCTACATCGAGGAGCTGGTCAAGTGAGCCGCAGGTGCCTCGCCCTGTGCGCCTGCCTGCTGTTCGTCTCGACAGCCGACGCGCGCCGCGATCGCACGGTCACCGGCGACGTGATCAAGGCCGCTCGGTTTCTGACGACCGCGCGAATCGACGAGGCGAAGCTGCTGCTCGCCGACCTCGAGAAGCGCGCGGCCGATAGCGTCGAGGTCAGGTGGCTCAAGGCCGAGCTCGCGTTTCAGACCGGCGACTACGCCGGCGCCGTGAAGCTCCTCGACAAGCTTCCGGACGATGCCGCCGATGGCATGGTCGGGCAGACGCGCAAGCTCGCGCAGAGCACGCTCGGCGTCACCGAAGCGTTCATCGAGACCAAGTCACCGAACGGTCACTTCATCATCCGCTACGCGCCGGGACCGGAAGCGACGATCGCCGAGCTTGCAGGTCAGGTGCTCGACTCGGCATGGGAGACCACCGGCGAGGATCTCGGCCTCAAGCCGGATGATCCGATCCGCGTCGAGATCCTCGGCGAGCCGGCGACGCTCGCGAAGCTGTCGCCGCTGACCGAGTCCGAGATCGAGAAGACCGGGACGATCGCGCTGTCGAAGTACAACAAGCTGATGGTCGTGTCGCCGCGCGCGACCTTGTTCGGGTATCCGTGGATGGACACGCTCGCGCACGAGTACACGCACATCATCGTGTCGCGGATCTCGCACGACACCGTTCCGGTGTGGCTGCAAGAAGGCCTCGCGCGCTTCGAACAGACCCGCTGGCGCAAGCCTCCGGAGATCGCGCTGTCGACGACCGAGCAAGCGCTGCTGACGTCGGGGCTGCGCAAAGGTCGCCTGATCACGTTCGACGAGATGCATCCATCGATGGCCAAGTTGCCGAGCCAAGAGGCCGCGGCACTCGCGTACGCCGAGGTCTATACGCTGGTCGGTTGGATGGAGCAGAAGATCGGCTACAAGGGCCTGCGCGAGCTCCTCGTCGCACAGCGCGAGGGCAAGAGTGCCAAGCGTGCAGTGTCCGAGGCGATGAACCTCGCGTGGCCTGCGGTCGAGAAGGAGTGGCACGCGCACCTCAAGGTCGGCGATGGCAAGGCTCGCGCCGGCAAGCCGATCAAGTTCGGTAAGGGCGGCGTCAATTCCGAGAATGTCGGGATCGAGACGGTCGGCGTGCGCGCTCGGAAGCACGCGAGACTCGGCGGCATGCTGAGAGCGCGCGGGCTGCTCGACGCAGCGGCGGTGGAGTACGAGAAGGCGCTGGCGGTCGGTGGGCCGGAGCCGTTTGTCGCGAGCAAGCTGGCACGGACCCTGGTCGACCTCGGCAAGCTCGATCGGGCGATCGAGCTCGCGACTCCACTCGTCGCGAGCGACGATCACGATGCATCGACGGCCGTAACGCTTGGCATGGCGCGTTCGGCGAGGCATGAATGGCCCGAGGCGATCGCCGCCTACGAACAAGCGCTCCGGGTAAGCCCGTTCGATCCTCAGACGCGTTGCGGGCTTGCCGAAGGCTATGCTCAAACTGGAGACTCTCGGGCGTCGCGCGAACGTGCCGCCTGCGATCAGCTGAAGAACTAGATGAAATCGCGCACGACACAACCAACGCCCAGTTCCGGAGAGCACAAGCTCGCCGACGTCACTCCTTTGCGCCAAGAGCAACCGACCGAGGTGAACCCGACGGTTCCGCTCGGCGAAGAAGAGATGATGATCGGTCCACCGATGTCCGATCTCGACGCGGTCGCCGAGCTCGCCGAAGCGCACGCGCAGATCGTCAAGGAGATCGAGAAACGGATCATCGGACAGCGCCGCGTGATCGATCAGCTGCTCGTCGCGTTGTTCGCCCGCGGTCACACGCTGTTCGTCGGCGTCCCCGGCCTCGCGAAGACGCTGCTCATCAGCACGCTCGCCGAGACGCTCAACCTGTCGTTCCAGCGGATCCAGTTCACGCCCGACCTCATGCCGGCGGATATCACCGGCACCGAGGTCCTCGAAGAAGATCACACGACCGGCCGCCGGATCTTCCGGTTCATCAAGGGCCCGGTGTTCGCGAACCTCGTGCTCGCGGACGAGATCAACCGCACCCCACCGAAGACCCAGGCCGCGCTCCTCCAGTCGATGCAGGAGTTCCGCGTCACCGCGGGCGGCACGACGCACGATCTCCCGCTGCCCTTCCTCGTGTTCGCGACCCAGAACCCGATCGAGCTAGAGGGGACGTATCCTCTCCCGGAAGCGCAGCTCGATCGCTTCATGTTCCAGGTCGATGTCGATTACCCGACCGAGAGCGAAGAGGAAGAGATCGTCCGCCAGCAGACGAG
>JAQBQF010000281.1 GCA_028287115.1 Myxococcales bacterium
CTCGAGCGCGCGGCGTGCTGTTCGAAATGCTGGAGCAGCTCACGGCGATCCAGACATCGTGAGCTTTCGGAACCACGGCAGGCGCGCCAAGATCGCGGGGATGATCGAGCACTCGCGGTATCGATTCGAGAACGACGAGCCGGTTGTTGACGTCAGGGTCGGGACGATCGAACAGCTCTTCGACAATCGTGATCCGGCGCCGTTTCGCGAGCGCGATCTCGATCCGGAGCTCTCCGAATACCTGGTCGATGCGGGCGAAGATCTGTGGGGACACGATCGGTTTCGTGTCGTGTTCTGGCTCGACAAGCCTTGCCGGCCGTCCGAGATCGAACAGGCGTATCGCGCGCACTTCACGGACAAGATCGAGCGGAACAAACGCACGCGGCGGCGGCGACGCCGAACGGGCCAAGTCGCACTCGTGCTCGCGCTCGC
Organism: Myxococcales bacterium; assembly: GCA_028287115.1. GTDB lineage: Bacteria > Myxococcota_A > Polyangia > Haliangiales > Haliangiaceae > JABFXX01. The sequence goes on from JAQBQF010000281.1 coordinate 433, forward strand.
ATTGATCGTCGCGTTGCTGTCGTTTGCCCAGTTCGTTGCGAGTCTCGTTCCTGGCTCGCTCGGCACGGGACTCAAAGAAGGCCTCGTGATCTCGAGCTGGGTCGTGATGTGGCGGCCCGTCGAGACGCTGATCTACGATTGGATCCCGACCCGGCACGAGCGGAAGCTCGTCGAGAAGCTGCTCGACGCGCCGATCGAGGTACGTGCCGGCGACGGACCGAGCGCGAAGACCTGAGGTCCGCGGGAGCGTGCCGCGTTTCAGATGTCGCTGCCACACGGAACCGGCGCGGTGAGGTAGCGTGCCGACCTTGCGCTACCTCCATCCCGAACACGACGAACAGCTCGAGCTGTCGACCGACGACGTCTTCTTGAATCCCGGATATTTCGACGGCGGATCGCGGCTCGATACAGATCTGTCTCCGCCGGACTTTGCGGGGGCGTCGCATCCGATCGTCTCGGCCAACATGAATGCCGTCACCGGTAAGCGGATGGCGGAGACGATGGCGCGGTTCGGCGGCCTCGGCGTGCTGCCGCAGGACATGGCGCTCGACACGGTCGCGCGGATCGTCAAGCACATCCACGCCGCGGACGCACGCTACGACACACCGCTCGAGGTCTCGCCGAAGGCGACGCTGCGCGACGTCCAAGGCATCATCCGCAAGCGCTCGCACGATCTCGTCGTCGTCGTCGATGATGAGCGCCGGCCGCTCGGCATCGTGACGCACTCCGATCTTCGCGACCGCGATCAATACACGCCGGCTTCGCTGCTGATGTCACCGCGCCTGATCGCGCTGCCGGTCGGCATCTCGAACCGCGATGCGTTTCTGCAGATGGACGAGGCCCGTGTCAAGGCCGCGCCCGTGCTCGACGAATCGGGTCGCCTCACCGGCGTGATCACGCGCAACGACGCCGTGCGCCTCGAGCTCTTGCGTCCCGCGCTCGGCAAGAGCGGCGAGCTGATGGTCGCCGCGGCGGTCGGGATCTCGGCCCAGGCCCCGGAGATCGCCGGACAGCTCCTCGACCTGGGCATCTCCGCGATCGTCCTCGACACCGCACACGGACATCAGCGCCGCATGCTCGAGGCGATCGCCGCCGTGAAGGCCGTCGTCCGCGGCAGGGTTCCGATCATCGCGGGTAACGTGTGCACCGCGGCCGGTACGAAGGCGCTGCTCGATGCGGGCGCCGACGTGATCAAGGTCAACATCGGACCCGGCGCGATGTGCACGACGCGCATGCAGACCGGCGCGGGACGGCCGACGTTCACCTCGGTGCTCGTCTGCGCGCGAGAGGCGCACGCACGCGGCAAACACGTGTGGGCCGATGGCGGCGTGAAGCATCCGCGCGACGTCGCGCTCTATCTCGCCGCGGGAGCCGCACGCGTGATGGTCGGCACCGCACTCGCGGGCACGTACGAGAGCCCGGGCGACGTGAAGGAGGATCGCGAGGGACTCCTCTACAAAGAGAACTACGGGATGGCGAGCGGACGTGCCGTGAGCGACCGCAACGCCGACCAGGATCCGTTCGAGCGCGCGAAGAAGGGCTTCTTCCGCGAAGGCATCTCGACGTCGCGCATCTACATTCGCGAAGGTCAGGAGAGTGTCGGCGCGTTGCTCGTCGAGATGATCACCGGCGTGCAGTCTGCATTCACGTATGCGGGCGCAAGCACGATCTCGGAGTTTCACGAGCGGGTCGAGATCGGCGTTCAGACCGCCGCCGGTTACGGCGAGGGCACGCCGCACGGCAAGATTCGGCTCTGACGAGTACCGACTATCTCACTAATTGAGGATCGATTGCTCGAAGGCGTCGAGATCGGCCTCGAGCTGCCACTCGGCGCTCGCGCGCTCGCTCGTCATCATCGCCTTCATGCAGCCGGCATCGACTTGCTCGGCGATCAGTGACTTCTTGCAGGCGCTGAGGTCGCGCAGCCGCGTGCCGGGCAAGAACGAGTACGTGAGGCTGGCCCGAATCGCGCGCTTGACGTCGCGATAGGTGAGAGCTTGCTTCGTGAACGCGCGCACGATCTCGGCGTTCATGTCGGTGCGGAGGATGCCTTCGTCGTCGGTCGCGAATGCAACCGGCACGTAGTGTTTCATCAGCGCCTTGGCGGGATGGCTCGCGCCTTCGACGCCGAGTAGTTGTTGGTTCGAGGTCAGGCACGCCTCGACGGCGACATGATTGGCCGCCATCGTCGACAGCAGCGCGTCGGCATCATCTTCGCCGAGCAGATCGACCGCGTGGCCGATCCGTGACGCGCCGCCGATCTCGACGGCCTCGCGCACGTGGAACTTCAGATCCGACGCGTGGCCGAAGCCGGTGGCGAGCTCGCCCGCATGGAGCGAGACCGGAACCGGCGCACCGCGCGTCTTGGCGTCGGAGACGAGCCAGCCGACGCCGACCATTTGATCGTGATAGTTCGCGAGCGCCTTGGAGTCATCTTCCGCTTGCACGAGGTTCACGCCGACGACGCGCGAGTCGGCACCGACGAGCGCGAAGCCGTACACGAACTGACCGAACACGGATTCACGCGATGCGATGCGCGTGCCCTGCACGAGGTAGCGCACGGTGACGTCGCATGCGGGCTCGGCGCCGGCCGTGCCGCAGCCGAGCGCGGTGTCTTCGGCGCGCTCCCAGCTATCGAGATCGGAGCGAGTCCGCGAGATCGTCGTGGCGATGCGTGCGTCCGCGAGGATCGCCTTGCGGGCCGTGGCGAACGTCGCTGCGGTCCACGGGCTCCCGGTCGTGATGTAGGTCTCGCCGAGGTCTCCACCGGTTCCGGATCCGAGCGAGATCATGACTTCGAGATAGGAGATGTTTTCGCGAGCTGCCGTGCGCCGAACATCGGCGAGCATGTCGGCCGTATGGACGCGGCTGATCAGGCCGAACTTACCGAACGCGTCGAAGAAGTGCGTGTGGCGATCCGCGAGCGCCGCGGTCTGAAAGCCCTCCATCGACCAGTTGCCGACGATTTGCGTCCACAATGTAGATCCGGGTGACGCATTCGAGAGCGGCGTGGTTGCCGCGGTACACAGCGAACCGGCCGCCGCGACAAACTTCGCGGTCACGCAGTCGTGATCGTGCTGGCCCGTGCGCAGCAGTGACTCGGTGGCCGCCGCGCCCGACAGGTGCATGTGCAGGTCGCCGCCCTTCGGCAGCTTGCCGACCAAGGTCGCCAGTGCCTGCGGGTTATTGACGGCCGCCGCGAACTTCGCGCTGACGGCAGTCTCGCGCTTCTTTGCGGCGCTGCTGTCGAAGCTGTCGGCCTTGTCGTCTCCGTCGACGCTCTCATCAGGTGCGGGATCGTTAACTCCACACGCCACGAGGAACACACAAACCGCATACCATCCACGCATGTCCGGCCGTCGTGCAAGCGGTAGTCCGAAATCCGGCCATCGCGATCCGAAGGGTTGCGAGCCTTTTGACCGGCGCATCGACTAGCCACTGGCGACCTGCCCATTCTGCAAACGACTGACCGCACTCGACTTGTGGCGAAAAAAACAGCGCAAAGGTGAACATCCCTCTGCGTCTCCGGTGTAATCAGGCACTCATGCCTGTTGCCGCACTCGTTATTGGAATCGTCGGTCTCGTCCTATCGCTCGTTCCGTGCCTCGGAATGTACGCGTTGCCACTCACCATCCTTGGAGTCGTCCTGGGTGCCTTGGGGATGAAGAAGGTCCCCGGTAAAGGAATGGCGATCGCCGGTATGGTCTGCGGCCTCGTCGGCACGTTGATCGCGACCTGGTGGCTCTACGCCTATCTCACGACGAAGAACCTCGTCGATACCGAGGTCGCGAAGCACAAGGCGGAGATCGAGAAGGAGCTGAAGAACCTGGGAAGCAACCACGCGGGTAGCGACCAGGCCGGCAGCGACCAGCCGGACGTTCCGGAACACCCGGGCAGCGGAACGACCAAGCCCGCCAAGTGACCCTGGCCGACCGTCGCGGTTACGCGCGGTTTAGCCTCGGGATCGGGATCGTCCTCCTCGCGATGACCTTGTGGGTCGCCGCGGGTTACGGATTTCCGGGTGGATCGGTCCTGCGCCGTACGACCGGCGTGGAAGGGCCAACGGGTGGACTGACGACTGCGATGCGCGCGATGTTGCGGGGAGATTTCCGCGGCGGCTACGTGCGACACCACGCGGCGCCGTGGATGTTCGCGTATCTGATCGCGCAGCTCGCGTGGCGAACGATCGTTGTCGTGCGGCGCCCCGATCCGAAGCGGTTATGGATCGTCGACCTGGTTGCGAGCCTGACGCTGTTTGCAGCCGCCATCTACGTGCCGTGGTTCACGCGCTGAGTGCACGAGCGGGCAATCGGCCGTATCTTGGTGCACATGCTGCGAGCGTTGCTCGGAATCGAGCTCCCGATCATCCAGGCGCCGATGGCCGGTGTGCAGGACCGCCAGCTCGCGATCGCCGTATCGAATGCCGGCGGCCTCGGTTCGCTGCCCGCGGCGATGCTGAGTCCGGAGGCGTTGCGAACCGAGCTTCGTGCACTGAAGGCCGCCACGCCGAAGCCGTTCAACGTCAATTTCTTCTGCCACGTACCGCCGGCGCCGGATCCAGCGCGCGAGGCACGCTGGCGTGCGGCGTTGTCGCCGTATTACGCGGAGCTCGGCGTTGCTGAAGGTGCGCCTTCCGTGCAGCGCGTCCCGTTCGATGACGAGCTCGCGGACGTCGTCGCCGAGCTCGCGCCTCCGGTCATCAGCTTTCACTTCGGGCTGCCGTCGCCCGCAAGGCTCGCGAAGCTGAAGCGCACGGGCGCCAAGATCCTGTCGTCGGCGACGACGGTGGAGGAAGCGAGGTGGCTCGAGGCTCGGGGCGCTGATGCGATCATCGCGCAAGGCGCCGAGGCCGGCGGACACCGCGGCATGTTCCTCACCGAGGACCTCACCACACAGATCGGAACGTTGGCGTTGGTGCCGCAGATCGTCGCCGCCACCAAATTGCCGGTGATCGCGGCGGGTGGCATCGCGGATGCGCGCGGCATCGCGGCCGCCCTCGCGCTCGGCGCCGCGGGGGTGCAGATCGGCACCGCGTACATGCTGTGTCCGGAAGCGACCACGAGCGCGGTCCACCGAGCCGCACTCGTGCGAGCGCACCACACCGCGATGACCAACGTGTTCACCGGGCGCCCCGCGCGCGGAATCGTCAATCGCTTGGTCCGCGACCTCGGACCGATGAGCCCGATCGCGCCGGCATTTCCGCTCGCCGCGGCGGCGGTCGCTCCGTTGCGTGCAGCCGCCGAGAAAGCCGGCAGCGGCGACTTCTCGCCGATGTGGGCCGGGCAGAACACATCGGGCTGCAGACCTATCGGCGCCGCGGAGCTCACACGGGATCTCGCGCGCGAGCTGTGACTATTTGCAGCCCGCGATGCTCAGTGTCGGATTGCTCAATCGGCAGGATTTCTCCCAAGTCTCGATCAAGTACTCGGCGCCTTGAAACAAGGGTCCGAGCTGTTCCTGAGTCATTCCGTCGGCGCGGCTGTCCTGCAACGCGTCCGGCAACATCCCGTAGTTCGCGAGGCCGTCGTAGTTGAAGTCGAACGTGCGGCCGTTCGTGGTCAACGCGGTCATCGGCGACGAGGTGCTGAGCGCGGTCATCGACGTCACATCGAAGCGAGTCTGATTCGGCTGTGCCCAGTTCTGCGCAACCATCTCGCCGTCGTAACCGATCGGGTCCCAGAGGCCGAAGAACTTGAAGCTCGTACCCGGGCCGCCCGCAGGTGGCATGCCTGCATAGTGCGCGTAGTTGAGGCCGGCACCGAGGTCCTTCGACTCGCGCTGCAACCACCGCTGGCCTCCCGCCGTGCCGAGCCATCCTGCACTCAGCAACTTGTCGGGAGCGTAGTTGAACGGGACGCCTGTTCTGGGCGTGATCGCCTCGACGTGATTGACGTCGATCAGCAATGTCCCATCGTGGGCGAACTGCAAGATCCGAGGAATGTTGCCGCGCGCGTAGCAGCCCATCGATCCGAACCGAGGATTCAACTGTGCTTCGAAGCCGTTGATATCGGTCCCGAGTGTGACGCCTCTACCGCCCATGCTGCGCAGCACATACAGATAACCCTGGGCGAACGTCTTGCTGGAACCGGCGCAGTCGTTGACCACGTTCGAGGCGTAGATTCCGCTCCACGCCAATCCCGTCGCGGGATTTGTCATCGGGCTCGCTTCGTTCGCAGACTTCGAATCGCCACCCGCTGTTCCGGCGGCAACGGTCCCGCCGATCGCGCGAATGCGTTCGATCATGTCCGCACGTAGACCGCCTTCGTTGCGGTCCTTCTCCGGCGACAGCTCGCGTAGACCCGCGTGACTCGCGATGACGGGATACGCACCGTCCTGACATGCGGCGGTTGTCATGTCGCAACCGGGATTGACGATCGAGCTCGTGCTCGCCGTCGTGCCGAGTCCCAGCACCGCGTCGCGTCCGAGCTCGCCCATGTGTGCGAGGTCGATCAGCATCCCGCGATCTTTCATCGCCTGCAAGACAGTGCGGCCCTGTGGCGTCAACGGCTGGATGTTGATGTGGCCCTCGCCGTTGTAGCCGGGTAGAGGAGAGAGCCCGTCGATCAAGATCGGCGTGTAGCTCGAGTTCGTGATCGCCGAGATCGCCATCGAGACGAACCCGCCGAGCAGCAGCCATCCAGCTTGCCCGGCTCCGGCGAAACATCCACCGAACGGCGAGTACTGGCACCAGCCGACGATCGCCGCATGCCACGCGGCCAGCGGATCGGGCTTCGTCCCGAAATTCATCACCGAGCTCTCATCGAGGAGTCGGTTGGCCTCACCAAGCCGGAACATCACGCTCGGAGAAGTCGTCACGTTCAGAAAGGACCGGTTCTCGAACCGATTGATCGTGTTGTGCATGTCGCTGTAGACCGCGGTGCCACCGAGGTCGTTATTGGCGAAGTGGATCGGGATGATGATCCGGTAACCCGCCTCGTAGAGACTTGCGACGCGTGTCTTCCAGTCGGCGTCGTTGGTGCCACACGACGTCTTCACCTTCACCTGATCCCACGGATTGGCGCCGTTCGTGGACGTGGTCGTCGTCGAACCGCCATCCAGATCGGTTCCGGAATACGTGATGCTCGCGGCGCAGTTGTCGCCGATATCCTCGACTTCGGTTTGCAGGATGATCGCGAGCCTGTTCGCGCGAATGATCCTTCGCGCATCCGCAGGCGTGTACGCGATCTCCATCCAGCTGTGCCTGGTCACGAGATCTTTGATGTACGCAGCGAAGCGCCGCATCGCGCCGTAGTCCGAGACGAACTGATCGGTATGGCTGTTTCGAAGGAGCGAGCCGATGAGCTCGCTATTCCCGGCGCTGGCGACGAGGAGTCGCTGGCCGCCTCGATACGAACGTTCGATCCAATCGATGTACATCTGCTGGTGCGTGCGCGTGTACCAGTAGGGCGAGCCGACGGCTGCATCGTGGTACTGGCCGCCGACCGCAAAGCTCGGCTGCTCGTCGTAGTGCTGGCACTTGCTCCCGGCGTGCGACATCGCGAGTCCGGGGCTGCAACCCTCGGGCATCCGAGGTGCGGTCCCAAGACTCATCGTCTCGGCCGTGTAGCTCACGAGCAGGCTCGCCTCGTGGCTGACAGGGCCGTGCTTGCCTCCGTCGCACGCGGCCGGGATCTCGGGGTCTCCGTCGAGTGCGTGACCTCCGTTGCTGAGCGCCTGAAACGAGGTGTGGTTGCCGAGATGCGCATGCGTATCGGCAAAGCCCCAGAGAGGTCGATTGGCGCCATCGAAATCGTTCGGAACCGTATTCGTGTGCAGGATGTGATCGACATTGATGTGACCCCAGCTCCCAGAAGACGCGTCCTTGATCACGATGCGGATGAACATTCCCTGAAGGCCGCTGGAACGGTCGGTGTAGAACACCTTCCGCTCCATGAGCTCGCTGCACGAGCCGGTGGCGATCCGCGGTCGACCGAGCGGATCGAGCGACGGAAACCAGCCTCCGGCAAAATTGACCTGGAGCTCGACGCTGACCTGCGTGATGTCGCAACCTCCGCCGATCAAGAATGAGACATAGTCACGATCGGCGACGAACGCGGGCGAGGTCAGCGTGCCCGTCGGTGCGTCGCCCTGCGTGCCACCCCACGCCGAGCTCGGGGTCATGCGCCGCTCGTACGTGCCGATCCAGTAGTTCCCCTGATGACCGATCGGATATGCCGTTTGCCAATAGTCGCCACCGAGCCGATTGAAATCATCGAGGACGGTTCCGCTCTGCGGATGCAGCGGGCTTGCCTGCGTCTGGAGCACGCGCCAGGCAGTCACGTTGTCGCCAAATGTTGGCTGCGCCTTGAAGGCACCTCCCGAGACGGTCCAACCACCAAAGCCAGCGTCGCGGAGCCCAGTCTCGAAGTCCCAGCATTGGCTGGTCGGCGTCGGATAGAACCGATCGCAGAGCGACGCGTCTTGCCAAACGTTCATGCATTGCTGGTGGATCAGCAACGCGCCGTACGCGTCCGAACAGCTCTGCAACTTCACCGCGGTCTCCGCCCGGGCGACCAACGGGATCGCCGCGACGGCGCCGATGACCAACAGCGTTCTCATCGCTGACCTCCCATCGTGCACGAGGTGGAGAATGGGATAGACCGAGACACGCGACGCGGATGAAGCCTCATGAGGGCCAAGGAGGAGGCTCGTTCGATCTGTCGCGCACAAATCGTGTCCAGTACTCCCGCCCACTTGGGCAGGAGACGCGCGTCGGCGCGGGGAGCAAACTACGCGTTCGCAACGCTTTGCATCCCGAGCCCGCCGTAGCACAAAGGTCTCCTTTCCATGCAGGATTCGATCGTCACCGTCACCGGGCTCTCCAAGACCTACGCCGGCGGCCTACAGGCGCTCAAGAACGTCGACCTCACGATCCGGCGCGGCGAGATCTTCGCGCTGCTCGGTCCGAACGGCGCCGGCAAGACGACGCTGATCGGAATCATCTGCGGCATCGTGAACCCGTCGACGGGCACGGTGATCGCCGACGGACACGACATCATCCGCGACTTTCGCGCCGCACGTTCGAAGATCGGGCTCGTGCCGCAGGAGCTCTCGACCGATGCCTTCGAGACGGTGTGGTCGACCGTGACGTTCAGCCGCGGCCTGTTCGGCAAGCCCGCCAACCCGGCCCACATCGAGAAGGTGCTGCGCGAGCTGTCGCTGTGGGAAAAGAAGGACTCGAAGATCATGACGCTGTCGGGCGGCATGAAGCGGCGCGTGCTGATCGCCAAGGCGCTGTCACACGAGCCGACGATCCTGTTTCTCGACGAGCCCACGGCAGGCGTCGACGTGTCGCTGCGCCACGAGATGTGGGAGATGGTCCGCGAGCTCCGCACGAACGGCGTCACGATCATCTTGACGACGCACTACATCGACGAAGCCCAGGAGATGGCGGACCGCGTCGGCGTGATCAACAAGGGCGAGCTGATCGTAGTGGAAGACAAAGACAAGCTGATGCGCAGGCTCGGCAAACGTAAGTTGACGCTGCAGCTCCAGCGTCCGCTCGACAAGCTGCCGGCGTCGCTCTCGGACCTCGCGCTCGAGCTGTCCGCCGATGGCACCGTGATGACGTACACGTTCGACGTCCAGACCGAGCAGACCGGCATCGCATCGCTGTTGAAACGCCTCGGTGAGGCGGGCATCGAGTTCAAGGACCTGCACTCGAGCGAGAGCTCCCTCGAAGACATCTTCGTCAGCTTGGTGAAGGAGCCGTCATGAACTTCCACGCGATTCGCGCGATCTATCGGTTCGAGATGGCGCGCACGTTCCGGACGATCGTGCAGAGCATCGCGTCGCCGGTGCTCTCGACCTCGCTCTACTTCGTGGTGTTCGGCTCGGCGATCGGCTCGCGGATGGGCGAGGTCGGCGGTGTTACCTACGGCTCCTTCATCATCCCCGGGCTCGTGATGTTGTCGCTCCTCGGGGAGAGCATCTCGAACGCGTCGTTCGGGATCTATCTGCCGAAGTGGTCGGGCACGATCTACGAGCTGCTATCGGCGCCGGTCTCGTTCGTCGAGGTCGTGATCGGATACGTCGGTGCAGCGGCGAGCAAGTCGATCATGCTCGGGGTGCTGATCCTCCTCACGGCGCGCGTGTTCGTGCCGTACGAGATCGTCCATCCCTTCTGGATGGTCGCGTTCCTCCTGCTGACGTCGGTGACGTTCAGCATGTTCGGCTTCATCATCGGGCTGTGGGCCGACAGCTTCCAGAAGCTGCAGGCGATCCCGCTGATGATCGTCACGCCGCTGACGTTCCTCGGCGGCGCGTTCTACTCGATCAGCATGCTGCCGCCGCTCTGGCAGAAGGTCACGCTGTTCAATCCGGTCGTCTACTTGATCTCCGGCATGCGCTGGGCGTTCTACGGCATGTCGGACGTCAACGTCGAGATCAGCATCGGCATGACGCTCGGCTTCCTCGCCGTGTGCCTCATCGCGATCTGGCGGATCTTCAAGACCGGCTACAAGCTCAAGACGTAGCTCAGGGCCCGTGGATGCCACTTCCGCGTCGGAGACCGGCGCAACTTTGTCATCGGCCGTTGGCCTCCACGTAAGGTCGAGCGAGCGGTATGATAGGGGATGCGTTGGGCCGCCGTTCTGCTTGCCGTGAGCGGATGCAATGCGGCCTTCGGGCTGCGCGAGACGAGAGAACTCGACGCGCAACAGTTCGATGCGCCTCTCGACGCTCCTTATCAGTGTCCGCCGAGCGGAACGCTGCTGCGCTTCTCACATCAGGTCCACCAGGTCTCCGATCAACCGTGCTCGAGTTACACGGAGAGCACCGTCACTGGCTTGGCAGTCGCCGAGTGTGTGGATGGCCTGGTGGTCAGGATCTCGCAGCGTCCGATCGGCGGGGTGTTCAGTCCCATCCCCGAGCTGCCTGCCGCGACGAGCGACTTTGATTTCGGCAATCCGCGGCTGAGCGTCGAGGGCGATCTGTTGCTCGTCCAGACGTTCGATCTGACCGCGACCGTCAGCGCGGTCCGGGTTTATCACCGACAATCATCCGGCTCGTGGCTGCGAGGTGACGACCTGCCGGTGCCCCAATATGGAGTCGTGGGTTCGCCGTCGAGCGGTCCGAAGCACCACGTCCTTTACGCCGTGAGCAACGATCTGCTGGAGTTCGTCGACGATGGGACCGGGACGTGGACGCAGATGCCCACACACATGGGAGCAACGCTTGGACTCACGGTTCCCCGTATCACGTGGCTCAGTCCCGACGGTTTGCGAGTGCTGATCTCTGGTTCGAGACCCGCAACCCCGAACACTATCGAAATCATGGAAGCTGATCGGATGGCGATCACGGATCCATTCGGAGTTGCGATCACGTTAGAGGTGCCGGGTATCCTCGATCCCTTCGTCAGTGCGGACTGCAGCAGGCTCTACATGTCGAGCCTGCACGCCATCTTCTATGAGATCCAGATCTAGCGCGATCGTCATACTCGCGCTCTGCGCGTGCAACCAGGCGTTCGAGCTTCGCGAGACGCGACGCATCGACGCCCAGCTGTTCGACGTTGCGACCGATGCCCCGTTCACGTGCCCTCCGCTTGGCACGGCGCCACGATTCACGCGTGAATTTCGTCAGACGGTGTTCCAGAACTGCGACGAGTACAGCGTCAGCACGACGAGCCACCAAGCGATGGCGTACTGCCACGGTCAGCCAGACTACATCGCGGACGGTCCGCTCGATTCGCCGCTTTCCCCCGCGGTCGGGCTGCAAGGTGACGCCACGACCGGATACAGCCATCCGCAACTCGGACCCGACGGCGACGTCGCCGTCGCGACCGTCTACAGTCGAGTTACTAGTAACACGAAGGTCAGTCTGTTTCGGCGAACGCCCTCGGGCTGGCGCTTCGACTCGGACATCGTGACACCACCTCTTGTGATGGGGGTGTCGTCACCGACACGAGGAGATCCCATGCGCGTGTTGGCCTGGACGAATACGGGGCTGCACGAGATCGTGGCAGACGGCGCTGGAGGCTGGACCGACATCCCACACGCGTTCAGCGAGCTGGGAGTCACGTCGGCGAACACCTTTGGCTCCGAGCTCTCCCCGGACGGCCTGCGCCTGGTCCTCGTGGCGGCGCCGGCGGGCGGCGGCACGCGCATGTTGTACGCAGATCGTCCGTCGCCCGGCGCACCATTTTCGAAGGTCCAACCGATCGAGGACCTCCAGTACCTCGCGAACGGATTCATGACCGAAGATTGCGGCCGCGTGTACTTCACGACCTTGAGCTCGGTGTTCTACGTGCCTCGAGATTAGCCGTACTCGATCTGAATCGTCTCGATGATTGTCGTCATCGCGGCCTTCACCACCTCGGTGTCCGGATCGCGCACGATCACGTAACCGTCGCCCTCGTAGGTATCGGCTCGTGGCGCGCCGCGGGTCGGCAGCCGAGATTCGACGACGAGCCGACCGACGCGCTCGTTCGCGCGCTCGATGCCGGAGACTCTCACGACGCGACCGTGGCCGACGCCGCGCAGGTACGCGACACCGACGGAATACTTGCGCTCGTACGGGCCGTCGAACGCTTCGTCGATCGTCGCACGCGCCCAGGCCTTGTACATGTCGGCATCGTGGGCGTAGCTGTTGGCGAGCACGATGTGTGCGCCGGGCGGGCGCGCGGCGATCTCGCCGATCGCGAGGGAGCCGTCATCGCGGCGAAACCACTCCATGTGCGTGAAGCCGGTCTCGAGGCCAAGGGCCTTGACGGCGCGAACACCGAGAGCGCGCGCGTCGGCGTAGTCGGTGCCGTCGATGTCGCGCGGCAGCACGACGACCCACTGGATCCATGGCGTCTCCGTCACCTCGAGAGGCGTCGGGTAGTAGCGCGAGCACGACTGGAACCGCACTTCGCCGCCGACGGTGATCGTCTCGAAGCTGTGCTCGCGGCCGCGCAGAAATTCTTCGGCGAGCGCGGGGCGCTCGGGACTCGCGTGGAGCGCACGCAGTGCCGCGCGCAGCTCGTCGGTGTTGTTGATCCGCCAGGTCGCCTTGCAGCCCATGCCGGCGGGCGGCTTGAGCACGAGCGGATAGCCGACCTCTGCGACGAACGACTCGGCATCGGCCCACGAGCGGATCAGCCGATGGCGCGCACACGGCAGGCCGTGCCGGCGCAGCTCGTCCTTCATCCGCGCCTTGTCACGAAACAGATCGGCGGTCTCGGGGCTCGGCCCCGCGACTCCGAGGGACCGCCGCACTTCTGCGAGCTGGACCTGTAATGGCTCGAGGATCCCGATCACGCGGTGAATCTCGCCGTGGCGCCCGATCAGGATCTCCGCGGCCTCGCGCAGCTGATCGGTGTCGAGCCCGTCCTCGACCTCGACGACGTCCGCAAACAACCGCGCATCCTCGCCGGTGGGCCGGTCCTGCACGATACCGAGCAGGCGCACGTTCGGCAGCCGAGACGCGGCGCGCGCGAAGCGCATCGTCGTCTCGAGTGGGAACGGCGCCGCGAAGATCACGTTCCGCATGGCGGGCGTTGTAACATGAACGCAAGTTGTCGCGTCTGCTCACAGATCGAGGCCTGCTTCGATGAAGGTCGTGTTCCTGGCGCCGAGCTATCCGCCGGAGATGCAGCAGTACACGCGCGGCCTCGCGGAGGTCGGCGCTTCGGTGTACGGCGTCGGGGATCAACCGGCCGCGTCACTCCCGGCTTCGCTCAAGCAGCACCTGACGGATTACCTGCAGGTGCCGCGGCTGCTCGCGGAAGATGACGTGGTCGACCGCGTGCACACGTGGATGCGCGGCCGGCAGGTCGACCGCGTGCTCGCCAACTGGGAGGTGATGGTGCTCGCGGCCGCGCGGCTCCGGGAGCGGTTCGGCGTGCCCGGGATGAGCCTCGATGCGGTGCGAGGATTTCGGGACAAGCAGCTCATGAAAGATCGAGTCGCCGCGGCGGGGCTGCGCGTGCCGCGATCGGCTCGCATCCGCACCGCCACCGACGCGCGTGAAGCCGCGGCAAAGCTCGGCTATCCGCTCGTGCTCAAGCCGATCTCCGGAGCCGGCAGCGCCGATACGTATCGCGTCGAGAGCGATCGCGAGCTCGAAGATGCGCTCGGCCGGATGCATCACGTCGCCGAAGCGAGCCTCGAGGAGTTCATCGAGGGCGAGGAATTCACCTACGACACCGTGTGTGTCGGCGGCACGCCGGTGTACGCGAACGTCGCGCAGTACCTGCCGAAGCCGCTGATCGCGCGAACCAACGAATGGATCAGCCCGGTGATCGTGACGGTGCGCGATCTCGCGCAGCCGGCGCTCGCCGCTGGGATCAAGCTCGGCGATCGCGTGCTCGGCGCGCTCGGTATGGGCGACGGCTTCACGCACATGGAGTGGTTTCGCAAGCCGAGTGGTGAGGTCGTGTTCGGCGAGATCGGTTGTCGGCCCGCGGGTGCGCACCTCGTCGATCAGATGAACTACACGTGCGACATCGATCTGTTTCGCGAATGGGCGCGCGCGGTGTGCTGGAACGCCTTCGACGCACCGACGAAGCGCAAGTACAACGCCGCGATCATCTTCAAGCGCGCGAAGGGCCAGGGCCGGATCTCGCGGATCACCGGCCTTGCCGAATTCATGCGCGACTACGGCGAGCACGTCGTCGAATCGAAGCTATTGCCGATCGGCGCGCAGCGCCGCAACTGGAAGCACACGCTCGTCTCCGATGGCTACATCTTGCTGCGTCACCCCGACTGGGCCACGGCCTGCAAGCTCGCCGACATCGTCGCGAATCACGTCACGATGTACGCGGAATAATCCGGACGGGGGCAGGCACTAGTACTTCTTGTGGACGGCCCGGCGTGCGACTCGCCGATTCGTAAGTAGTACAAGTAGTGTCCCGATCAGGCGGGTTCGAGCGGCTTCGCCGCCGCGCTTGGCTTGTCGGCGGGCTTCTCGGTCTTGTCTGGCTTGTCGCTCTTCTCGGCCGGCTTCTCGACCTCGGCGGCCTTCTCGGCCATCTTGCCGATCACGGTCTCGAGCGTGCGATCGCCGATCTTCGAGACGACCGGCCCGCTCTGCTCGACGGAGATCTCGTCCATCGCGAGCTGCTGCTCGAGCATCTTCGACGCGATCTCCATGAAGTCCTCTTCGGTGACGATGCCGACGAGGCGATCGTCCTGAACGACGGGGAGACACCCGACGCGCAGCTTGCGCATCAGCCGCAGCGCGTCGATCGTCGGCGTGTCGGGGCCGACGGTCGCGACCTCGCGCTTCATGATGTCGGCGATCGGCGTCTTCAGCGTCGAGGCGCCGCTCATCACGAAGCGCAACACCGCGCGATGGGTGACGACGCCGATCAGCTTGTGATCCTCATCCTCGACGGGAACGTGGCGCAGCCGCTCCCAGATCATCAGATTGGCGACCATCTCGACGGCGTCATCGGCCTGCACCGTGAACAGGTCCGTGGTCATGTAGTTCTCGACGCGCGCGTAGTTACCTTTGCTCGTATTGGCCTCGTCGAGCCGCGCACGCTCCCACTCGGAGACCGGGCGGCCTGTCATCTGCCGCTGTACCGTCGCGGCGACCAGCGCGTTCGCGCGTTCGGCGGGCGTCGCGCGGTCGCGCAGCGAGTTCCACGACGAGAGTTGCCAGCGCGCACCCGTGCGGCCACTCCGCACGCGTTCGTCGACGATCGTCAGGTACTTCCGCGCTTCGTCATCGTTGACGCCCTGGCGCCGCAACCCTGCCTGCGCGAGCGGTAGCAGCCGCTCGAGCACGAGCTCGCGCGCGGAGATCTCTTCGTGATCGAGCCACTCGAAGTGGGAGCCGATGCCTTCGCGCGCCGCCGTATAGAAGTTCGCGGCCGCCTGATCGAAATCGATCCGCCGTGTGATGTCCTCCTCGCGCGCACCGATCTCGACCATCAGGCCGCACCAGAATGCCGCGTTCGCCATCTCGTCGAGCGTGCTCGGGCCCGCGGGGAGCACGCGGTTCTCGATCCGGAGATGCGGCTTGCCGTCGGTGATGCCGTAGCAGGCGCGGTTCCAGCGGTAAATCGTGCCGTTGTGTAGCCGTAGCGCCTTGAGCTGCGGAATCTCGCCGCGATCGAGCAGCGCCTTCGGATCCTCGTCGAGATCCGTACCGACGAGCGCCCGAAACCGCGCGATATCCTCCTTGAAGATCTCGACGACCGATTGCCTCACCCATCGCGTCCCGAAGCTGACGCGCGCCTCGGTCTCGCGAATGTGGTGCATCTTGTTGCGGCTATCGACCGCCTGGCGGAACAGCGCGATCCGGGTCTCCGCCCACAGCCGCCGACCGAACACGATTGGCGAGTTCGTCGCGACTGCCATGATCGGCCCGGCGAGCACTTGAGCGATGTTGTAGAACCGCGGGAACTCGGCAGGCGTGACCTGGAGGTGGACCTGAAAGCTCGAGTTGCACGCCTCGAGCATCACCGAGTCGTGATCGATGATCAGCTCGTCGAGTCCTTTGATCGAGAACTGGAACTTGCCGCCGCGCATTCCCGTGATGATCTTGTTGAGCTGCATGTACCGCGCGCTCGGCACCATGTTGTCGAGGCCGAGGTCGCTCTTGCGCATCGTCGGCAAGATGCCCATCAACACGACGCCCATGCCGAGCTCGCCCGCACTCGCGCGGGCCCGGTCGACGAGATGATCGAGCTGCGCGTGCATCCGCGAGATGCCATCGCCCGTGAGCTCTTGCGGATCGCAGTTCGCTTCGATCTGAAATTGCCCGAGCTCGGTCGTGTAGTGCGTATCGCGCAGGTGCTCGAGCAGCTTCAACACGCCGCGCGTCGGGCGCCAATGCTCGTCGATCAGGAACATCTCCTGCTCGGCACCGATGCGGCGCACACCGCTATCGAATCGGTTCTCCGCGATCATCCGCTCGAGCGCACGCAAGTCCGCGAGGATCGCGCTCATGAACTCGCGCTGGCGTTCGCCCTCGAGCTTCCCATCGACGTCTTTGTGCGACCGAGTCGTCATCCTTTACCTTCGCGTCCAGTCGTCGAGAATCTGCGGCAACATGCGGCGCCATGTCACCCAATCGTGGTGCCATTCTCGTCCCCACGAATCGACCCGATTGGGGATGCCCTGCCGGCCGAGCACGTTCGCGAGGTTCCAGGACTCCCCGATGTCCTCGGCTTTACCCTCTCCGGATACGATGTGGATGTACCGGGTGCGCAGCACATCGAGGTGGTGTCCCGACAGGGTCGGCACGAAGTGTAAGGGCGACGAAACCCAAAACTCGTCGGAGAAATCGTGGGGTTGCGCGTCGTAGAACCGGCGCAGGTCGTAGGTCCCGCTCATCGCCAACGCCTTGGCGAACACATCCGGAAACCGGCAGACGACCGCGGCCGCATGAAATGCGCCGATCGATGCTCCCGCCGCCCACAGCTCGAGGTCTGCAGTTTTGCAGTCGGCACGGATCGCGGGGGCGACCTCCTGGCGGACGTAGTGATGGAACTGGTTCTGCAGCCACATCTGGTGGCGCGCCGAGCCTTCTCGGTGGACGAGCGCCCGTCCCGCGACGCTGTCACAGGAGTAAATCTTGATCTTGCCGGTGTCGAGCAGCGGCGCGAGCGCGTCGATCAGCTGGAACCGCTCGATCTCCTCGGCATCGCCTCCCGCGGTCGGGAACAGCAGGACCGGCTGGCCGATCGTGCCCCAACGTACGAGCGTGACGTCGCGTTCGAGCCGCTCGCTGCGCCACCGCGCGACGATCTTGTCACCGCGGTCGCCCACTACGAAGCCGCCTTCGCGTCGGTGCGCCACGCCTGCACGCGGTTCCAGAACAGCTCGGTGAACTGCTCGACCTCGTGCTTGGGATACAGCGCCGTGACCTTCGCGCGGAACGCGGACTTCGCGGCCTCGGTGCCGAAGAACTCCCACGCGACCTCGTCGAGGTGCGGCAGGTGCTTGGCGCAGAACTCCTCGAACCGCGCCGCCTCGAACCGCTGCTCGGCGATCGCCGCGTAGGCGCGGAGCCGCTCGCGATACGGCATCTCCGGCTTGGCCGCGATCGCGTAGAACGGCTCCCAGTCGAGCGTGCGCCGGAACGGCTTCTTCGTGACCGCGCAGAAGATCGACCACCGGAGGTTCGCCTTGACGAGCCACGGAAAGTGCCGGTGCAGCGACGTGACCTGCGAGTCGGGACACGGGTTCGCGAAGTCGATCGGGTACCAGGTGCCATCCTTGCGCAGCGACTCGCACGAGTTGAAGTCCCAGCCGAAGAACGCGTTGATCGTCAGGGTCGTGTCGCGAAGCAGCTGTGCGTCGTCTTCCGAAATAAAGTTCTGCTCCTGCGAGTAGCGATCGTGCAGCGGCTCGTCGGGCAGGTACCGCACGAGGTGCGTCTGGGGACCGAGCCCGATGCAGCGCACGAAGCTATCGAACGGCGAGACCGCGGCCTGCAAGTGCATCACGCCCTTGCCGCTCTCTTCGTAACGTTTGCGCAGCTGACTCTCGTCGGCGACGCGACTGACCGCGCGCCAGCCGCCGCCGTCGTACGGCTTCATGAACATCGGATAGCCGATGCGATTTCCGATCGCGCCGAGATCGAACAGCTTCGCGTAGCTCTTGAGCGTCGGTGCGAGATCCGCGGTCGGTTCGTACGACTTCGGCGGGATCATCCACGTCTCGGGAATCGGCATCCCGAGGTGCATCATCGCGCAGTACGACGTGTGCTTCTCCATCGACTGCACGGACCACGGGTTGTTGAGGACGTAGAGGCCGTCCATCAGGATCGCCTTTTTGATCCACTCGCGACTCGTGTGATACCAGTGCGTCAGTCGATCGAGCACGACGTCGTACTGGCACGGTTGCCGCAGATCGAACGGCTCGATCGTGACGCGCTCGCAGGCGAGGCTGACGGTGTCGCCGCGCCACGGGATCTCGAGCTTCAGCTTGTCGAGGATCTGCTCGTAACAGAGCGGCCAGCAGATGTCCGCGCCGAGGGACAAACCGATCTTGCGAGTGACGTTCGCCATGGGCCTCCTTACAGCCTACTCGTAGACGTGAAGAAACGGACCGGGCATCAGCCACGACAAGCCTTCGCGCAGCCGGTCTCGCCAGTTCTCCCAGTTGTGACCGTCGCGGGCCTCGACGTAGCGGACGTCCATCCCGGTTGACTGCAGCAGCGGAACCATCGAACGGTTCTCGTAGATCAGCGACTCGTACATGCCGCAGCTCACGAACACGCGCTCGGCGACGGGCGCCGGCTCGGCGCGGAACCGATTCATGAACGCGACGATCGGATCGAACAGCGGCCCGCGGTGATTGCGATCGCCGATGTCGGTGAACGCGAACGAGCCGGACTGCAGCAAGAGCCGGCCGTAGAACCCGGGATAGCGGCTCGCCGCCGCCAGCGACGCGACCGCACCGAAGCTGGCGCCCATCAGGCACCGGCTCTGCGGCTGCGTATCGAGCGGAAACAGCCGCTCGACGTACGGCACGAGCTCCTCGGTCAAGAACCGCGCGTGGCGCTCGTCGTCCGCGTACTCGCGCAGCCGATCCGGCGAGCTCGTGAACACGACGATCGCATCCGCGATCTCGAGGCGATCGATCAGGTTATCGAGGACCGTCCCCATCGACGCGTAGCGCAGATAATCGTGACCATCGTGCACGACGAGCAGCGGGTACTGGCGACTGCGCTGGAACCGCGACGGCACGTAGAGCCCGAACCCACGCCGGCCAAACTCCTTCGAGTCGATCCAGATCTCGTCGCGATGGCCCTTCGCAGCCGTGGGGTCGTGATGGATCCAGCTCGGGACCTCGTAGCCCGTGCCGTGCGCGACGGAGTTGCCGCCGAACGGGTCGCGCGCCTGATTCGCGTTGAGCGGATCCTGCATCCACTCGCCGTTGCCGTTGCGAACGACCTCGAGCTTGTACTCGACGCGCGATCCGGGCGGCAGCTGCAGCGTCAAGTACCAGACCTCGGTGCCTTCGACGCGCTTGAGCTGCTGCGACGACGGCAAGCCAAAGACCCAGTGCTTGAGGTGCACCGCTTGCGCATCGCCGCGCCACACGAACGTGATCGCGTTTCCCTCGACGATCGGGAAGCTATGCGTCGTGAAGAACGCATCGACGGCCTCGCGCGTCCGCGGACCCTTCTCGAGCGCGGCGATCGCCGGCGCATGCACCGCGGTCATCCCGGAACTCCGCGCAACACCGGGTTACTCATCCGGCTCGGCGTGCCATCCCAGTCGCGCTCGACATCTCCGGAGATCTTGAGCCGCATCCCGAGCGCACGCGTGAGCGCGCCGTTCTCGAACACGACCCGTGAGCCGGCGTCCATTGCGACGCACGTCGCCGGCGCCATCCGCCGCGCGAACCGCTGGATTCCAGATCGCGCCTTGATGTTGATCCGCCGCCGCGCGTCCGGAAGCACGACGATGCCCGGCGCGATCCCGAAACCGGCGTCGAGCACCTGCGCGATATCCGAGCCGTACGGCGGATAGTCGTGGAACAGCACGATGCGATCCGTGAGCACCATCGCGCCCGCCGACCACGCGATCACCGGCTTGGTTCCGGCGAGTGCGAGCACGTCGAACAGCGCGAGCCGGTTGAGGAGCGAGGCGACGTGGCCACCGGCGATCACCAGCGCTTCGCAGGTCGCGAGCACCTTGCGTAGCTCTTCACGGTGCTTTGCGATCACGGGGCGACCGCTGGCTTTCCATTGCAGCTCGAACGCGGCGCGCAGCGCGTTGCAGCGCTCGATGTGATCGGCATCGAGGTGACGGAACTGATCGACCGAAACTTTTTCTTCCTGTTCGAGCAGCTCCGGCTCGACGTAGCGCACCGAGACCGTCCGCGCCGCGTCTTCGATCTTGTCGAGCCGCACGCGATAGAATGTCTGGATGTGGCGCAGCCGATGCTGCCGCGACTGATACGCGGTCGTGAACTCGGGGTCATCCCGAAACACTTCATTGCTGCGCGCGTGGAGCTTGAGGTTGACGGCCGGAACGCCGAGTGCGGCGATCATCGGCCCGTCGTCGGCCTCGCGCTCTTGATAGCCGGCGTTGACGAGTGCGACGCGCCCGCGAAGCCCGAGCTCGGCGAGCACGGCGCCGACATCGGGAGTCGTGCCCCCCGGCCCTGCCTTCGCGGGCTCGCTGATCTTCGGGCCCTGCGGCCCGAGCAGTACAACCTTGCGCTTCATCCGTGTGCCCGGACCCGGATCGTCTGCCCGACCAGATCGAGCATGTGCCGCAGGTGATCGTAGTCCTCGTGCTTGAGCCGAACCCACGCGTTCGCCATGTAGCCGGCCTCGACCGGCTGCGTCGGCGTGCCTTCGGGCGGCAAGTGCCAGTCGATCAGGTTGTTGCCGAACGCCGCGCGAACCTGCGCGAGCCCTTCGTAACCTGCGATCCGGCCATCGCGATCCGG
>JAQBQF010000287.1 GCA_028287115.1 Myxococcales bacterium
CATCGTCGCGTGAAACCGCTGGGCCACCGTGCCCGCTGCCGTTCCCGTTCCCGTTCCCGTTCCCGTTCCGGATCCGGTTCCCGCTGCCGAGCCCGATCCCGTTCCGGATCCGGCTCCCGTTCCGGCCGCCGTCCCCGCAGACGGATCGCTCCCCTGCGCACGCGCGTCCGTCGCGATCGCCATCACCAACCCCACCGCGCACAGCCGGATCATCCGTGTGCCATCCGCTTCGCCCTCGCCCTGAAGAACGCCAGCAGCGCATCGACATACGGCTGATCCGTCAGCACCGTCACGACGTCGACGTTGAGCCGCCGCAATGCCGCCGCTCTCGCATCGGCCGCCGATCGCGCCTTGCTCGCAAAATCTCTGCGCGCGCGCGTGCTCGTATCCACCTCGATCACGCGGCCCGTCTCCAGATCCTCGAGCAGCAAGAGCCCAACCGATGGCAGCCGGGTCTCGAGCGGATCGCTCACGACCACGGGCACGATCTCGTGGCGCTGGGATGCGATCCGCATCGCCCGCTCCCAGCCTTCACTGAGAAAATCCGAGACCAGGAACACGACCGACCGGCGCCTCGCGATCTTGCTCAGAAAATCCAGGCCCGCGGCGAGGTCGGTGGTTCGCGCCTGCGGCTCGAAGGCGAGGATCTCGCCGATCACGCGCAGCACGTGCCTGCGGCCCTTCTTGGGCGGCACGTAGCGCTCGACCCGGTCGGTCACGATGTAGAGCCCGACGCGATCGTTGTTCTTGATCGCGGAGAACGCGACCACGGCCGCCAGCTCCGCCGCGATCTCGCGCTTGGTCGTCCCGGTCGAGCCGAAGTAGCCCGACGCGCTCATGTCGATCATCAAGTTGACCGTGCGATCGCGCTCCTCGACAAACTGCTTGACGTGCGGCGCATTCATCCGCGCCGTGATGTTCCAGTCGATCGCGCGGACGTCGTCGCCGGCGTAATACGGCCGCACGTCGGAGAACACGAGACCTCGGCCCTTGAACACCGAGTGGTACTGACCGGCGAGCTGCTGATCGACGAGCCGCCGAGACGCGATCTCGATCTTCTTCGCCTTCTTGAACAGCTCCGCCGTCGTGAGCGTCATGGCACCGGCAGGTACTCGAAGATCCTTCGCACCACGTCTTCGGATGCGACCTCTTCGGCTTCAGCCTCGTACGTGACCACGACGCGGTGCCGCATCACATCATGTGCGATCGCCTTGATGTCATCGGGCGTGACGTACGCGCGATGGCGAATGAACGCATGAGCGCGCGCCGCGGCAGCGAGGCACAGCGTCGCGCGTGGTGACGCGCCGTACTCGATCAGCGGCGCGAGCTCGGCGAGGCCGTAGTCGCGGGGTTTGCGCGTCGCCTGCACGATGTGCACGATATAGTCGCGGACGCGGTCGTCGATGTAGATCGACCCGACGACGCGACGCGCAGCGCGCACTTGATCGATCGTCGCGACCTCGCGCGGCTTGGGCACCTCGAGCGAGCTCATCTTGTCGAGCATCGCGCGTTCGTCGGCCGCCGACGGATAGCTGACTTTGATCAGCAGCATGAACCGATCCAGCTGCGCCTCGGGGAGCGGAAACGTGCCTTCTTGCTCGATCGGATTCTGCGTGGCGAGCACGAGGAACGGATCCGGAAGTGGCTGCGTCGAGTCGCCGATCGTGACCTGCCGCTCCTGCATCGCTTCGAGCAGTGCCGACTGGACCTTGGCCGGTGCGCGATTGACCTCGTCGGCAAGCACCAGGTTCGCGAACAGCGGTCCACGCTTCTGCGTGAACTGGCCGGTGTGCATGTTGTAGATGATCGTTCCCGTGATATCGGCCGGGAGTAGATCCGGCGTGAACTGGATCCGCGAGAACGTCGCGTTGAGCGTCTGCGCGAGTGACTTGACCATCAGCGTTTTCGCCAGGCCCGGCACACCCTCGATCAGGCAGTGGCCGCCGGTGAGCAGGCCAATCACGACGCGCTCGACCATCTCCCGCTGTCCGACGACCACCTTCGCGACCTCGGCGAATACGTCATCGAGGAACGCGCTCTGCTGCTTGACCTGATCGGTGAGCGCGCTGATATCGACCGTGGTCGCCGCTCCGGTCGCGGTCTTTTCGTCCACGGAACCTTCAGCGAGGCCGGCGAGATTCGTCAGCGGAACGGGTGGGACAGCGTCGCGCAACGTATCCATAACCAACCAGACGATGTCATGGATTCCCGGTCGGTGCCCGCGAATGCGGCGAGCGGTGCCTAAGATGGAGCGAGCCAGCGGACGCTGGCGAGCGGGGTACGATATGGTCCCCCCATGGCGGACTCGCAGCCGATAGCGCTCGGACCGGTGGATTTCTCGACTCATGTGCTGTCGCTGGCATCGTCGGCGATGGTGTCACTTGGCCGGATGCCGGCGCCCGACGGCGAGCCGCATCCGCTCGACCTCGAGATGGCAAAGCACCTGATCGACGTGCTCGGCATGCTCGAGACCAAGACGAAGGGCAACCTCGACGAGGCCGAGACCAAGCTCCTGTCGAGCTTGATCTACGATCTGCGGGTTGGATTCGTCGACGCGCAGCAGGCGAAGGCCGGCAAGCCGAAGACGGAACCGAAATGAAGCACGCGCTGGTGGTGGTGCTCGCGCTCGCCGGCTGTCGCGAGCGCGACCTTGCAACCGACGCCAGAACCGCAGCCCCCGCGATCGGCGCGGCTTCAACGCGCATTCTCTATCCGAGCGCGCCGGGATCGTTCGTCGATCTCGTCGCCGGCGCTCGCCACGGCGTGGTCGCGATCCGCGCGGCTGCGCCCGTCAAGTCGGGGCCCGCGGCAATGTTTCCGGGGGCACCGGAGCAAGTCGCCGACGTCGCCCTCGGCACCGGCTTCTTGATCGAATCGAAAGGCGTGTTCGTCGTGACGACGGATCACATCGCCACCGCGTCGACCGAGCTCCACGTCGTGCTGCCCGATCGCACGGAGGTCCCTGCCAAGCTCGTCGGCCGCGATCTCCAGCTCGATCTTGCATTGCTCTCGGTCGATGTCCCACGACTGCAACCGTTGCCTCTCGGCAGCTCCGACGATCTGCAGGTCGGCGAGTGGCTCGTCGTGCTCGGCGATCCGTTCGGCGATGACATCACCGCATCCGTTGGCATCGTCTCGGCCACCGGCCGCGAAGGAGCGGGCTCGCTCGCCGCCGGTCGAATGATGGGCTTTCGCACGTTCATCCAGACGGATGCGCGGATCCATCGCGGCAATTCCGGCGGCCCGGTGATCGATACCGCGGGCCAGGTCGTCGGCGTTGCCGTCGCGACCAGCGATCGCCTCGGCGAGCTGTCGTTCGCGATTCCGATCAACCGTGTGCGCGAGATCGTCGACGCCCTGCGCGACTACGGACAAGTCGCGCGCAGCTGGCTCGGCGTCTTGGTCATGCCGGTGACCCCTGCCCAGGTGCAGGCGCTCGGGCTTCTCAAACCGAGCGGTGCACTCGTGACCGAGCTCAAGGCCGGCTCCCCCGCCGCACGCTCTGGCCTCCGCCCGGGTGACGTGATCCTCAAGTGGGGTGATCGCGAGGTCGATCATCGATCTTTGCCGTGGATCGTCGCCGCGACCCCCGTCGGCAAGCCGACCAACGTCCTCGTCTGGCGAAACCGCGCCGGCGCGCAGCTCTCGGTCGTTACCGAGAAGATGCCCGAGTGATCGCTCGCGGCCTGTCGCGGCACGAGTTGCTACGGCCGCGAGCTAATTGAGACCATCGTCGGCGAAGCGCAGGAACTTCGCGAAGATCGTCTTGCGACCGGCTTCAGGGAACTCGACGATCACTTTGGTGTCGCCGCCGTCCCCGCTGACCGCGACGACACGACCGACGCCGTGCATCGTGTGGGTGACCTGATCGCCGGTGCGCAGCACCGACCGCGGCGGCACGTCGGCATCGACCCGATACACCGGCTCGTCATCCGGCAGCCGCTGATCGAATTCATCGATCGCACCACGTGCCGAAGATCTGATCGACCGGCGCCGCACGCCAGACCAGTTCCCGTCGACGATCGCGGGCGCCTTCGGCGTCAGCGCGCCGGGCCGCATCGGCTGCGCGAGCACGCTCTTCGGCAGATCATCGAGAAAGCGCGAGGGGCCCTGCAGCCGGATCTCGCCCCATACCCGGCGGGTCCGTGCGTGCGTCAGGATCAGGTGCTGCCGCGCGCGGGTGATCGCGACATACGCGAGCCTGCGCTCCTCTTCGAGCCCGGCGTCTTCGCTCTGCCCATCGCGCTCGCGCAACGAAGGGAACAGACCGTCTTCGAGCCCGGTGATGAACACCGCCGGCCACTCGAGGCCCTTCGCGATATGGATCGTCATCAGCGTCACCGTCTCGCTACCCGCGGCGCGCGAGCCGTGGTCGGTGTCCGCGGGCGCCGACAGCGCGATTCGCTCGAGGAACGCCTCGATCGGCTGCGGCTCGTCGCTCTCTTCATCGAAGTCCGAGGCGATCGTCACGAGCTCCGCGAGGTTGTCGAGACGATCGCGCGACTCCGAGCTGTCCTCGGCCTCGAGCTTCGCGCGCATGCCGCTCCGATCGACGACCTGGATGATCGTCTCCGCGACCGAAGCACCGTGTGAGATCACGTCGCGTAGCCCATCGAGCAGCTCGACGAATTGATGCAGCTTCTTGCGCGGCCCGGTGCCGATTCCGGCAACCTCGGCCCGCGCCGCGAGCTTTGCCGCATCGAGGATGCTGCCCGCACCAGAGCGCGCCGCCGCTCGCAGACGATCGACCGTCGCCTCGCCGATGCCGCGGGCCGGCGCATTGACGACGCGCTCGAACGCGGAGTCCGCCGCCGGGTTCGCGAGGATCCGCAGGTACGCGACGACGTCCTTGACCTCCTTGCGCTCGAAGAAGGACTGCGCCCCGACGACCTTCGCAGGCACCCGCGCCGCGCGCAGGTGCTCCTCGAGCACGCGCGATTGGGCATTCGTGCGGTAGAGGATCGCGATATCGGAGGGCGAGTGCGGGCCCTCGTCGAGCATCCGGCGGATCGTCTGCGCGACATAGTAGGCCTCCCCGCGCTCGTCGCCCGCCTGGTAGATCTCGATCAGCTCCCCGCCGGTGTGATCGGTCCACAACGACTTCTCGTGGCGATCGCGATTGTGGCGAATGATCCCGTTGGCCGCGTCGAGGATCATCTGGGTCGAGCGGTAGTTCTGTTCGAGCTTGATCACGGTCGCGTCCGCGAAGTCTCGGTCGAAGTCGAGCAGGTTTCGCGGTTCGGCACCACGCCACGCATAGATCGACTGATCGTCGTCACCGACCACGGTCAGGTTGCGCGTCGCCTCGGCGAGCTTGCTGACGAGATCGTACTGGACACGGTTCGTGTCCTGAAACTCATCGACGAGCACGTGCCGGAATCGGACCTGCAGCGATCGTGCAGTCTCTTCGTGGACGCGACGAAGCGGGTCGGATTCACTCCGACTCCCGGGGTCAAACAGCGCCAGCGTCTTCAGGATCAGATCGTTGAAGTCGACCGCGTTCTCCTTCGCGAGCTGCGCCTGGTACATCGGGTAGATCTTGTCGATCACGTCGTCGAAGATGCCGACCTTCGCCTCGCGAGGATCGACGCCGCGGTTCTTGGCCCGATCGAACCGCGACAACACGGTGCGCGCGGAGACCTGCTCGTCGAAGCCGGTCTCTTTCAGCAATTTCTCGACGAGCTTCATCTGATCGTCATCGTCGAAGATCACGAAACTCTTGGTGAGCCCGACCGCTTGGCCGTGCTTGCGCAGGAGGCGCGCACACGTCGCGTGGAACGTCCCGATCCACATCGCGTCCGCGCGCGCCCCGAGCAGCTCTCGCAGCCGATTGCGCATCTCGGCGGCGGCCTTGTTCGTAAAGGTCACCGCGAGGATCGACCACGGCTCGGCACCGGTCTCGACCAGCCGCGCGATGCGCGTGACGAGCACGCGAGTCTTACCTGTCCCGGCCCCCGCCAATACCATGAGCGGGCCGTCACCGTGCTCGACGGCGGCCCGCTGCTCGGGGTTGAGGATTGGACGATCCACGCTGCGTATCTAGCACGCAGCGCTGACGTTTGTTCTGCGCGAGATTAGAACGTCAGGCGCAAACCGAGGCGACCCGACGACGGCGCGTAACGCACGTTCGTGTTCTGGAAGTTCGGGTTGCGGCCGATCGGTACGCCGCCTGGCGCTTCGATGCCGTTCGTATCGAGCGTCTTGACCCAGATCAGATCGTCGTAGGTACCACCGGACACCGGGTTGGCGTTCTGGATCGCGCCCGAGCGACCACCACCGGACGACAGCTTGACCTGCGGGGCGTAGTTGTCGTCGACGCCGGCCGAGCCCTGGCGATTGTAGATATTGAAGATGTCCGCAAACACCGACAGCGTCATGTTCTTGCTGATCTTCCTCGAGTAGTCGAGATGGATGTCGAGGCCGTGGTCGAAGTCCGTACGACCGAGCTCGCCGCGCGGCAGGAGGAACGACTCGTTGGCGCCGTACAGCCAGTGACCGGCGAGCGCGTTCTCGGGAATGCCCGAGAGAGCGCGCAGACGAATACCGGTCGTCAGGCTGCCCGCCTTCTTGAGATCGAACGTGTAGTAGCCGTCGAGCTTGATGTAGTGCGGACGATCCTGCGGCAACGGACCGACGCGGTTCGCGAGCAGCTCGATGAGGTCGTACTGCGACGAGATGTTCGGATCCTGTTGGCCGTTATCGTAGGAGATGAGGCCCGGGTAGTTACCCTCGGTGCGCGAGTAGGTGTAGCTGCCCTGGATATAGAGCTTCTTCGAGAACCGGCGGGTCAGCGTGAACTGCAGCGCGTTGTAGTCGCGGCGCGGCTTGTCGAAGATCCGGCTGCCCTTGAAGAGATCGAGGTTGTGCTGGAGCCGCTGCTTTTCTTTCGGATCGTCGGTCCGCATGATCCGATCCGCCAGCTTCGCCTCTTCGTCAGCCGAGAACTCGCCCGGGTTACCGATGATGTACGTGTTCGCGCCGTCGGTCGAGAAGTCCTCGATCACGCGACCGAGCGCGCGGTTCTGGTACGAGACGCCGACCTTGAGGTCGTCCATGATCTCGTACTCGAAGCCGAGGATCAGCTCGTCCATGTACTGCGCCTTGATGCCGGGAGCGATGAGCACGCCACTCGCGCCGATCAAGCTCTCCCGGAGATCGGCCGGACCCATGCAGTTCTTGCCGTTCTGGCTGTTGAGCATGGGGTCGACGGCGCCGCATCCCTTGCCGCTATAGATCTGCTCGTACGTGACCTCGCCGCCGAACGAACGATCGTTGATGTCCATCGGAACGGACTCGTAGAACCGACCCCAATGGCCGTAGATCTTGGAGCGACCTTCCTTCGTCCAGTCATAGAGGAGACCGATCCGCGGGGCCCAGTTACCGTTGAGGGTCATCGCGTTCGTACCGAGCTTCTCGTTCGTCAGAGGATCGGTCGTATTGCGCAGGAAGCTCGCGTACCGCATGTACTGCTCTTCGTAGCGAAGGCCGGCGTTGAGCGTCAGGTTCGGCTGGATCTGCCAGGAGTCGCGGAGATACGCCGACCAGTTGAGCGTCTCGCCGGAGATCTGGGTGCCCTGCGATCCAGGCGTGCCGCTGAGATAAGCGCACTTGAACGAAATCGATTTGTTGCTGCCGACGCCATTGCCGCCGTTGGGATCCGGCGTGTTGCAGGTCTGATCGAAGCGCGGGTCGGTGTTCGTCATGTTCGTCAGCTGGACCCACCGATTGACGTAGATGGTGGGATTCGGACCGGTGTAGTTCGTGATGAACTCACCGCCCGAGAACAAACGTGACTTGTCCGAGATGTTATCTTCGGCGTCGATACCCGCTTTGATCTCGTGGCTGCCTGCGAGCTTGAGGCGCTGCGTGATCGACAGCTTCGCGGCGCGGCGCTGCTCGACGTCACGATTGATCGACCCCGGGCCGCCGATCACGTATGCGCGCGGCGACTTGATCGGACAGTTCGTGATGAGTGGATACGGGTCCTTCGTGCTCGACGGGTTGGTGTCGTCGAAGCACTGGCTGTTCGTCAGCGCGCTCTCGCCGAAGCTCGGTCCCCAGTGCGAGAGGTCGCCGTTCTCGAGGACTTGCAGCGGCTCGTTCTGGAGCGTCGGGTCGAGCGCATCCGAGGTGACCGAGTCACGGTGCCAGCCGACGACGGCCTCGACCTCGGTCTTGTTGTCGTTGAACTTGGATGTCCACTTGCCTGACAGATCGGTCGTGAGCTGCGACGCCACGAAGCCGTTGGCTGCGGGACCGTCGAGACCGGGCTGACGGTAGCCAGACGGTTGCGCCTGACCGCTGATCTGACCTTGGTGCTCGGGGGTCGCCGCGTAGTTGATCTTGCCGAGGACGTTGTACGTGTGACTGTTGATGCTGCGAATCTCGGAGTCGACGACGTCCTGGAGGTTGAAGCCGGTCTTCGGATCGAAGTCCGGCGTCGAATCGGCGTACTTCTTGTCGCAGGCCGACAGCCCCGGGATGTTGCCCTCGGGAATGCCGTTGGCAACATCGGCAAGCGTGCGGCAGTCCGTCTGGCGCTTGGTCGTGCGCGTGAAGTCGACCTGCTTGAACGCGGGCGCGACGCCGACGAAGAACCACAGCTTGTCCTTGATGATCGGACCACCGAGCTCGAACCCGAAGTCAGCGTCGTACGCGGTGTTGGCGGTAAAGTCGATCGAGGTGCCGTTGCGCGGCGTGGTCTTGGCTGCGGCCGTGAGGAAGCCCGGCTGGTAGTAACCGAAGATCGAGCCCTTGAACTCGTTCGAGCCGCTCTTCGTGACGACGTTGACGATACCGCCCGTCGCGCGCCCGTACTCGGCGTTGTAGCCGCCGGTGATGACCTCGATCTCTTCGATGAAGTCGTTGATGATCGGCGAGCCGACCGTACCGAACGTCAGGCCGGTCGTATTGACGCCGTCGACGTAGTACTGGTTCTCGAGCGAAGAGCTACCCGAGAACGAGACGCCCGTGCCGTCGTTCTGCGAACCGGCTGCAGCACCGAGTGCCGCTTCGAACGTGCGGCCCGGCACCGGGATGTTCTTGATGTAGTTCTTGTCGATCGTGATGCCCTGCGTGGTCGATGTCGGATCGATCGTCGGCGCTTCCGCTTTGACGTGAACGATCTCGCCGCCGGCCGCCGCCTGATTGATCTTCTGGAAGATCGGCGTGACCTTGTTGACGCCGACATGGACGCCGCTCTGCTCGACGGTGATGTCCGCGTAGTAGAACGTCACGAGGAAGTCACCCGGCGGGAGGTCCGTGATCTTGTACGTCCCCTTCTCGTCGGTGATCTGCGTCTGCGTCTGCGACAGGCCAGGCGACGTGACGACGACGGTGACGCCGGCGAGCGGCTCACCCGTCGCCTTGTCCGTCACGACACCCTGAATGGCGCCGGTGGTCGTCGACTGCGCGTGCGCCGTCGAAAGCATGAAAGGAGCGAAGAGGCTCGAGCTGCCGAGCACGGCCGCGAAGATAATTTTGCGCGCGTTGTTCATGACAGGCCTCTTTAACTAGGTCGCGCCCGTGGTGAAGTGGAAGGTTACCGGCGCCGGCAGAGGCTGGCCGAACGCGTCTTTGAGCGTGACCGGGACCGTGACCGTGTACGGCGTCGTCGCCGCGAGACCGGTTGGCGCTGTCGGCGTCAGACGAATCGTCGTCGGGGTGCTCAACGAGATCGTGAACCCGGTGAAGGCCGTGCCGTTCTGGGTCATCGTGATCCCGTTGATCGAAGCTGGGTCGACCGGCGCGGTCGCGACGATCACGACCGGATCGGTGCGCGGGATACCGGTGTCATTGTCCGAGATGCCCTGCAGCGTCACGCGCAGTGCCTCGGACTTGAACGTGAACGCGCTGACATCACCGGGGGTGCAGCTACCGGTGACGCTGCCATCGCTGGTCGCGCAAACCGCGTTGCCCTGCTTGTCGACAACCGAGGGGTCAAACGACAGCCCGCAGGTGATGTTGGTCGGCAGCGCGCCGTTCGGTACGAGCACGATCGCCGGACCGAGAGCATCGAAGCCACCCGTCGCGGGGACCTGCTGATCGCCGGAGGGATTCCAGTAGCTGCTGTCGAGGTCGATCGGGACGTCGATCGATCCGCACTTGATTCCGACCGCACCCGCAATGAATCGCGAGTCATCGGCCGCGCCGTCTTCGTTCGTATCGAGCACGCCAACCGGGTCGCCCTTCGCGATGAAAGTGGACGTCCCCATCGTGCCACCGCAGCCGGTGTCCTTCTCGCAGAGGCAAACGCGGTGGTCGCCGACGCACGACGCCTTCAGCAGGTCGTTCTGGACCGCGCACTTTGCGATGTCATCGGGCGTCGCGCCGACCGGCACTCGGCCCCACGCATCCGAGTCAACCGGCGCGCGACAGGAGATCTCTTCGAGGTTGTTACCGACGAGGAGCTCGTCGATGATGATCCGAAACTTCTGCCCGACGGCCTGTGCAGACGTCACCGGATGCTCGTCGTTCGCGGTCGCCTTCGGATGGCTGCCGAACGCGAACACGCGCCGTGCGCTGAAGTTGAGACCGGTCATGTCGGTCGCGTAGCTCTCCGACATCCGCACCTGCTCGATCATCGGTGGACCGTCAGGATTGAGACTCGTGGCGCTGGTCGTATCCGTGCACCCCGCGACCGCGAGGATCGCAGCGAGCGAAATGACAGCACGTGTGATGGTTAGACTTGAAGACATGGGCTAATGGCTCCCCTTCCACTGGGTGCGCAAACACTCAAAATTCGACCGCTTGTAGCGAGAGTGCGTCAAAGTTGTCAAGGTAGTTCACGCCTTGTATCACCGACGGTTGTGGCGCTGACCCGCACTTCCGATCACGGCACGTGACAGAGCATCGCGACGAGTCGCACGAGGTGTCGCACCCCAGCGAACGAACGTCACCACCCGACTTACGACGTGCGATCTGTCTCAAGGCGTACCGGGGTGGCTATTCGACTAGCCACCCCAGCCGTCACGCTCCGTCGCGGATTACTTCGGCGGCTGGTCTTCGCGAACCTTGAGCGCGACCTTGATCTCGTCGTGGTTCACGTCCGCCGCGATCGCGCGGATCGTATCCATCGTCGAGACCACGGTGGCCCACTGCACGCCGTCGTCGAAGTCGACGAACACGACCTTGTCATTGCCGGTATGCAGCATGTCGAGGCGCGCGCGCAGCGTCTTGACGAGGTCTGCGGCGACGATCGTCTGCTCTTTTTCGTTCTCGCTGTAGACGATCGACAGGTCGTCTTTGACCTTGACCGTGAGCTGCGTCAGATCCGACGCGACCATCTCCTGGTCCGTGATCTTTCGCGGAACCTGGAGCGTCTCCATCTTCATCATGATCGGCATCACGACGAGGAAGATGATCAGGAGCACGAGGAGAACGTCGATCAGCGGCGTGACGTTGATCTCGCTCTGAACGCCGCCCTTGTTGCCACCGGTACTCATCCCCATGGCGTTATTTCTCCCCCGCCTCTTTGGCGATCGCGAGATCGATCGTGTCGAGGCTCAGGCTGCTCTCGTGAAGGTACTTGAGCAGCGGGTACATCTTGCCGTAGGGAACTTGCGTGTTCGCCTTGAGATAGACGCGGTTGGCGCCTTCCTTGTTCTTCGGCACGGCCCACGCGGCTTCGACGCGGCTGCCCATCTCCTTGAGCTTGGCCTCTTCGGACAGCGGCCCGATGCGCTCCTTCTCGAAGTAGAGGATCGCCTCTTCGCCTTCTAGATCGACGGTGATCACCGGCTGCATCTTGTCCTTCTCCTGCGAGAAGTTGCGGCCGCCCGGCAGCTTGACGTCGTGGCCGCGGCCCATGATCAGCGTCATCAGCATGAAGATGATGAGGAGCACGAGCATGACGTCGACGAGCGGCGTCACGTTGATGTCGTTGCGGACGACATCGATGTGCGGCTTCTTGTTGCCCGACAAGCGCCAGCGACGGTGCTTGTGTGGGCCCCCACCGTTCCGAGGCTTCGCCTTGGGGGCGAGCTTCGTGACCGGCGTGGTCAGTGCATCATCATCAACGACAGGCACGGTCTTAGCCCCGACCCTCGCGCAGTACGTGGTCGATGAACTCGGACGACACGTCATTCATGTCGATCACGAACTGCTCGACGCGCGACGTGAAGAAGTTGAACGACATGGCCGCGATGATCGCGACCGCGAGGCCGAGCGCCGTCGACACGAGTGCTTCGGAGATCTTCGGGCCGATCTCGGTGATCGTCACGGTGCCGCCCTTGAGCAGCTGGAACGTCCCGAGGATGCCGACGACCGTGCCGAGGAGGCCGATGAACGGCGTCGCCGAGGCGACCGTGCCGAGGTACGCGAGGCCGCGGCGCAGGTTCGAGGTCTCGCGTTCCTTGACGCGTTCGAGCGCGCGATTGACGGAGTCGACGAGATCGAAGTCTCCGACATCGTCGGGGCCTTCGGTCTTGAGCGCTTCCCGCCCCTGCAGCAGTGCTTGCAGGCCCGACTCCATCACCTTCGCGACGGGGCCGTCGGCGACGCGGAAGGCGCAAGGCGC
>JAQBQF010000308.1 GCA_028287115.1 Myxococcales bacterium
GGGCAGTTGCGCGGTTGGGCCGCTCTTGCTCGCGAGGTGCGTGCTCGGGATCGCGCCGCTCGTGGCGGATCCGCTCGCGATCATCGGGCCGCTGAGGTCGGCCGCCTTTGGGATCGGCGGCCGCGACGCCGGCTTGCTGCGCGGAATCGGCGGCGGTGCCGTCGGAACCTTCGGCCGAACGCTTCCGGAACGACCGTCCGCGACGGGCGCTGCAACCGGCGCGCTCGCGTCACGTTTGACATCGCCGAGCGCGATCCGGGGGACCGCCGGAGGCTCTTTGGTCGCGACGATCACCTCTTCGAGAGCCTTGCGCTCGGCGGATCCCGGGGGAGGCGGCGGCATCGTGCGCGGCCTTTTTCGAGGCGCGGCGGGGGCCGGCTCGATGTCCGGAGTGGCGCCCGGCTCGGCTGACTCCACCGTCCAGCCCGAAGACAGGTCGGCGATCCTGCTCTTCGTCTCGTCACCGAGACGACGCCGTTTGTCGTCGTCCGGCACGGGACCGACCATAACATAGCCAGATTCCGATACATCTTCCCCGACGGTGAGGATCCACTTAGTCAATCATGTTGACATGGGGTGCCAATCTCGTTGACATGGTGCTGTGGTGTCTCCACTTCCGCGTTCGAGCGCGATGCTCATCGGCCGCTATCGGGTCGTCGAGCTGATCGGCCGCGGAAGTTTCGGCTGCGTGTTCAAGGTGATCGACTCGCAGGGCTCCGAGCCGCGGGCGCTCAAGATCGGCGCCGGACGAGATGGCTGGCTGCTCGACGAGTTCGAGCAGCTCGCGCGCCTCGAGCACCCTTCGCTCCCGCGCGTGTTCGAAGTCGGCCGAACGTCCGAGCCGATCGAGGAGATCGCCGCCGGTGCGCCGTTCTTCATCTCCGAGTGGATCTCCGGTGGTCGCAGCGACGCGCGCGTGTGGCAGGACCCGAGCTCGGTGTGGTCGCTGATGGCCGACGTCGCCGGCGCGCTCGCGGTGATTCACGCCGCCGGGCTCGTGCATGGCGATGTCGCGCCCGCGAACGTGCTCGTCGTCGAACAACCGGCAGGGCTGCGCGGTGTCCTCGTCGATCTCGGCCTCGCGAGTGGGGGTGGTGCGCGCGGTACGCCGCAATACATGGCGCCCGAAGCCTTCGCCGGACACGTGGAACCGCGGAGTGACCTCTATGCGCTCGGCGCGACGATGTTCCGGCTCGTCACGGGTAGGCCGCCGTTCGAAGCAGCGGGACTCGGCGAGCTCGTCCAGCAGATCGTGGCGGGTGCGTCGCCGCCGGCTGTCACCGGTGTGCCACAGCCGATGGCGGATCTGATCCGTCGCCTGCTCGCTCGCGACGCCGACGCGCGTCCGGCATCTGCGCTCGCGGTGCTCGAGGAGCTCGATCAGCTGGCGCCGGTGATCGCGACCGGGCTCGCCCGCCGAGCGCGGCCCAAAGTCGGCGCGCCGCCGGCTCCCGCCGCGTGGCCGGGTGCGAAGCCGATCATCGACACGCTCGCGCGCGGGCTCGGCAGTGGCGTCCACGTGGTCGCGGGCGTGGCCGCGTCCGGGGCGCGCCAGCTCGTCGACGGAGCGCTTCGCCAGTTCCAGCTCGCCGAGGTCGCGCACCGGCGTCAGGCGACATCGGTGATCGCCGGTTCTCTCGACGAGGTCGCGGCGACGGTGTCGGCGCGCGCCACGCCACAGGACGCACGCGGCTTCATTCAGCGGGTCGCACGTGCGGCACGTGAAGCGGCGGCGATCGTCGTGTTCGAGCTCGGCGATGATCCGCGCGCCGGCGAGCTCGTCGCCGCACTCGCGCGAACCGGAGGTGATCGCGCGGCGATCGTGATCGTCGATCAGGCGACGGCTGCGCGTGCGGACGTCGCGACTCACGCGGTGCCCCTGCTCGATCTCGACGGCGTGCGCGAGCTCGCTGCACGCATGATCGGCGGCGAGCCGCCACGGACCTGGATCCACGCACTGCACGAAGCGAGTGGCGGGCTTGCGCTGACCGCGGTCGAGCTCTTGCGATCGATCGCCGGCGAGGCGAATCCGTATGCGATCGATTGGGCGGCGCGGACGACCCGCGGCGCCGCGGAGCTGCGCTCGCGACAGCTCGCGGCCGTCAGTGTTGGTGCACGCCGCTTGGCCGTTGCGCTCGCCGTGTGGGGTGGCCGCGCTCGGCTCGATCGCGCGCTCGCGACGGCGCGTAGCGACGCCGCCGACAAGCTCGGCCTCGCAGAAGTCGTCGAGCTCGAGCGCGCGGGCCTCGTGCGCCGACGAGGTGACGAGCTAGCGATCGATCGCGCGACCGCCGAAGCCGCGGAAGGCCTCGATCCGCGCGCGGCGGCGCTGCTCGCGGCGGGCGCGTTGAACGCGGTGATCGCCGGGAAACACGGCGCGCCACCCGATGCGCTCGCGGCGCTCCTCGATCGCGCGCCGCTCGACGGCGAACGCGCACAATTCGCATGCGAGGTCGCGGATCAACTGCTCGCGCGGGGACGCCCTGACCGCGCACGCGCGCTGGCAATACGCGCGATCGCGGCGGCACCGGCCCGAGCGGGTCTTGTCGCGGCGCGCGCAGCGGCCGTCGCCGGCGCTTATCGCGAGGTCGAGACGCTCGCGCGCAACGCGCACGCGGCCGGCGCAGATCCGACCGAGACACAGCTCGTCGTCGCCCGTGCGGCGCAGCGCGCCGGCGATCTCGATGCGGCCGAACGCGCGCTCGCGAAGCTCCACGCACAGGACCCCGAGCATGCCGAGATCGCCGGGACGTTTGCGCGGCTGCTCGTCACGCGATCGCGGTTCGCCGACGCTCGACGCGTCGCCATTGCCGGTGGCGGTCCATTGACGGGCCTCCGCGCGGAAGCCGCCGGGCTCGCGGCGTTCTATCTCGGCGAGCTCGACGAAGCCGATCGCGCGTTCGCAGCGCTCGAGGTCGGCGGCACGGCATCGGGCGACGCGGCGGCCGTCGGCAGGGCGCTGTCGTTGCGCGGCATGGTCGCGCAGCAGCGAGGTCAGCTCGGACTCGCGAGCGATCGGTATCGTGAGGCGGCGCGCCGGCTCGCGGAGGTCGGCGAGGTTCATGCCGCCGCGACCGCCGAGCTCAACCTCGGCACGGCACTCGCCGAGCGCGGACGCGCGAGTGAGGCCCTGCCCCGCCTCGCGGCAGCGGGTCGCGTGTTCGCCGATCTCGGTGCGACGACCGAACAGGTCGCCGCCGATCTCAATCGCGGCAATGCCTTGCTCGCCGTCGGCCAAGCCGATGAAGCGCGCGTCGCCGCCGAGGCCGCCGTCGCACGCGCCGATGGCGCGCCTCACCTGCGAGCGTTCGCGTTGCTCGTGCTCGGTGACGCCCGCCGCAAGCTCGGCGACGAGTCCCTCGCCGAGCGCTGCTATCGCGACGCCCTCGCGATCGCGCTCGAGCGCGGCGATGCCCACGCACAGGTCAGCTCGTATATCGCGCTCGCCGAAGCCGGCCATGCCGTCGAGGCAGACGTCGAACAACTCGCCACGAGCGACGACGATCGCGATCGTTGGGTGATCGCGCGCGGCCGGCTCGCGTTGCGGCGCTCCGAGGTGGAGGCCGGCACGTGGTCGGGCCGTTTGCGCGACAGCGCCTCGCACCGCGCGCTGCGCGACAGCGGCACGCAGTCAGCGCTCCGTGAAAGTGGCTCGCATCCGGCGCTTGCCGATGCCAACTCGCATCGCGCGTTCCGCGATAGCGGCTCGCATCAGGCCCTTCGCGATCCGGCACGGCCGGCCGTGCGCGACTTCACGCCGGAGCGCCGGCCGAGCGATGCGGAGCTGATCGCGCTCGCGCGCGCATGTGCAGAAGTCGCCGTTCGTGCGGCCGACAGCGATCGCCTCGAGCGCGCATTTCGCGGCCACGCCGTCGCAGCACAGCTTGCACAGCGCGGGCGTGACGCCGCCCTCGCTCGCAGCGAGGCTGATCGCGCGCGGTCGGCGCATGGCGCGCTCGTCACCGCCGCTGCGCCGGCGTTTCGCGCGGCGCTCGAAGCGGACTCGGATCTCGTGCGGTTGCCCGCCGGCGACCAAGCACCGATGGGATCGGTTCGCCACGAAGACAGCGCGGCGCACCTGCGACGTCTCCTGACGCTGTCGCGCCGGCTGAACACCGAAGCGAACGTCGACCGAATCCTCGACGAAGTGATCGACACGGCGATCGAGCTAACCGCAGCCGAGCGCGGATTCTTGCTGCTGCGCCAGCCCGATGGCGAGCTCGCGGCGGTCGTGTCGCGCAACTTCGCGATGGGCGACCTCGAAGCTCCTGCGAACGCGAGCGGCGCGAGCAGTGTGAGCGCGCTCGGGGGTGTGAGCACGCTCGGCGGTGTGAGCGCGCTAGGAATGTCTCGGTCGATCGCGGAGCGCGCGGCGCAGACGGGCGAGCCCGTGCTCACGGTCGATGCCGGCATCGACGAGAGATTCGCGGTCGCTGCGTCGGTCGCCGCGCTGCGCTTGCGCTCGGTGCTCGCGGTGCCGCTGCGCCAGCGAGGCGTGGTCACCGGTTGCATTTATGTCGATCACCGACTGCGAGGCGGTGCGTTCGATGATGCCGCCGCGACGGTACTCGGTGAGCTCGCCGACATCGCGGCGATCGCGATCGAGAATGCGCGCCTCACGGATGATCTCCGGCGGTCGACGCGCGAGGTCGACAGTCTCAATAGCCGGCTCAGCTCCGAGCTCGCCGACCGCGACGCCGAGCTCGTGCGCGTCAAGGCGGACCTGCCGGATCGCGATCGCCTGCGTCACCGCTACGACCGGATCGTCGGTCGGTCGCCCGCGACGATGCGGATGCTCGAGATCGTCGACCGCGCGGCGGCGACCTCGTTGCCTGTCGTGATCGTCGGCGAGAGCGGCACCGGCAAGGAGCTCGTCGCGCGTGCGCTCCACGATAACGGTCCACGACGCGACGGTGCGTTCGTCGCGATCAACTGCAGCGCGGTCCCCGAGCCGCTGCTCGAGAGCGAGCTCTTCGGACACGTGCGTGGCGCATTTACCGGCGCCGATCGCGATCGCCGCGGTCTGTTCGAAGTCGCCGACGGCGGCACGCTGTTCCTCGACGAGATCGCCGATACGAGTCCCGCGATGCAAGCCAAGCTGTTGCGGGTGCTCCAGGACGGCATGATCCGCCGCGTCGGCGATAACAAGACGCGCAAGGTCGATGTCCGTGTCGTCGCAGCGAGCCAGCGCAGCCTCGCCGAGCTCGCCG
This sequence comes from Myxococcales bacterium, assembly GCA_028287115.1. GTDB lineage: Bacteria > Myxococcota_A > Polyangia > Haliangiales > Haliangiaceae > JABFXX01. Next base: position 5,211 of record JAQBQF010000308.1, read on the forward strand.
CGGCCGGCACGTTTCGCGAAGATCTGCGGTTCCGCCTCGAGGTGATCGCGGTCCCGGTGCCACCGCTGCGCGATCGCGACGGCGACATCCCGCTACTCGTCGAGCGCTTGCTCGCACAGCTCTGTGCCGGCCGGTCCTCGCCGCGGCTGACGCGCGCTGCGGTACGCGCGCTGTCGCAACATCGTTGGCCGGGCAATATTCGCGAGCTCGAGAACGCCCTCGCGCGAGGTGTCGCGATGGGTGGCGACGTGATCGACCTCGGCGACTTGCCGGAGGCGCTCGTCGCCGTCGCCGGGCGACCCGAGCCTGCGAAGCCACCGGTCGGCGACGATCTCCGGCTCAAACCCGCACTGCTCGCGACCGAGCAGGCGTACATCTCCGCCGCGATGTCGCGTGCGAAGAGCAATCAGACCGCGGCGGCGCGGCTCCTCGGGCTGTCGCGCTTCGGCCTGCAGAAGAAGCTGCGCCGGCTCGCCGGCGAAGACGCCGCGGACGAAGACGACTGACCTGCGTGGTCGAAAACGGATCGCCTCGCCGCAATCGCGCGGGCCCCGAGTGGCCGCAAAGGCGCGAAGGACGGAACGCTCGGACAACCAGGGTTATCCGGAACTGGCGTTGCGTCCGCCCTACGTGGTCTGTGCGATCTCACGGAGATCTCGTTGCCCGCGCTCGGTTGTAGAAATCCGTGAGCGCTGGCCTGCAGCAGGGAGCTCGAGCAGCGCCGAGCCTGCTCGCCGCGCGGTTCTGTCACGCTGCGACGCCTTCGCACGCGACCTCGGCTGCTCAACCACGCGTTCGCACGCGCGTCGCGTACGGCACGTTACGTGCTCCGGGTCCGTGCCATGAAATTCACGCTCGGTCTGCTCCTCCTCGGTCTCGTCGCTTGCAGTCACAACCACACGGACGCGAACAACCCACAACTCGCGTCCGCCGAATCCGAGCCGAACGAGCCGCCGGTCGATCCGACGCTGCCCTCGTGGGCACCGCGTAGCTGCGCCGCCTACCACACGGCGGTCGTCGAGGCGCTCGCCTGTGAAGCGATTCCCCAGGACTCGCGCGATGCGATCAAAGGCAAGTACGAGGCTTCGAACGCCGGCTGGCAGGCGATGCACGACGCGCCGCAGGGCACGATCGATCAGGTTCGCGCGTCGTGCACCGAGGACATGAAGGCCGTGCGTGCGCAGAGCGACGGCAAGTGCGCGCAGGGCCAACAGGCCACCAAGTAACGCCGCACGAGCCGCGCTCAGAGCTGCTTGTAGTAGGTCAGTAACGCTTCGCCCGGCGCGTAGAAATCCGGCAGCTCGACGGCGATCGGATAGCCGAGGCGCTCGTAGAGCTTGCGCGCGGCGACGTGTGCGTCGGACGGTGACGTCTCGACGCGAATGTTGCGGCCGCCGCGCGCGCGGATCGCCGCTTCCATCGCGCCGACCAGCGCACGTGCGAGGCCGCGACCTCGAGCGCGCCGTTCGACGACGATCCAGTACAGATCGAACGTCGCGCGCGTCATCGCCGTCGGTCCGTACAGCACGTAACCGGCGATCTGTTCGTCGGCGATCGCGACGAGCACGACGTAGTCCGGATCGCCCGCGAGCGCCCCATCGATCAGCTCGAGTGCGACCGCGACCTCGTCTGCTCGAAACGCCTCGTCGCCGCGGAGGATGACCGCGAGCGCTTCGCGATCGCCGGCGCGGAGGTCGCGGATCATCCGATGCCTCGGATCCGGCGCCACGCGATCTGCGCGATCCGATCGATCAGCTGCGCGTACGACATGCCCTTGACCGCCGCAGACCGCGCGACGCCGGCATCGGGCGAGATGTCGGGGTTGGGATTGACGTCGATCACCCACGGTGTCCCCGCGGCATCGACGCGAAGATCGACGCGACCGTAATCGCGCAGGCCCAGCGCGACCCACGACGCGCGACCGACGCGCTCGATCTCGCGAACCATCGCGGCGCTCGCATCGCGCATCTTGACCGGCTTGGTTCCGGCGTAATCGACGTGAGTCTCTTCCCACTTCGCCGCGTAGCTCACGATCTTCGGCCGGTCGCCCGGCATCGCCGCGAAGTCGATCTCGTGCAGAGGAAGCGTCTCGGGAGCCTCGCCGTTGCCGATCATCGTGACGTTGATCTCGCGCCCGTCGATGTAGCGCTCGGCGAGCACGGGCTGCTCGTAGGTCGTCATCAGCTCCGTCGCGCGCGCCCGCAATGCCCCGACGGACGTCACGAGGTTTGCTTCGGTGATACCGACCGAGGCGTCCTCGTGCGCGAGCTTCAAGAACCACGGGTAGTCGAGCGCTTCGAGGGACGGATCCTCGAGGGCCGCGAGGGTCGTGAAGTAGCGATAAGGCGGCGTCGGAATCCCGCGCGACATCAGGACCTCCTTCGTGCGCTGCTTGTAGAGGCACATCACGAGCGCCTGGAGATCCGCGCCGGTATACGGGATGCGATAGAGATCGAGCAGGCCCGCGAACGTCGGCTCGTTGCACGGCTCGCCGGCCATCGATTCGCACAGGTTGAACACGAGATCCGGCTTCGACTCGCGAAGCCGCCGAATCACGTCGAACACCTCGGCGCCGTGCAGGCCGACGAGCTCGACCTGGTAATGCATCTCCTCGAGCGCGGCCGTGATCGAGCGCGCGGAGGTCTCGACCGAGCTCGCATCGATGCCCGGGAGCGAATCCTCCGTGTCGTAGTCGGTGTTGTACAGCACGACGACTCGCGCTGGTTTGGCCCCGCTCTCCGGCATCCGGCGCTCGTTATAGCAGCGCGCGCACGAGGCGTGGTCCAAGCTCGGCGGCGACTTGCTCGACCGTCACCTGCCGCTCGGCGAGCACGTCGGCGAGCGAGACCTGCGGGACGCTGAGGCCGCACGGCCGGATTCGCAGCCATGCATCGTGCGGCGTCGCGATATTCAGCGCGAAGCCGTGCACGCTGACGCCGCGCCCGATGTGAATGCCGCACGCGGCGAGCTTTCGATCGCCGAGCCACACGCCGGCGGGATCGCGACGGAACTCCGCGCCCGCGACGCCGAACACTGCACACGCCTCGGCGATCGCAGCACTGATTCGCGACAAGAAATCGACGACGCCCGCGCGCAGCCGCACGATCGGATAGATCATCAGCTGACCGGGTCCATGATACGTGACGTCACCGCCGCGCTCGATCTGCACGACCGGCACGTCACCCGCGGCGAGCACGTTCGCGATGTTCGCCGAGCGTCCGAGCGTGATCACCGGCGGGTGCTCGCAGAGGTACACCGCGCCCTCCCCTCCTGCCCAGACGCGCTCGCGCAGCGCGAGCTGATCGGCAAGGACGCGCCGGTAATCGGCGCGCCCGAGCCAAGACCACGCGAGCATGCTCACCCCGCGAGCAGCTCGTCGAGCAGCTGATCGTCGAGATAGTGCAGCGGTGCTGCCGCACTGACGACGCCGACCCCGGCGTGAACGAACGCGCCGACGAGCTGATCGCCGCACACGACCGAGATCGATCGGCCGGCGCGCTCGAGCTCGCGCTCCGCATCCTCGGATAGCTCGCGCGCCGAGAACAAGATCCCGGCGACGAGGTTCTTCGCCTCGACGCCGACCCGGAGCTCACCGATGCCACGTCGATCGATCGGCTGATCGCCCGAACGCGCGGAGATCAGGATCGTTCGCTCGAGGCCCGGAGCCGTCGCCGCCGCGTAGCTGATACCACCGACACGCTTCACCCAATCGATGTCGCGATATCCGGCGGCGACGAGATACGCATGGATCAGCCGCTCGAACCCAGCCGCGCTCGCCTTCGCGATGCGAACCGAGAGCGCCCTGTGCGTCGCGCTCTGTAGCCGCGACAGTGCATTCGCGACGCCGGCCTCGGCATCCGCAGTCGTGCTCATCGCAACGGGACCGGGCGCGAACAGATCGCGCCCGCGATACACGATGCGAGGACGCAAGCCGAGCGCGCGGTAGCTGCGCTCGTCGCCGAGGAGCTCGGCCTTGAGCTGCGGCCACAGCTGCTCGGGATCTTGCTGGACGAGGCTGCGCTTGCGCATCATCGCGGCGAGCTGACGGACCGGCATCGGCTGACCGTTGCGCAATTGCTGAAACACCGCCGCCGCTGCATCGCCGAGCGGCGTCCCGACGCGCGCGTGGCCGTCGGCCTCGGTCCCGTTGACCGGCGCCTGGATCGGCATGTTGAGCTGTGGGCGAGGCTGCCCCGGCGCGCCCTGCGGCGGGCGTGGCTGATTGTACGGGCGCTGTTCTTGCGGCCGGCCGGCTTCTTGAGTCCGCTGCTGCTGCTGCGGCTGTCCCGGTGCCTGGGGCGGGCGTGCGCCGAGGTCATCGCGCCGCTGCTGGCGATCGCGGTCGCGCTCGTCACGGCGAGACTTGCGGCGGTCCCGGCGGTCTTCCCACCGCTGCTTGCGCTCGTCGCGCGCGTTGATCTCCGGCATCATCGGCCGATCTTCGTCGGCGGTCTGCCGATCCTGATATTCGGCGTGTGCGATCGCCGGTGCGGCGGCGTCGGTGCCGTAGATCGCGGCGAGCTCTAGCTCCTCAGCGCTCATCGGCGCGGCGGCCACGGCCGGCTGCTCGTCGATGGCTTCTCGCGTCGGCGGCGGCTCCGCCGGGGTCTCGGCGACGATATCGGCATCTTCGATCTCGTCGAATGCCGGCGGCGGCGCCGGTTCTGCCGCCTGCATCGGTTCGCTGATCGGCTGCGGTTCGGTCGCCTGGCGCGTGCGTGGCTCGCCGTCCTTCTTGCCGCGCGCGGCCGGCTTCTTGGCAGCCGGCTTCTTCTTTTCGGGTGCCTTCTTCGCCGCGGGCTTCTTGCCCCCCGCCTTCTTCCCGCCACTCGCGCCGCGGCGCGTGCCGTCCTCGGCCCCGGAGGCCTCGGTCACAGCTTCGTCGGCATTCCCTTTCTTCTTCATCGCGTGCTTCGTACCCCGCGCATCGAACCAGCGTCAAGGCGCGGCCTACGTGGGGATTCCCGTAGGCGAAAAATTGCCCTCGCGATCTTGGCACCGTAGCGTCGCAATACGAGGGGAACGTGCAGCGTTCCTATGATCAAAGGAGCCGTTAGATGCAGTCCCGCAAGATTGGTGTGTTGCTGGGGGGTCTGTCGAGTGAGCGTGAGGTATCGCTACGAACCGGCGAGGCCGTGCTCACCGCCCTGCGCGAGCGAGGCCACGAGGTCGTCCCGATCTACGTCGATCGCGACGTCGACGTCGCACTCCGGCAGGAGCAGATCGACGTCGCCTTTATCGCACTCCACGGCCGCTGGGGCGAGGACGGCTGCATCCAGGGCCTCCTCGAGCTCCTCGGCATTCCCTACACGGGATCCGACGTCATGGCGTCGTCTCTCGCGATGCACAAGGGCAAGGCAAAGGAGCTGTTCCGCCTCCACAATCTGCCGACGCCCGCCTACTACACGCTGACCGCGGCCGAGACGAACGACCTGGCCGGCGTCCACGGAGATTTTGGATTTCCGTGCGTCGTGAAACCGATTCGTGAAGGCAGCTCTGTCGGCGTGGCGATCTGTCAGTCCCTCGACGAGCTCGGCCCGGCGATCGAACGCGCGCTGTGCTTCGACGACGAGATCCTGGTCGAGCGATTCATCGCGGGCAAGGAAGTCTCGGTCGCGGTGCTCGAAGATCGGACGCTCGGAGCGGTCGAGATCGCGCCGCGCGCGGGTTTCTACGACTACGCGAACAAGTACACGCGCGGTGCCACCGATTACTTCGTACCGCCGCGGCTGTCGCCGGAACGTTACCGAGGAGTTCTCGCGCAAGCGCTGCGCGCACACATGGCGCTCGGTTGCCACGGCGCGACGCGCGTCGACATGATCGTCTCGGACTCGGGCAACGAGTTCGTGCTCGAGGTCAACACGGTTCCGGGGCTCACGCCGACGAGCCTGCTGCCGAAGATCGCCGATGCCGCGGGCATCTCGTTCGGCGAGCTCTGCGAGCTGATGCTCGCGGGCGCATCGCTGGCCACCCGCCGAGGCAACGGCGAGCGCCGGGTCATCCAGCGCACGTTCATCGGCGAGGATCGCCGTGAAGCCGCACCCAACACGCACTGAATGAGCCGCGAGCGCCGCATTCTCGCCGCCACCACCGTGCTCGCGCTCGGTGTGCCGATCGGCGCGCATGCGTTGGTCGGTGGACGAACCGACGACCTCGCGGCCCACCTCGGATCCGCAGGCGGAGTGAGCGCGCGGATCGGCGGTGTCGATGCCGATCTCACGGGGACGATCAAGCTGCTCGCTGTCGAGCTCGTTGAACCCGCGGACTCGCATGTCGTCTTCGCCGCCGATGCGATCGAAGCTTCGGTCGCGCTGCAGTCGATGCTGGAAGGTCAGCTCGGCGCCGACGAGATTCGCGTCGCAGGACCGCGCGTCTCGCTCGCGGTGGACGGCAATGGCGATTCTGATCTCGCCCGCCTCGTGCGAAGGCTCGCTCACTCTGGATCGACCAGGCCAACCGGTAGCACGCGCGTGCGGCGCATCGTCGTCAGCTCCGGCACGTTGACCGCGCACGTCGCCGGAGTCGGCGAGGTGTCGGCCGATGACGTCGAGCTTGTCCCCGACGCGGGTGGCGTCCGCGTGATCACGGGCCGCGTGCGAATCACCGGCGGAGTTGGCAAGCTCCACGGCGAAATCGAGCTCGCGCGGAGCGCGGCCGAGCTCGCCCTGCCCCACGTCAAGTTCGGGCGCGTGCTCGCCGTCGCCGGGACCGGAACGGTCACGATCGCGTCTCGCACGATCACGCTTCGCGACGTCGCGATCGGACGGCTCGAAGCCGGCGGCTCGCTCGAGCTACGCGCTGCGATCGATGATGGCGGCGTGCCGCGCGCGGTCTCTGCGGAGCTGTCCGCGCCGAACGGCAGCGACCTCGGGCTGACGTTGCGCGGCGATCGCGTGCCGCTCGCAGCGTTCGGTTCGCTCGCGCCACATGGTGTCGACCTCGAGTCCGCGCGAACGACCGGCGAGGTGACGATCCGGCGCCACGGCGACACCGTGCAGCTGAGCACCGATGGCACGATCGAAGGCATGCGCCTCGATCATCGAGCGATCGCACCGCAGCCGATCGCGATCACCGCCGGGATTGCCGCGCAGCTCGCGATCTCGCCCGAAGCGATCGCGGTCGAGCGCCTCGCGTTATCGATCGGCGCCGCGCACTGGACCGCTTCGGGCTGGCTACGCCGCGGCACGCCGGTGTCGGGTCAGCTCGATCTCAAGCTGGCCTCCGCGCCGTGCGCCGACCTCGTGACGTCGATCCCCGTCGAGATCCGCGGACCGCTCGACGGCATGGTCGCCACCGGCATGTTCGGCGGCCGCGGTCATCTCGCGATCGATCTCGCGGCACCTCTCGGCGAAGGCGTCGAGCTCGACACGTCGCTCGATAATCGCTGCGAGGTTACCGCCGAGCCTCCGGGCGCGGACGTCACGGCGCTTGCCGGCATCACGGATCAGACCTACGCCGATGGCACGCATGCGCGGGTCGGTCCCGGCGCGCCAGGCTGGTCCGAGCTCCGTCGCGTTCCCTCGTTTGTCAGCGGTGCGTTCACCTCGGCCGAGGACGCGCGGTTCGCCGATCATCACGGCTTCGATGTGCACCAGATCGCGCGCAGCCTCGAGATCGATCTGCGCGATCGCCGGCTCGCGCGCGGTGGCTCGACGATCAGTCAGCAGCTGGTCAAGAACGCGTTCCTCACACAGCGCCGCAGCGTCGATCGCAAGATCCAGGAAGCGATCCTGACCTGGCGCCTCGAAGCGCGGCTCGACAAGAAGACGATCCTCGAGCGCTACTTGAACGTGATCGAGCTCGGCCCTCACATCTTCGGGATCGGAGCCGCCGCGCGCTACTGGTTCGACTCGACCCCGCGCGAGTTGTCGATCCGCCAGGCCGCCTTCCTCGCCGCGATGACCTCGGAGCCTCAATCGATGAGCCGCCGCGTGCGCCACGCCGGCGCCCTCGATTCCGACAGCGCGGCGCGCGTCGACATCATCTTGCGCGCGATGCGCCGCGACGGCGTCCTCGACAAGGAGGAACTCGACACGGCGCGCGAGCAGCAGATGCACTTCGCACAGGCCGCGCTACGCCGCGACCCCTAGGCCGGTGGTCACGGATCGAACGGCGACGTAGCTTTCTTGGTCTTCTCGATGCACGCCGCGTACGGCGCGCACTCGGTCGTCGTCTGCGCGCACTTCGCTTCGAGCGCGATCATCTTGTTGAGGACGTCCTTCGGGTCTTTTTGCGCCTTCTCGCAGTACTCGTGCGCGACGTCCCGGACGCCTTCGCCCTTGGTCGAGCCGCACAGCACTTCCATCTGCGCATAGCGGTCGCAGCCGGTGAGCTCGGCCGTTGGCTTTTGCTTCGTCTTGTCGCAGCCGACGAGAACCAACATCGCGCACAGCAGCACCCGGTTCGAGATCATGGCTAAACTCCCAGGAACAGGCGATTACCGAAGTTCCGCTCGAGCTCGGCCGCGAAGATCTTCTGCGCTGCGGCGTCGATGTCGTAGGCGACGCGCTTGAACTCGAACGTGCGCTCTTCGGTGTCGTAGATCGTGTAGCTCGCGCGGTTGTCGTAATCGCGCGGTTGGCCGACCGAGCCAACCGAGATGATGTAGCGATGCTCCGGCCGGATCACGAACTTTGTCGCGACGACCTCGAACACTTCATCGCGCGTCAACGCGAATGACTTGCACAGGTGCGAGTGGCCGATGAATGTCACGGCGCCGAGCTCGTCCCAGATGTCGAGGCAGCGAGTCGCTTGCTCGACCGAGAAGATGTACTCGAACTCTTCGAGGTTGATCGGCGAGCCGTGGCAGAACGTGATGTCGCCTTCGCGGACCTCGTAAGGGAGGAGGCGCAGCCACTCAAGATTTTCTGGGGTCAGCTGGCGCGCGTGCAGGTCGAGCGCCTGGCGTGCAGCGTCGTAGTAGTACGAATAATCCATGCGGCCGGCGACCGCCGCATCGTGGTTGCCGAGGATCGTGAACGCCGCGGTCTTGCGGATCAGATCACAACACTCGTTCGGAGACGCGCCGTATCCGACGACATCACCGATACAAACGTACTTGTCGATGCGCTCCGACTTGAACGCGTCGATCACCGCGCTCATCGCTTCGATGTTCGCGTGGACGTCGGAAAAGATCCCGATCCTCATGTACGGCCGATCGATGATACCTGAAGTCGAGCGGTTCCGGAGGTTACGTCTGGATCAGATCCGACTCGTCTAGCTCGGCCTCATCCTCTTCCTCTGCAATGAGGTCCGAGTCATCGAGCATCTCCATGGGACTCGAGGTCTCGAGGTCATGCAGCGCCTGTGCGGCGGCCGGGTTGCCAGCCTCGATCGCCTCGAAGAATCGGCGCGAGAACGCACGATTGACCGTCACGTCGCGTCCCGGCTGGTCGGGCCTGACCCGGACCTCGTCCTGCGCCGCCGTCGACAGCAGCCCGAGGGCCAGTTTCGCGATCGGAGCCATCACGCTCTGCCCAGCGGCCATTTGCTCGAGAGCGGTCTTGCCTCCACGCACGCCGATGTGGGCAGCTGCCCACGACACCCGCTCCTGGACCTGCGGCGTGAGCTTGTCCCCGAGACGGCCGACATGGCTCGCAAGCGGCATCAGCGCGGTCGGACCGATCTGGCCGATCGCCCGCGCGATCTCGCGCCAGATCTCGGTCGGTTCGGTGATCAGCACCTCGATCACCGCGTGGGTACCCTCGTCGGTACGCAACAGGCCCAGCGCGAGCGCGCAGCCATGGCGCAGATAGGCCTTACTGCTGCCGAGGCCCTCGACCAGCGGCGGGGCCGCGGCCGCTCCAAGCTTGACGGTCTTGCCGAGGACGCGAACGGCCTCGGCACGGCTCATCTTCTTGACGGCGTTGACGACCGGCGCGGCGGCGCGCGGATCGCCACGGTCGCAGAGCTCGAGTGCGGCGGCGATTCGATGTTTCTTGTCATCGAGCAGCGCGATCAGCTCGTCGATCGGCTTGGGACGCGCCGCTTGCGCTGGGGGCGTGCGCTCGATCGATCCGGAGACGACCGAGTGCTCCTCGCTCTTGATCGCGCCGTTACTCTTGCGGCGGATCTCGACTCCGAGTGCCCTCGCCTCCTCGGCGATCGACGTCAGGTTGTCTTCAGCGGCATCCGCATCGATATCGAAAGCTGTCTCGTGTCGCCGCAACGCATCGAAGCCCGCATCGAGCTTCATGATCAGATCACGGCGGGATCGTGCGAGACCCTCGGACACCGCAACCTGGGCGAGCTCCGGTCCCATCCAGATCCCCCATGCAACGGCACTCTCGAGGACATGCCTTCGTAGCTCCCGCCACCGCGACAGCGGAAACCCACGCGCGCAGACCAGGTAATCCTCGCGGGAGGGTCGCGCGAACCTTCGGGCCATCGCGATGGCGCGGCGCAACGCTTGCGCGGTGTCGAGCTGGGCGAGCTTGTCGTCGCGGAACTCGCTTTGTTCGGAGTGTTCTTGCCCGAGGAAGTCGTAACCCGCGCCGAGCACGAGATCGCGCGCGAGCGAGAACGACGGCTCGGCTTCGCCATCGGCGGTGAGGCCGCGCAGGTGATCGTCGGCGGCGCGCAGGATGTACGCGACGTTCTCGGCGAGTGGCGCGACGAGCTTCACGCGCCGCGCGGGCACACCGTGGGTGATGATGTCGATCGTCAGCTCGAAGCTCTTGGCGAGCGCGTTCAGCACGGAGCGCTCGAGATCGACGCCGATGTCGAGCGGGATCACGGCGAGCTGGCTCTGGCTCGGGACGCGGAGCGCTGCCGGCGGGCCGATCACGAACGTGACGACCGGATACGTCGGCAGCCGGTGCAAAAGGACCCGCACATCGAGGTGGCCTGCAAGACCGCGCGCGATCGCGTCGCCGGTGATCAGTGCGAGGCGCGCCTTGCCATCCTGGATGCCGAAGCTCGACGTCGCTCCCGTCGCGGCAAACTCGAGCCACGCGTCGGGCTTGCCGTTCGCGGGCTTGATGTCGAACGTCTCGGTGGTCAGCGGATCGGAGCCCTGCGGCACGATCGACGTCCCGGTCGTCTCTTCCTCGTCGAACTCGACCTTGGCCGCGTCGACCGGGGTGCGCTTGTGAACGCCATTGGTGGGCTTCTGCCCGAGCCCGACCGGAATCTGATGTTCGACACCGGTCGGAATCTCGGCGTCGAAGTCGCCCGAGCTCTTGCTTCGCGGTTGCGTACTCGCCGCGTCCTCGCGGGCCCGCGCGATGATGTCTTCGACGTCGGGCCGCAACACGGGTTTCGTGATCAGGTCGTCCGGTGCCGACGGCGGTGGACCGATCGTGGTCTGTTCCGCGGGGACCTGGACGGACGCGATCACGCGCGCTCGCACGTCGGCGCGGGCGCGCTCGACCTCTTGACGCTCGCGCTCCGATGCCTGCCGCGTCCGTTCGAGCTCGGCCCGATCCCGGAGCAGCTCCGCCTTGCCGCGCTCGAGCTCGTTGCGCAAGCGATCGATCTCGATCCGGCCGCGATCCTTGTCGACCGATTCGAGGACCTGCTGTGCCTTGTACTCGAGGTGGGCGCGGAGGCCTGCGCTCCCAAACACGACGGCGAAGTCTTTGACGTAGGCCGGAATCGCCGCGTCGTCATCGCGCAGCCGCTCGAGTAGGCGAATCCGCTCCTCGATCTCGCGGTGGCGATGAGCTTCCCCGAGCACGAGGACGAGCACCTCGGCCGCCGGGTCGTGATAGATGACCGGCACGGCGACGCGGATCGACTCGGGCTCGGCTTCGACGCGGATCACGTTGAGCGCGCGTGCCGGATCATCGGCGTGCAGCCGCTCGACGAGCTCGGGATCGCTGACCGCGTCGATCGTCGTGTAGACGGTGCCGACGATCAGGTCGCCGCGGGGCCCGGTGACGTGGACGGTCTCGGTCTGCGTCCGGCCGATCGAGCCACGATAAGCGTTTTGCGATGGCGCGCGTGCAGCACCCCTGGCCATGAGGCAGGCATACCGCTACGGCGTCGAAACGTAAACGCAAACGTCAGCGGAAACGCGAAGGCGGGTCAGTTGACGCCGCCGGACGGATCGTCCGCGAGGGGATCCGGAATGTTGTCCGGAATGCCGGCCTCCGGAACGTCTTCCTCGTCGGCGTCGCTGCCCATCATCTGCGCGGCGACCGCGACCAAGACTTCATGAACGTGCTCGAGCGTGTCGAGCCGGCCGCACAGCGAGTAGTACTCTTCGACGGAGACTTCGCCCATGCGCGAGAGCGTCTGCTGGACGTATGGACGCATCCGGGGCGGTGCGTCGAGCTCCGAGTCGAGGTCCTGAAGATCGGCTTGGGCGATCGCCGACGCGACAAAGCCCACGGGCGAGAAGTTGAGCCCGGTCGGCAGGACGACCCGCCACTCGGCTTCCTGCTCGCCCGCTTCCCACCGGCCGCCGAGACGCCTGCGAACGACCTCACCGAAATAGGCGCCCGCGGTCGCGATCACGAGCTGCACCGTCGCGAGCTGCTGGCCCGGAACGGTTCGGAGATAGTGATCGAGCAGCGGCAGCGTATTGCTGTCGTATTCGAGCGTAACCCCCAGCGCTTTACGCACGTAATCGACCGCCTGATCGGCGTACTCGGTCACTCGCGGCGGCACGGGGTCTTCCATTTCTCGCCCAGAGCCTACCGCGAGTCGCGGGACCGAGCGAGTGGCTATTGAACAACGGTGAGCTGAACTGCGCCCCACCGCGACCGAAGCTCGACGAGAGCCGGTCGCATCCTCCCATCGACCTGACCGAATGTGTCTTGAACCCAGCCATTTGTCGGCGCTGGTGTCTGCGTTCCGAGATCGACTCTGCTGCCGCGCGCGCGGACGATCACGGCGCCATGGCGATGCAGCTTGACCTCGACATCGCCGTACAGGCTCGACACCACGAGGTGGCCGCTGAGCGCAGCCTCGGCCTCGAGCATGATCTTGCCGTCGGTGGTCGTCAGCTCGATATCGCGCGACCGCACGCGACGCCCGGCGATCCGGCCTTTGGTCGCCGATGCGACGAGTCGATCGCCGCTGATCGTATCGAGATCGACGTTCGACGACATCGTCTGCGCATCGACCGAGCCGAACACCTGCGCGAGCGAGGTCGCACCGCTGACGCTGTGGGTGAGGACTCCACCCGACACGTTACGGACATCGATCGTTCCCGACGAGGTATCGAGCTCGCCACCGGCATCCATGTTGACAACGGCGAGCTTGCCGGCCGACACCATCGCTTCGACCCGCATGTCGCGAGGCGCGTGGATGATCAGATCGATGCGCACCTGCGACCGGGCAACCCGCTGCATCTCCGGGCTGCCGTCGGCGGTCGTCGCGATTCGCACGGTGCCATCGGGATTCGGAATGAGTGAGACGCGCAGCCGATCGAGCGTGTCGGCGTCGGGCGCGTGCTTCTGGGTCTCGATCATGAGGCCGCGCCCGTCGTAGCCTTCGATACGAACGTCGCCGAGCGGGTTCTCGACCACGAGCTGCTTGAACGGACGCCCGGGAGGCACGAGCTCGACGCGGGCATGTTCGACCACGCCCGAGACCGGATGCTTCTCTGGGTCCGAAGCGCGCTTGTCCGGCTCCGCGATCGCAGGGGCGGCGAGCATGCAGACGATGGCGAGCGCGCGCTTCACGGTGCTCCTTGCACGTCGGTCATCGCGACCTCGTCACGCACCGCGGCGCGTTGCAGATACCGGATCAGGGCGCGATAGGCCTTGTGACGTTTCTGGCCTTCGTCTGCGGTCTCGATCTTGTGGCGCAGCTCGACGACACGCGCATCGAACGTCTGTCTGGCATCGTCGGACCACTGTCCGCGCGCATCGTGCGCCGCGCGCATGAGCTCCGCCGCGGCAGCCGCATAGTCCTGGGAGGTCGCGGCGGCTTCGTTCGCGAGATCCGCGGTGACATCGACATCGCTGCTCGCGGGCGCCGGGGCCGGTGTCACGACGCGTGGCACCGGCGCGATCACCGCCCCGGGATCGACCGCGACCGGCGCGGGGTCCAACGCGTGCTGATTCGAACGCCAGATCAAGATCGTGGCGGCGGCGGCAACACCGAGCGCGAGTGCGCCGTAGCGCGGCCGGATGATCTGATGTCCCCAGCGGCCCAGCGTGCGGCGCCAGGCGGGCTTGTCCGCATCGGCCATCTCGGCCGTGGCGAGCCGGGCCTGGACTCCGGCCCACAAGCTCGCCGGTGGATCGACCGGCGGTAACATCCGCAGGCCATCGCGCAGCGCGGCTTCTTCTCCCGCGATCTTCCGGCACGCTTCGCAGGTGCGCAGGTGACCGCGGAGCGCGCTACCGCGATCGCCCTCGAGCTCACCGTCGAGGTAGGCGGTCAGCTGCTCGCGTGTGGTCTCACATTTCAAGTGCGGTCACTCCTGCCGAGGCCCTTGCGCGCGGGATCTGCGATCGCCGCGAGGAGCTCGCGCATCCGCCCTCGCGCCTTGTGCAGCTGCGACTTGCACGTCCCCACTCGGCATTCGAGGATGGCAGCGCACTCTTCGTGGGACAAGCCCTCGACGTCGTGCAGGACGAGGATCGCGCGATATCCGGGAGGTAGCTCCTGGAGCGCAGCCTCGATCCGTGATGCCAGCGCGGGATCACGTTCGGGCTCGAGCGGCGCCGGCATCTCGGCCATCGCGGTATCGTCGCTGACCTCTTGGCGCCGGCCCCGCTTGGCAAGATGCGACAGCGCGGCGTTGACCGTCAGTCGATAGATCCACGTCGAGAGCTGCGAATCTCCTCGGAAGTTCGCGAGTCCGCGAAACACGCGTACGAAAACCTCTTGGGCCACCTCTTCGGCGTCGGACGTGCCGACGATGCGGTGTGCCATCCCGAACACGCGGCGCTTGAACTGGTGATAGAGCATCTCCATCGCGCGCGCTTCGCCGCGCCGACAAGCGGCGATCAATTGAGCGTCGTCCGCGAGAGCGGCCGGAACGCGGGGCTTTGGCTCGGCTAGCACGGTCGTCGAGTCGGCAACGGTTTCGGACACAGGTTCCCCAGGTGCGGTCGGTGGTTCGCTCGCGTTAGGACCGCCGTCCACGGGCAAGCGTTGCCCGGATCTCGGAGGCCCTGCAGGGGGTGTCACGTCGGTCGGCACGCTAGCATCGAAAACGCGGGTTGTCGCAGGCGCTTTCGCGTGGTGTAGCTCACTGGTATTATTGAAACGTGGTGCAAGCGCCCTTCGTGGTTGGTCTGGGGCGGATCGGCGTCACGATCTCGGGGCTCGCCCCGAATTTGCCAGCTCCCAACGCGATGGCTGCAGAGCTTGCAGCGCTCGCGACCACGCCCGCTCCGGGAGTCGCGGTCGCGTTGCGAGCGGCAATCAGGCTCGGGTGTCGCGCACGCGCGGTCGGCACCCACGGGGCCGATCTGCTCGGACAGCTCGCGCGCTCGGCGTTGCGCGACGCCGGGATCGACACCGAGCTCCTGCGTGCGGTCGGAACCTCGGCCTGCGAGCTCGTCACGGTCGCGGGCGATGGCACCCTGCGAGCGCGCTATGCCGGAGAGCCCGGCGAGTCGGTCGCATTTGATGTCACCACGGCGCTCGCGAACGCGTCTGCGCTCTTGATCGACGGCACGACGCCGATGGAACAGCTGCGCGCGGCCGAGCTCGCGCGATCGCGAAAGCTCCCGGTGATCCTCGATGTCAGCGAGTTGCGCGACGGGACGAGCGAGCTGCTCGCCGCGTCCGATATTGCGATCCTGTCCGAGCGCGCCGCGGGCGAGCTCGCACCTCGCGGTGAGCTGACCGATGCGCTCGTCGAGATCCTCGCGCTCGGTCCTCGCGCGGTCGTGATCACGCTCGGTGATAAAGGTGCGATCGGACGGCACGGCGAACAACTGATCCGCTGTCCGGCCTTCCCGAGCGACGTCCTCGACGCCTACGGCGCCGGTTCGGTGTTTCACGGCGCGTTCGCCGCTGCGCTCCTCAGCGAGCTCCCGTTCGCGCGTTGCATCGAGCTCGCGGCGGCGGCAGCGTCGCTGTCGCTGCGCGAGCTCGGGCCGTGGTCCGCGATGCCGAGTCGCGAAGACGTGCTCGCGCTCACGCGGACGCGACGGTGAGGTGCATCGCGGTCTGCGTCGCGCTGCTCGGTTGCGGCAGATTCGGTTTCGAGCCAACCGGTACGAGCGGTGATGCGCCTGCCGCGCGTACGAACATCGCGTTTGTCACGTCGACGACGCACGTGCCGGGGACGTTCACCAGCGTCGCCGACGCGGATGCAATCTGTATGGCGCGAGCGAGCGAGGCGAACCTCTCGGGCACGTTCGTCGCGTTCCTCTCGACGGGCACGACGGCGGCACGCGATCGGCTGGCCGGCTCGCGAGGGTGGAGTCGCACCGATGGCAAGCCGTTCGCCGATCGCCTCGAGGACCTGTTCGCCGGTCGCATCTATTATCCGTTGCGGCTCGACGAGCACGGACTCGATATCGGCACGACGGGTCAGTACGTGGCGACCGGATCGCGCGGCGATGGCACGGACGGCGCGGACTGCAACGGCTTCGCGGGATCGGGCACGACCATGATCGTAGGCAACGCGACCGGGACCACCGGGTTCTGGGCCGACGTCAACACCGTGAGCTGCGCGATGTCGGCGCGGCTGTATTGCTTCGAGGTCGGCAGGACCCAGCCGCTCGTGTTCCAGCCGACGACCGGGCGCCGTGCATTCGTCACCGAGCAGTTGTTCACGGTCGGAGGCGGCTTGGCCGCGGCCGACGCGCTGTGCACGAGCGAGGTGCAGCTCGCGAGCCTGACCGGAAGCTTTCACGCGCTGCTGCCGACCATGACCGCGTCCGCGGCGTCGCGCTTCGCGCTGACGGGCCCGACATGGGTCCGGCTCGATGGCATCCCGCTCGCCGACACGCCCCTCGCATTCATGAGCGCGACCGTGCGCGCTCCGCTCAACCTGAGCTCGATCGGTAGCTACGACCTGGGCCTGGTCTACACCGGCGGAAACTTGTTGGCCCCGGCATCGGGTACGTGTGCGGATTGGACCACGACCACGTCGAACACGACGCTCGGCCGGAGATCGCTCACCGATGGCGGCTTTCTCAACACGACCGGCTCCCCCTGCAACGCTCCGTACTCGATCTTCTGTCTCGAGGACTAACGCACGCGAACCCAAGAACGAAGCCGGGAGCGTGAAGAAGATCGGCGCTGCCACGTCTACACTTCCATGATGAAGACCACGTTGTTCGTGCTGCTCGCGAGCGTCGCGACAGCGTCCGCGACACCTGATACGACCAAGCCCGCGCCGCCTGCCGAAACCGCGAAGCCGGCGTGCAAAGCCAAGGGCAAGATCCTCTTCGAGATCGATCGATTGGTCTCGGACAAGACGACCTCGAAGACGCGCGTCTACGACACGGGCGCGTGGACGATCGACGCGTTCACCGACGATGGCAAGCCGGCCTCGAGTGGCCACGGCTGCTTCGACAAGGACGAGCTCGCAAAGATCCGCGCGGACGTGAAGTCCTCACCGTGGAAGGTCACGCACAACAAGATCCACTGCATGGCGATCTCGGCGAACACGACCGTGTACTTCGCGAACGGCAAGAAGGTGTTCACGGCGCGGCTGTGCAACTCCGACGCGCTCGACGACAAGAGCGCGAAGAACGTCGAGGATCTCGAAGCGCTGCTCAAAGCGCCGAAACCGGACGCCGCCGGTGACGTCCATTAGTCAGCGCTTGGGCCGGATGCCGAGGTCGGACCCCTCGAGGCGAAAGTGCGCCTCGGCGGCGGCCATCTGCTCGGCTTCCTTCTTCGACTTGCCAACGGCGCGCGCCCATTCCTCGGTGCCGATCGAGACCGCGACGACGAAGCGCTTGTTGTGATCGGGGCCGAGCTCCTGCACCACGTGGTACGTCGGCGTTGCCTTGAG
>JAQBQF010000344.1 GCA_028287115.1 Myxococcales bacterium
ACCAGCTCGCCGAGCTCGCCGCGTGCAGCGACGCCGAGGCGCTGCGCCTTCGCACGAAGCCGCCGCAGGATCCGGCGCTCGTCGCAACCGTGCGGGCGAAGCTCGCGTCGGCTCACGCGCTCGAGGCCACGGGCAAGTTCCGCGACGGGGTGGCGGCGGTCGCGGCGGTCGCGCCCGACGTCGCGCGCGCGGGCTACCGTCCGCTCGAGGCCGAGGCCGCGCTGCTCGAGGGCACGCTGCAGCACGACCTCGACGTGTACCAACGCGCGACCACCGCGCTCGAGCGCGCCGTGTGGGCGGCCGAGGCCTCGGGCGATGACCCGGTCGTCGCGAAGGCGCTCATCGAGCTGGTCAAAGTCCACGGCACGCATGCGCGGTTCGCCGAGTCCGACGCCGCGCACGCGCGCGCGACCGCCGCGCTCGAGCGGATCGGCCGCGCGCCCGAGCTGTCGACGGACCTCGATTACGCGGTCGGGCTCGTCGCGACCGTGCGCGGCGACCTCACCGTGGCCGAGGCCGCGCTCACCCGCGCGCTGCACACCGCCGAGACGGTGCACGGTGGCGAGCTGCGCGTCGCATCGACGCTGGTTGCGCTCGGCAAGCTCGGGCTGCGTCGGATGAACGATACCGCCGCGCCGTACCTCGAGCGCGCGCTCGCGATCGACGAGAAGCTGCTCGGTCCGGATCATCCCGACCTCGCCGCCGTGCAGATCGCGCTCGGCGGTGCGGCGTACGAGCGCACCGACTACGACGGCGCTGTCGCGCGCTACGAGCGAGGGATCGCGATCCTCGAGCGCGCGCTCGGCCACCAGAACGTGCAAGTCGCGAACGCGCTCAATGACCTCGCGGGAACGCGGCAGTGGCAAGGCCGCACGGAGGACGCGCTCGCCGCGATCCACGAGGCGCTCGCGATCGACGAGCAGGTGCTGCCGAAGGCCGATCCGCAGACCGCCTCGCACCTGGCGACCGAGGCCGAAGTTCTCGAGCAGCTCGACCGTCACGACGATGCGCTCGTCGCGAACGAGCGCGCGCTCGCGATGCTGCGCGCGCTTTACGGCGAGGAGCACCAGGACATCGCCGACGCGCTCCATTCGCGCGCGCTGATCGAGCTCGCCGCCGGTCACCTCGAGCGCGCACTCGCCGACGCCCGCGCCTCGCTCGCAATGTTCGCGCGCGTGAATCCCGCGTTCCCCACGATGGAGCTCCATCGCACGCTCGGGCGGGTGGAGCTCGCGCTTCACGATCCCGTGTCGGCGCTCGCCGACCTCGACGCGGCGCGCCGCCAGCTCGAATCCGAGGGCGACCCGGCGGTGCACGCCTGGATCAACGGCCTCTACGGCCGCGCCCTCGTCGAGACACATCGCGACCGCGCACAGGGACTCGCCCTTGTCACCTCCGCCTACAAGGCCCTCCACGCCGACGACCGCGCCGGCAAGGAGGCGGGCGAGCTCGAGCGCTGGATGCGCGACCAGGGCATGCCGGTGTCCCACTGATTTCGCGCGACATCATGCGAACGGCCGGTCTCCTAGCGCAGGAGCCGCGGCAGGCTGAGATCGAGCTGGCTCGAGATCAGTCGCACGATGCTCGCCAGCTCGGTGCGCGTGATCCGCAGCTGCCGCAGTAGCTCGCGCTGCGTCGCCGCGAGCATGGCCTCGCGCGCGCCCTCGATCCACCGCGCAGCCGTCGAGCGGTGCACGTGATGCAGCGCCGCCAGCTGATCGATCCCGAGGCCGTCGATCATGTGCTGACGCAGCACCAGCCGGTCGCGCGGCTCGAGCGCCTCGACCGCGATCGCGAACGCGCGCTTGAGCTCGGCGCTATACAGCCGCTTGAGGTACGCGAGCTCGGGATCGTCGTCCCGCGCGATGAGGCGGTCGAGCTCGTCGTCCTCCGCCGGTCGCTCGCGCCCGACGCCCGCGAGCAGCCGCGCCGCCTCGCGGATCGCGACCACGCGCACCCACGCCTTGAGCGATCCGCGCGCCGAGTACGTCGCGATGCGCGGCCGCTCGCCTTGGGGTGCGGTCAGCAGCCGCCGCCGCACGATCTGACCGACGTCGGCGCGGTCCGCGGCGGGCACGCGAGCCGCCGCGATCGCACGCTCGATCACCGGGCCGCAGTGCGCGTCGAACGCCGCGAGTGCTACCGGATCGCCGTCCGCGCAGCCGCACGCGAGCGCGAGGTCGGTCAGGAACAGCGCGTCGAGCGCCTTCGCTGCGTCGCCGTCGCCGAGCCGGTCGGCGATCGCACGCACGATCACGTCCGATGCCACCTCAACGCCCGGCCAGATCGCCTCGGCGAGCCGCGGTTCGAGCTCGTCGCCCAGCGCGCGAACCGGCTGGAACGTTCGCAACAGCGCCACGAGGCGTCCCATGCCTCTACGTTATTTCAGGCCGACCTGCATGTCGATGGAAGATCCCGACCGGGTTTGTTCAACGAGACCGTGCTCGGAACTAACGCGAGGCGCCCTTTGCCCGCGGCTTCGGCGCAAACGCGCGACTGAAGAAGTCCGATGAGCTCTCGACCGGAGCGAGATCCGGAATGCAGCGGGGCCGCCCAGAGGTGGAGCTGTGCTTCGCCTCCGCGCGCGGTGCTCGGCGCGTACGCGGCCCCGTCGATCCGCTGCAAGCGTCTTCTTTCGCGAAGCGCCACCATCAAGGATCCTGAGAGCCGAAACTCCACGGGACAGGTCTCGCACGGTAGTGCCACGACCGCAATGAGCCTGCACCGAGGGTCCGGCCTCGACGAGAAGGCTGTGCCGATCGAGTGGTCGCGCACTGGCGGCCGGCCCGAGCTCGACGTCGCACTGCGCGCCCGGCTCGAGGCCTCGATCCTGGCCGCGCTCGAGAGCGCGATGCGCGAGGCCACGCCGGTCGCTGACGTCATACCGGCGGTGCTCGCGGCGATCGATCGGTGGGCGAGCGGCGCCAAGTTGTTGGCGAAGCAGCTCGCGCTCGGCAAACGGCGCAGCTCCGACATGACGCTGCGCGAGCACGTCACTCTGGTCCTGCGTAAGTGGGCGGTGGACCGCCCGCCTTTCGAGTGGCGGAAACACGGGATCGAACCCACCGACGCGATGCGCGGCGTCCGCAAGGTCCGGCCGATCGTTCCGCGCTCGTCAGGCCTTGCCCGGTACCTGCTGGTGATCGTCGAGGAGCACAGCGGCTTTCGCTGGGCCGACGGCGATGACCCTCACTGGCGAACCACCGTCGGTGGAACGCGCCTACCGGGGTTTGAGAAGATCCAAGCGGGGTTTGTTACTTATTCGGGAAAGATCGTCATGATGGCTGATCAAAATCAGTCCGGCATCATGGGCGATGTCGCCGATGGAGCTCACTTCGGGATCTTTGCGGTGGGCAGACTTAGCGATCAGTCCGCGCAGGCGATGATCAGCGTCAAGACGAAACAGAAGTCCGCGAGCATGATCGCGATTTCGAAGGACGCGATGACAGAATTCAAGAGCGTATCGGCAGAGTAATCGTGTGGCGTCCATCTCACCGCGCGTGTCGGGACGTGGGATTCGATGCGAGCTGAGGACCTTGGGTACCCGGCCAGGATGATCTGACGTTATGATGAGCGGATGCGGGTGATCGCGATCGCATGTCTGGTCGGGTGCAGCAACTCACCGGTCGTGCCGGACGTACCGGACGCGCGGGCGACGGACTCGGGGGCGGCGCCGGATGCGCCGAGCTGTGCGAATCAGCCATGGACGATGGAGACCGCGATTTCGGATGGGCGGAAGCAGTTCGAAGGCACGCTCGATGTCGACGGAAGCGGCAGCGTTCACCTGAGCAGCACGTACAAGGCGTCTACGAGCGGAGTGCATTACGCGCACCGCGCTCCCGGCGGTGGCTGGACGGTCGAGGACGCGTCGATGGCCGGGATCCCGATTGGGAGCTCCATGGTCCATGCCGCCGATGGCCAGATTCACATCGCCTTCGCTACCGCCGCCACGACGTTCACGGTCGCAACCGCCGATCGCGACGTTGGCGGCACCTGGACCGGATATCAGCTGCAGGCCAATGGCACACCCGAGACGCCATCGAATGCGATGACCTCGAACGGCCGTTTGCACATCGCTTACCCACCGAGTGATCGCTCGACGGTCTGCTACATGTGGCGCGACCCAGTGAGTGGCTGGAGCTCGTGTGCGTCCTTCGGCGATCCCGGCGCTCAGGCTCATCGTGTCTCCTTGGCGTCGGATCCGGGGGGCGCGATCCATGTCGCGTACTGGGACAGCTACAACTCGAAAATCGAGCTCGCCTCGCGCGACAGCGTCGGCGCATGGACGATCGACCCCGTGCAGGCCGACTCGATGAACGGCGCGGGTGGCTCGCGATGGCTGGTGATCGATGCGGCCGGGACGGTGCACCTCGCTTACCCGGATGCAACCGGGCTCGTATACGCGCAGCGCAACGCGGGAGTCTGGGCGAAGGAGCGGGCCGATCCGACCCCGAAACTCGGGTGCAACGCGAGCCTGGTGGTCGATGCCGCGGGATTTGCGTCCATCATCTACAAGAGTTGTTTGGTTGGTACTGCCGGCGTCTGGTTCGCGCACCGTGGATCGTCCAGCACGTGGTCGGTGACCCAGCTCGACGCCACCGCGGATAACATAGGCCCTGCGATGCTCGGTATCGGACCCGATTCACGATTGCATGCCGCGTGGGTGAATAGCGCCGGAGATGTCGTCTACGCGACAACGCCGTGTCCGTGACCGC
>JAQBQF010000365.1 GCA_028287115.1 Myxococcales bacterium
GGCACGTCAACGCGAGCTAAGCGCGTTGCGGGTGGGGCCTCGAAGCGAATAGCGGGGAGATGGTCCAGTCAAGCGTCGGCGCTGCATGGGGCGCAGGGTTCAGCGATCGCGCGAGCACTCCGTCCCATGCGATGAGCGAGGGGGCCCCATCCCGCACGCGCGTGCTCGCGTGTTCGCGTTCTAGCGGAGCGGAGAGAGGAGGTGCGGAGGCGGGGCGGAGCAGAGGCGGAGCGGTCACTTCGACTTCGCGACAACCACGATCGACTTGTTGATCGAGGGCTTGTTCGACGTCGTGTCGTCCGAGACCTTCCAGAACTTGCGCTTGCCGCCGCCGTCTCGGAAGAACAAGTGAAACGCGAACGGGCGTGGCCCGGGCGCTTTCTTCGCGACGCCGACGAGGACCTCGGTGTGCCGGTTCTTGACGACCGAGACGCCGACGAACGACGCACCGGAAAATACCCTCCACATGCCGAGGCCCGCGCCGCCCATCGTCTCGTCGACTTCGACCTTCATGTCCGTCCGCGCGCAACGGGTGAGGACCTCGACCAGGCGGCGACGTGACAGCGACCCGAAAGGATCTCGAACGCGGACGATCGCGAGATCGTCGCGGTAGCCGTACGCGAGATCGCACGCGCTATCGTCGGGCAGCGCGATGTCTTGCGTGCGCGAGACGGGCTTCTTCATCGCGCCGGCCGCGACCGGCGCATCGTAGAACGCGTTCGTCAGCAGCTCCTCCGCCGCATCGCGGAGCGTCTCGATCGTGCGCGTGCCGATGCCCTTGGAATCGAAGTAGTCGCCCATCCGCTCGAGCCGTGCGACGCGTTTATGCGAGTGCGTGAGGCGAACGCGCCGCCCCGCGACTTGATCACCGAGCCAATCGAGCAGTCTCGGCTGCGTGGTCGCGGTGAGCGTGCGCATCACGTTGTCGAGGTGCTCCTCGACGATCGGGTGCTGCAGCATCGTCGCGCTGATCACATGCGAGATCCACGGATAAGGCTGGAGCCAGCCGATCGCGGTCTGCAGTGGCTCGTTACAGATCGCGATGATCGGGCCCGGCAGCGAGACGTGTGCGATCGCTCCTACGACCTCGATCGTCTTGTTATCGAGGAACGAGATCGTCTTGGGGTCGCGCGTAGCCTCCAGGAAGTCTTTGGCCGTGCTCACGACCTTGGGCGCGGCTTCGGCGTTGACCCTCTTGGAAGACAGACGTTCGCGCAACACGCGGACCAACGGCTCTGACACCCACACGACTGAGCTCACCGACCGAATATATCACCGCGCATCGATCGCCGGTGACAACCCAAATCTTCCCTCTGGCGACGCCGAAATCGGGTGCGTTGACCGTTGTGGTTTTTGGCTGAATACTTCGTCGGTGCCGATGATCCGTACCGTGTTGACGTTCCTTGCGATCGCGGGTTGTGGCGACACGGTGAGCACGCCGGCGGCGTTTCCCGCCGACTACAAGGCGAGCTACGTCCAGGTGCGGCCTTGCCGCTCGAGCTCCGACCACGATCTCCATCACGTGCGCGTGCTCGCCGATCCGCTCGGGCTCGACCCCTACTCGATGCGCAACGCGCCGTTTCCGGTCGGCTCGGTAATCCTCAAGGAGGAATACGACATCGGCGACTCGAACTGCACCGGCGCGCTCACCGACTACACCGTCATGGTGAAGCTCGCGGCCGGCAGCTCTCCGGCGACGCTCGATTGGCACTGGCAGCGCGTCGACAGCGGTCGCAACGTGGTCTCCGACGATGAACCGCACTGCTACACGTGCCACAAGATGTGTGGCGTTCCTCCGGACGGCTATCAAGGCACGTGCGAGGTGCCGTAGCTCTTAGATCGGTTTGACGAAGATGTACGTCGCGACCGCGAGCGCGATCACGATGACGACGATGATGATGCTCCGCAGGATGATCGCCCAGCTGCTCTCGCGAAGCGTCGGCATCGGCGCCGCGCCCTTCTTGTTCGGCGAAGCGAAGTCGTGACTCTTGCGTGCGATCGAGACGGAGCCGTCGGAGATTCGGGCCGCGGGCGGTGTTACCGCTGCCATCGACGACGAGCTCGGCCCTTTCGAGATGATCGTCGGTTGCGACGATGGTGAATTCGGCCGCGGTGTCGACGGCAGCTTCGGCTGGGGTTGCGGCGTGGACGGCGATTTGGTCCGCGGCATGGCCGGTGACGATGGCCGCGTCGCGGGCGCGGACGACGGGGATGACGGCCGCGTTGGCGGCGCGGACGAAGGTGACGATGGCCGGAGGACGGGCCCTGACGCAGGCGCATTCGGTTGCACGATCGGCGATCCCATCGGCGGTGACGGCGCGCCCGGGATCGAGAACGAAGATGACATCGAGTTCGGCCGTAGCGAGTACGAACCAGGCGTCACCGAGTTTGGCCGCAGCGAGAACGAGGCTGGGGAGAACGAACCAGGCGACTTGCTGTCCTCGAACGTACCGCCGGACTGCGCCTGCGTGGGTCCCGAGCCGATCGCGACTTTCTTCGTCGCGAACGAGTCGCCCTCGTCCGCTTTGGCGCGGACGATGTCCATGATCCCGGTCGTGCCGGTCTCGTTGACGAACGTGTCCGTGAGGAACCGAGAAATGTTGACCGGCGAGCTCTCGATGCCGTAGCTCCGCGTGATCTCGGTCAGCGCAGCGACGACTTCATGACCCGTTTGCGGCCGGTCGTCGGGGTTCGGCGAGAGCAGTCGGCCGACGAGCACCGCCAAGGCCTCCGGAATATCGGGAGCGGCCTGCTGCAGGGGCTTGTACTTGCCGGCGCGGATCTTCTTGACGATGTCTTTGGGGTCCGTGCCTGCGAACGGCATCACGCCCGTGCACAGCAGGTACATGATCACGCCGAGCGAGAACAGATCCGATCGGTGGTCGAGCGCCTGATTCGTCGTGTGCTCGGGCGACATGTAGAGCCACTTGCCGACGATCATCGTCTCGGCCTGTTCGGTGACCGCGGACATCGCGACGCCGAAGTCGAGCAGCTTGACCGTTCCGTCGTAGCTCAGGATGATGTTGTGCGGCGACACGTCGCGGTGAACGACCGCGAGCCGCTGGCCTGCCATGTCCGTCGACCAGTACGCGTGATGCAGCGCCTGCGCGACCTCACGGATCACGTAGCAGACCTCGCCGAGCGGCATCATCGTGCGGTTCGCGCGCAACGTCTTGACGACGTCGCGCAGATCCTTGCCGTGGACGTACTCCATCGCGAGGTAGAGCGCGCCGGCGACCTCGCCGACATCGAGCACCTGCACGATGTTCGGGTGCATGAGGCGCCCGGCGATCTTCGCCTCGTTGAGGAACATGTCGATCGCGAGGTGGCGACTCTCGAGGAGTTGGCGCTGGATTCGCTTGAGCGCGACAGGCTTCTCGAAGCCGCCGATGCCGACCTGCTTGGCGAGGAACACCTCGGCCATGCCGCCCGCGGACAGGCGCCGGACGATCTTGTACTTGCCGAGGATCGTATCGTCGGCGATCAGCGAAGCCGTGGCGCTATCGCCGGCCTGCGCGACGTTCGCGTCGGTGAGCGCGCGCGACAACACCTCGTGACGAGATGCGATGAGCTTCTTGCTTGCCGCCGGGGTGCTCGTGCCGGCCTTCTGCAGCGGCGCCAGCATGTTCGCCGGCAGCTCGTTGCGCGTCGTGCCGCCGCAGGTCGAACAGACGTGCTCCGCGAAGTGCAGCGGCCACGCGACGCCGTCGAGATTCTGGCTCTCCGGTGAGACGCGTCCACAGTCGATGCAGCAATACGGCACGAGCACCGAAGACACCGAGATGTTCCTCGCGAGCGCGAAGCTATCCGCGGCGACCGTCAGAAATGATTCCGTGACGTCGACGAGCGTGACCGTCGGAACCTGCCCGGCGAGCGTCTTGAGCAACTTTCGCCACTCGCGCAAACCGAGCGCGTCAAACCGATCGACCTCGGCGAGATCGATCACGACCTCGCCCTCGGCGCCGACGAGCAACGGCCGTGCGCGGAACATCGCGCCGATCGTGCCGATGATCCGGAAGTACGTCACCGAGCCGTGGACGAGCTTGATGATCCGCGGCGGCTTGTCGCCGGCGGTATCGCGTGCCGTGTAGAGGCCGTTCGCTCCGAGGATCTGTGCGGCTGCCGGTGCGATGCTCGATGCCGCGTACTTGCTGACGAACGAGAAGTAGCTCTCCGGCGTCTCGTCGAACTCGAGCTTGCCGCCGCAGCGCGAACACTCTTTCTCCGAAACCCCGCCTTTGACCAGTGCGGCGCGCTCGACGAGGACATCGATCGTCTCGCCGGACTCCACGCCGCACGACGGGCACGTGTACGGGGCGACCACGGTCACGATCTGCGCCGCTCCGCCGAAGTTCAGCACCATGTTGAGCTGATCGACAAAGAACGTCGGGCACGCGAGCAGGTACAGATTCGTGATCGATTTGGGCAACGCGTCCATGCCCTTGATCCATTGACGCACGCCGAACGAGGTCATCCGCGTCATCCCCGCGACGTTGATGACCACCACCTTCACGCCATCTTGAAAACTCCCGAAGCCCTTGAAGTTCTCGTCGACGAGTCCCGAGACGCTCACGATCGCGGCGTCTCCGGCAGACGTCACCTCGATGCCTGCTTTGTTAGGGCGCACCAGGGTGGGATCAGTGGGCTTGGGATCTCGGGCCATTCGAGCTCTACTTGGACTTGGCGACGATAACCATGGACTTGTTGATCGACGGCTTGGAGGTCTCCTCGTCCGAGAGCTTCCAGAACCTGCGCTTTCCGTCTTCTCGGAAGAACAAGTGAAACGCGAATGGGCGCGGGCCGGGTGTGGCGCGCTTGGCGATGCCGACGAGCACCTCGGTATGCTGGCTCTTGACGACCGAGATTCCGACGAACGATGCGCCGGAGAAGATCCGCCACATGCCGAGTCCCGCGCCACCCATCGTCTCGTCGACTTCGACCTTCATGTCGGTCCGCGCGCAGCGGCTCAGGACTTCGACAAGCCGGCGACGCGAGAGCGACCCGAATGGATCCCGCACGCGCACGATCGCGAGATCTTCGCGACAGCCGTACGCCAGATCGCACGCACTATCATCGGGCAGCGCGATGTCTTGCGTGCGCGACACAGGCTTCTTCATCGCGCCGGCCGCGACGGGCGCATCGTAGAACGCATTCGTCAGCAGCTCCTCGGCGGCATCGCGCAGGAGTTGGGTCGTCCGCGGACTGACCGCCTTCGATTCGAAGAACTCCCCCATGCGCTCGAGCCGGGCCACGCGCTTGCTGGAGTGCGTCAATCGCACCCGCCGCCCGGCGACGGATGGGCCGAGCCAGTCGAGAAGCCTCGGTGGCCCGCCGGCCGTGAGCGTCGTCAACACGTTCTCTAGATGCTCTTCGACGATCGGATGTTCGAGCATCGTCGCGGACATCACATGCGCGATCCATGGGTGAGGCTGGAGCCAGCCGACCGCGGTCTGTAGCGGCTCGTTACAGATCACGATGATCGGCCCCGGAAGGGCGACATGCGCAACGCTTCCAACCACCTCGAGCGTCTTGTTATCGAGGAACGAGACCGTTTTCGGGTCGCGTGCTGCCTCGAGGAACTGCTTTGCGGTGTTGACGACCACCACCGGGGAAGCGGCCTTGAGGCGCCCCATAGACAGCCGTTCGCGCACGACGGCCACCAACGGTTCTGACACCCAGACAACCGAGCTCACGGCGAGAATATATCACCGTGAGAGGACCATCGAGACCTCCCCGATTGGACTTTTCCTGCGTTTGTCGGGACATGTGGGCGATCGTCGGCCACTGCTCGTCGAGCAGCAACTGCCCGGCTGCACACTCCTGTGTGCAGAGCTCGTCGGTGTTTTGATGAATAAACGGCTGCCGTGCGTTCGTCCGAGAGAGCGCGCGTGAGAAACAAAGACATGATCGCTCATCCTCGGGAGCTCCGCCTGTTGGCGCTCGCCTTCATGCTGTGGCTTGTCGCCGTCACGGCTTGCACGACCGCGGATCCGCCTCCCGGTGAAACATGCGGAGCGGTGACCTGCAGCGCCGATGCGACGTGCTCCGCAAACACGTGCACGTGTAAGGCAGGCTTCGCCGGTGATGGCGTCACCTGCACGGACATCGACGAGTGCGCGGCCGGCACGTCGGGATGCTCCACCGACGCGACGTGCACGAACACGCCGGGTGCCTTCACCTGCGCGTGCAAGCCTGGGTTCACCGGTAACGGCACGACGTGCGGTGATCTCGACGAGTGTGCCGCTGGGACCGCGGGATGCTCGACGGACGCGACGTGCACGAACTCGCCGGGCTCGTTCAGCTGCGCTTGCAAGGCGGGCTACACCGGCGACGGTGTCACGTGCACCGATCTCGACGAGTGCATGGGCGCCACCGCCGTGTGTTCTGCCGATGCGACCTGCACGAACACGCCAGGAGCATTCACGTGCGCGTGTCATGCAGGCTTCACCGGCGACGGATTTGCGTGCACCGACGTCGACGAGTGTACGAACGGAACCGCGACCTGCTCGGTCGACGCGACGTGCACGAATACGCCCGGCAGCTTCACGTGCGCATGTCGCGCCGGGTTCGCGGGCGATGGCACGACCTGCACGGACATCAACGAGTGCACCGATGGCACGGCGAGCTGTTCGACCAATGCAACCTGCACCAACACGACGGGCAGTTACACCTGCGCGTGCAAGCCCGGCTTCGCCGGCGACGGCATGACGTGTAACGACGTCGACGAATGCGCCGATCACACGGCGAGCTGCTCCGCGAACGCCGTGTGCACCAACACGCCCGGCGGCTACAGCTGCGCGTGCAGATCCGGTTACAGCGGCAACGGCCTGATGTGCAGCGATCTCGACGAGTGCGCGGATCACACGGCGACTTGCTCGACGAACGCGTCCTGCACGAACACACCCGGCGCGTACACGTGCGCGTGCAACGCCGGCTATAGCGGCAACGGCATGATGTGCAGCGACGTCGACGAGTGCGCGAATCACACGGCGACCTGCTCGACGAACGCGTCCTGCACGAACACGCCGGGCGCGTACACGTGCGCGTGCAACAGCGGCTTCTCCGGTAACGGCACGACCTGCGCCGACATCAACGAATGTACCGCCGGCACGGCGACGTGCTCGTCGAACGCGTCCTGCACGAACACGGTCGGCGCCTACACGTGCGCGTGTAACAGCGGCTTCTCGGGCAATGGCTTCACGTGCGGCGACATCAACGAGTGCACGAACGGAACCGCGACCTGCTCGATCAATGCGGCATGCACGAACACGCCCGGTTCGTATAGCTGCGCGTGCAACAGCGGCTTCACCGGTAACGGTCAGACGTGCACGGACGTCAACGAGTGTACGAACGGCACCGCGACGTGTGCTGCGAATGCGGCATGCACGAACACCCCGGGCTCGTACACGTGCGCTTGCAACGGTGGCTTCACCGGCAACGGCTTCACGTGCAGCGACATCAACGAGTGCACGAACGGCACCGCGACCTGCGCCGCGGTCGGCGCGACGTGTACGAACACGGTCGGCTCGTACAGTTGCGCCTGTAACGCCGGCTATTCGGGCAATGGCATGACGTGCACGGACATCAACGAATGCACGAACGGCACCGCGACCTGCTCGACGAACGCGACGTGCACGAATACGGCCGGCTCGTATAGCTGCGCCTGCAACGGTGGCTTCACCGGCAACGGCATGACCTGCACGGACATCAACGAGTGCACCAATGGCACCGCGACGTGCTCGATGAACGCGACCTGTACGAACACGGCCGGCTCGTACAGCTGCGCGTGCAACTCCGGTTTCACCGGCGACGGCGTCACGTGCGTCGATCTCAACGAGTGCACGAACGGCACCGCGACCTGCGATGCGCACGCGACCTGCACGAATACGCCCGGCAGCTACAGCTGCGGATGCAACGCGGGCTATACGGGGGACGGACACACCTGCCGCCCGTACATCGCGGTCGCCGGCGCCGGCGCGATCGTCGCCGGTGACGTCAACGGTGACGGCTACAAAGACCTAGTCGTCGCGCGCTGCAGCGCGAATAGCGTCGACGTGCTGATCGCGGATCACGCCGCTTCGTTCACGGACACCGGTGCGGTCGTGACGGGCACCTGTCCGTATCAGATCTGGCTCACGGACACGAACAACGACGCCAAGCTCGACATCGTGTCCTACAACCTGAACGGGAGCGACCTCACGGTCTTGATCGGCGATGGCCTCGGCCACTTCGGCGCGCCGACGCACTTTCCGTTCGGCAGCGGCAGCAGCACGATCGAGCAAGTCACCGGCGGAGACTTCGACAACGACGGCAAGCTCGATATCGTGTTCGCGGTGTCGAGTCGGGCGACCGGCGTGACGGAAAAGAGCATCCGGTTCAAACACGCGACCTCGGGAGGCTTTGCCGCGGACTCGATCGTGAAGACGTTCGGCAACTATCCGTTCGGGGTCGCCGCGGGCGACTTCGATCACAACGGGTCGATCGACTTCGCCGCCACCGATCCGTTCTCCGACGCCGGCAAGCTGTATCAGCTCTACGTAGGAGCGACCCTCGGTTCGAGCTGGACGAGCCAGAACTTCGGTTCGATGACGAGGACCCACCTGTTCGCGGCCGACTTCAACGAGGACGGCTGGATGGATCTCCTCGTCACCGCGGGCGACTTCAACACCATCTACACGGAGTACTGGCTCAACACCAACGGGACGTTCACCTACACGGGCTACTTCGGTGCGTCGACGAGCAGCATCTGCGGTTATCCGGTCGACTACACCGGAGACGGCCATGTCGACGTCGCGTACTGCCCAACCGGTCAGATCGGCATCCGGCCCGGCGACGGCCATGGCGTGTTCGGTACCCCGACCGTCCTCAATATCAGCGCGATCTGGAGCGTCCCGATCGATATCGATCGAACCGGCGGTCTCGACTGGGCGATCACCGACAGCACCGGCGTGAATCTCGTGTTGCGCTGAACGTCAACGGCGGCTGAAGGAGCGTCGGCTCGACGGTGTCGTTCGCGCGGAGATGTGGTGAACTCTCGGTGATGGACCCCGACCGCTTGCGCCGGCGATTCCTCGGCTACCTGCTCGCCTCGCCGTTTCTCCCGCTGCTCGGAGCATGCCGCGATCGATCCGGCGCGCCACCCGCGCCGCAAGCGACGCGAAGCGCCGACGCGATGGAACAGGCGCTGATCGCTTCGCCCCAAGAAGCGCTCGATCTGTTCGATCTCGCCACGGTCGGGCAACACAATATCGCGCCCGCTCACTGGGGCTCGCTGATGAGCGGCTCCGACGACGACCGAACGATGCGCCTGAACTCCGAGTCATTCGAACGGCTGCAGATCCGCGCGCGCCGGTTGATCGATACATCGAAGGTCGACACCTCGATCGAGCTCCTCGGTCTGAAGCTCTCGAGCCCGATCGTGCTGTCGCCGCTATCGGGACAGCAGGCCTACCATCCCGATGGCGAGGTCGGCACGGCTGCCGCCGCCCGCAAGCGCGGTCACTTGCTCACGCTGTCGTCGCTGACGTCCAAGCCGATCGCCGCGGTCGCCGATGCAATCGGAGATCGCTCGCACCTGTGGTTCCAGTGCTACCCGACCGATCAGCTCTCGGTCGCCCTCGACGTGATCAAGCGCGCGGAAGACGCCGGCACGAGCGTGCTCGTGTTCACCGCGGACGTGCCCGCGCGCGGCAATCGCGTGTCGCTGATCCGCAGCGCGCGCAAGGACCCGCGGCCGTGCGAGTCGTGTCACGGCGACAACCCCGCGCAGCAAGGTCCGCGCAACGCCCAGGCGTTCCTGCGCAAGTTTCCGATGTACAGCACCGTCGACCTCGGCCAGGTCAAGACGTTCTTCCGGCCGACGACGCTCGACTTCGTGGCGAAGGTCCGTAGCGCGACGAAGATGAAGATCGCGATCAAAGGGATCGTCACCGCCGAGGATGCACGACTGTGCGTCGACAACGGAATCGACCTCGTGTGGGTCTCGAACCACGGCGGCCGGCAAGAGAACAGCGGCATGTCGACGATCGAGTCATTGCCCGAGGTGGTCGCGGCCGTCGCGGGCAAAGTCCCGATCATCGTCGACGGTGGCGTGCGACGCGGAACTGACGTGTTCAAGGCGCTCGCCCTCGGTGCGACCGCCGTCGGGATCGGCCGACCGCTCGCGTGGGGCCTCGGCGCTTTCGGTAGCGCAGGTGTCGAGCGCGCGCTCGAGCTCCTCCAGCTCGAGCTCACGAAGACGATGCAGATCGTCGGCACGCCCTCGATCGCCGCGATCACGAGCGCTCACGTGCGCTGGCGATCGTAACGAGTAGCTCTTGCGTGCCGCCGGCTTCTGGGCTGGTCGCGTCAGGCAATCAGAAGCTGATCACGAGGTCGCCGAGGACACTGACGATCGAGCCGCCCCCGAAATCGGGGTACTCGGAGTGAAGATGGCAGACCTGGGCACCGAGCTTGAGACCGGGGCCGAACGTTCGCGAGACGGACCCGAGGAAGAGCCGGTTCGATTCGATCCGCGGTGCGCCGTCGACGGCGATCCCGTAGCTGAGCCCGCTCTGGACTTTGTCTACGCCGGCGAGCACGAGCATGATCCAGTCCTTCGTCGGAGCGTAGGAGAGCTGGGCATATCCGCCGGTGGATCCGAGCGCCTTGTGCAGACCGGTCGCGGGATCGATCCGCGGTCGCTGCCGGAAGGCGCCGAGATAGACGTTGGCACCGCGGCCTGCGTAGCCCTCGGTCAGTAGGACAAACTTGTCGACGGGAAAGATCACTTCGGCGCTGACGACCCACGACGTCACGTCCTCGATCACCGGATCCGCCGCGGTCGGGACCGCCGCGATCACGGCCGCTTTTTCTCCCGGTCCGACTCGTTGCTGGCCGACGGCGCCCGAGACGCTGACCGTGAACGGCGCCGCCACCGGTGGAGCAAGGGCCGAGCCCGGCAGCACGCCCATGAGGTGCGGATTCCGATATGCGATACGACCTTCGATAAACGGAAACGGCGGGTTGCCCTGCGCGAGCGGCGCGATCTCGGCCGCGATGAACGGGAACTCCGGCCGACCGACACCGAGCTCGGTCACGATCGGTCCCGTGACCTTCGAGATCTTCGCGCCGGTGCTGGCATACGCGAGGTTGCCGTAGAACGCGGGATACTGGAACGAGCCCGGGAACGGCGTATTGATCGTCGGGACGATCATCTTGCCCGCGGTGATCTTGAGGCCGAGCTCGGCGTTGTCGAGCTCGATGAAGGCTTGAGACACCGAGATGATTCGGCGGATAAACGCGCCGACCCCGAACGTGCCTTTGATCGTGAAACCACCGACGGGCTTCGGGACCACGAATGCCGCGCCGAACGAGCCGTTCAGCAGCACCGAGGTGTTCCACTCGCGTTTGATCATCTTCTCGGGCGGCGCGGTGAAGTCCGGGACGTCGCCCTGGTTCAGCGGATCGACGCCGACCGTGAGCTCGACGCGGCCGAACACCTTGACGACGATCTTGTCCGGCTTGGGCGACTCGACGGGCGGCGGAACGGGTCGCGGAACGAGCACCGGCGCAGCCACGGGCGACGGTGGTTGCACGGGAGGAACCGGCGCGGGCACGGGGACCGGCATCGGCGGAACCGCGACGGGATCGGGTGCTGGCGTCGCTGGCTCCGAAGGCGGATTGGGAGGACCGGACTGGGCAAGCGCGGGCGCCGTTGCGGCGAGCACCAGGAAGGACAACAACGCAGCCTGCAATGGAATACGCGCGATCATTCTAGGCTCCTTAGGCGTCGGAAGCGGGGCATCACAGGATCAGGCGATCTTTCGATGGAACTTGCTGTGCCGGATCGACGTAGATGCGTCCGGCGACGAGCGTGACCTTGAAGTGCGCGAGCGGCTTGGTCGCCGGGCCTGCGATCACGTCTCCGTCCATCGTGAACATCGAGCCATGGCACTCGCAGACGAGCGCTTCGGAGTCGAGCGAGACGACGCATCCCTGATGCGTGCAGACCGCCGAGACCGCCATCACTCCGAGTTGATCTCTCACCACGATGACGCGCTTGCTGCGAAACCGGACGGCGGAATTCGGCTCGTAATCTGCGAGGGGGCCGGCGTCGAACGCCTCCGCACTTCGCGGCGCCACCGGCGTCTGACGAGCGCATGCCGTACAAGCTGCGACCGGCAGGATCACCAACATCTTGTTGATGGTCCTTCTGTCGACCCCCTTCGTCATCGGACGCCGAGCGGTCGGTTCACAGCATGCGCGTCGGGTTGATGATCGTTCGCCACATATGATTGACGGGCGAGCTGTCGTAGCCGAGGCCTTCTTCCGGCTGCTTGAAGTTGCGACCGATGAGGTCGGCAAACTTTTCGGGGAGCACCTCGGCATGCTTCGATTCGGTGACGTAGATGTCCTTCGGCTCGGGTGTCTCCTGATCGGACATCGTGATGAGTCGCGCGCTCATGTACCACTTGTGTGCACGCGCGGCCTCGTACGCCTTCTCGATGTACGGATCCGGTTTGTAGTCGGCACCAAAATAGGCCCGATAGAACGATGGCGGTCCTTTGTAGCCATTCTCTGGATCGGCATAGAACCGCAGCGACTGGTGCGCTTCGATCGCCCACGAGACCTCTTCGGTGACGTACGGGCGAACAAGCTGCGCGCCCCAAAACCCGTGGTCAGGTCGCGCGAGGCTCTGACCGATGTCGTGAAGCAAGCAGCCGAGGATCACCGGCTCGGGGAGCCCTTTCCCCATCGCCCAGTCCGCCGCGAGCAGGAGGTGTTCCGCGAGGAGGAAGCGATGCTTGATGAAGTCGAGCAGCGTCGGCTTCGCCGGCATCTTGACGAGGTCGTCCGCGTCCTTCGTCGTGTACGACGTCAGCGACTTGAACGGCCATTGCTTCTGCCGGCGGGTGACGTCGTCGATCGCCACGGCACCACCCACACGCGGCGCCTTCGCAGGCTCCGGTGCAGCGCCGGAGCCTCGCGCGCACGCAGCTACCGTTGCCGCGGCCGGAATAGCGGCCATCTGTTTGAGAAGACTTCGACGGCGCATCAGGAAACCTCCCCATCGCCGCGTTGGCGGCAGCAAGCCAAGACCAAGGTACGGATCGATCGTCGCGAGCGCGATGTGTGTTTCGCCGACATCACCTGCGCTACGCATCTCTCGTCGCGCGCCACAGATCCGCGGTGAACACGACAAGTCCGACCCAGATCAAGATGAACGCCGCGAGTCGTTCGCGCGTGAGCGGCTCGCCGTATGCGATCGCCGCGAGCAGGAACTGCCCGGTCGGTGCGAGATATTGCAGCGCACCGATCTTCGACAACGGCAGGCGACGCGCGGCGCTGGTGAACAGCACGAGCGGGACCGCGGTGACGATGCCCGTCCCGATCAACAACAGTTCGGTCGACGCACTGCTGTGACCGAACGCGCCGTGCGGCGAGATCACGATCAAGTAGATCACCGCGGCCGGCGCCAGCAGCATCGTCTCGATCGTCGAGCCGACGAGCGCCTCGACCCTCGCCATCTTACGGACGAGGCCGTACGTGCCGAACGAGAACGCCAACACGAGCGCGATCCACGGCACGCGGCCCGCACGCCAGGTCAGCACGCCGACGCCGAGCGCGGCCAAGATGATCGCGATCCGTTGGAGGCGTTGGATTCGCTCGCCGAGCACCAGCGTCCCGAGCGCGATCGAGACCAATGGGTTGATGAAGTAGCCGAGGCTCGCCTCGAGTAGATGTCCGGAGATCGTCGCCCAGACGAAGACGGCCCAGTTCACCGCGAGCACACCGCTCGACAGCATCATCACCGCGATCAACCGCGGTTGTCGCAGCGCCGCCCGCAGCGCACCGACTTGTCCTGCGACGACGACGAGGATCGCGAGCGAGACGCCACCCCAGATCGCGCGATGCGCGATGAGCTCGATCGGGTTAACGCCGTCGAGCAGTTTCCAATACGCGGGGACGATGCCCCACAGCGAATACGCGAGGACACCCTGCAGCAGACCACGCCGCCCCGGCGTGCTGAAATGCGACGGCTGCCTCACCAAGGACAGATGACGCCGCACGACCAGATTGGTCAAGTGTCAAGACACGCATCGTAACGTCGTCGTATCGCTTTGCACTCGACGAGCACACCGTCACACATCGAGTGTTTTTTCGACGGTGCCGCAAATGATAATCACCACTGTAAAACGAAAGGCCGCCTTCCTTTCGGAAAGCGGCCTGTGTGTGCGGCGAGATCTCTGTGCTTAGAGTGTGGCGAGGTAGGCGAGCAGCGCGGTTCGCTCGGCACCGCCGTCCTCATCGACGCGCTTGACCGGGCGATCCCAGAGAGGCGTCGGCGAACCCGGCTCGTTCGTGCTCAGCACGGGCGACACGTTGTTGGTGATTTTGGTTCGGTTGAAGAACCCATCGTAGTGATCGAGGACGTCGGTGAGCGTCGCGGCGCTGTTGTTGATGAAGTACGGCGCCGTGTGCGCGATGCCCTTGAGGCCGGGGATGTCGAACTTCTGGAAGTCATCGCTGGTCGCGGCGCCGCACGGCGGGTGCGCGCACACCGCGGGCGGCACGGGCGCGGCCGCCGAGACCACGAAGCCGGTGAGCAAGGCGCGACCTGGATCGGTCGTCGTCTTGCGCACCTTGAAGCCGTCCGGCAGCGTGAACTCGTAGGTCCGAACGTTACCCGCGAGCTGGCTCGCCGTCGGGTACACCCAGCGCGGACCGCCGCCGATGCCCGCATCGACCGGGCGAGGATACGCGGTCGAGATGTCGACGTAGCGACCCGACACGGCCGCGGTCGAGCCGGCAGCACCACCGTGACACGACGCACATGCACGGTTGAAGATCACGCGTCCCGAATCCTCGAGCGGCGATAGCGGCAGCGGCTGGGCCGCCGAGAACAACGTCGACTCGTATGCGGCGATGTCGTTCAGGAAGCCCGCCGACGGATCGGTGGTGATGCCCGCGTGACCGCGAAGCGCACCGAGTGCCTGGTTCTGCAGGGTGTCGACGCGACCATCGAGCTGATAGCCACCCTTGTGGTTCGGGTTGTCCACGAACGGCGCGGGTCGCGTCGGCCACGTCACGCTGCCGGTGTCGGGGCCGGTGTTGGCGACGTTGAGCACCGAAGGAGTCGAGCGCCACACGTCGGCAACGGTCTCGGTCGTCGGCACCGCGGATGCGGGGCACGGGACCTGCGAACCGCAGTTCAAGAGCTTGACGTTCGGGGGCAGCGGGATCGAGATCCTGACGAGGCCGCGCTGGCGGAGGTTCGTGAAGTTGCTCGCGGCATCACCGTTGACGCGGAAGTCATCGGCATCGATCGGGAGGAACAGAGGATCGGGGATGCCCGACGACTGCATCGCCTGGAAACGCGCTTCCGCGTTCGCCGGCGTGAGCTGGAAGTTCTCGGACTCGACGTGGCAGGTCGCGCACGCACGGCCGTTGCCACCGAGACCGGCGAGCTCGGTATCGTTGAAGTTCGCGCGACCGCGGCAGACGTTGCTGTCGACCGGCGTGTGCGTCACACCAACAGTTGGGTCACACGCATCGGTCGTACACGAATCGTGATCGTCGGCGATCGCGATCGCCGTGTGCGTCACGCCACCGAGTGCCGTGCATGCATCGGACGTACACGCGTTTCCGTCGTCGATCGCGACGGCCGTGTGCGTGACGCCCGACACCGTGTCGCACGCGTCGGCCGTACATGCGTTGTTGTCATCGATCGCCACGGCCGTGTGGGTGACACCGGCCACCGAGTCGCATGCATCGGCCGTACACGCATTGCCGTCATCGATCGCGAGCGCCGTATGCGAGACACCCGCAACGGCGTCGCAGGCATCGGCCGTGCACGCGTTGCCATCGTCGATCGCAACGGCCGTGTGCGCGACACCGACGAGCGGGTCGCACGAGTCGGCCGTGCACGCGTCGTTGTCGTCGATCGCGACGGCGTCGTGGCTGACACCGGTTAACGCGTTGCAAGAGTCAGCCGTGCACGCGTTGCCGTCGTCGATCGCGACGGCGGTGTGCGTGGTTCCGAGCTGCGCGTCGCAGGCGTCGACCGTGCACGCGTTGTTGTCGTCGATGTTGACGGGCGTGTGGCTGATGCCCGCGACCGCGTCGCAGGCGTCGACCGTG
Source organism: Myxococcales bacterium (assembly GCA_028287115.1). Taxonomy (GTDB): domain Bacteria; phylum Myxococcota_A; class Polyangia; order Haliangiales; family Haliangiaceae; genus JABFXX01. Next base: position 16,123 of record JAQBQF010000365.1, read on the forward strand.
CACGCGTCGTGATCGTCATAGGCGATCGCGGTATGCGAGACGCCTGTCGCAGCTGCGCAAGCGTCCGCGGTGCACGCGTTGTGATCGTCGATGTCGACCGGCGAGTGAGTGATCACGCCGGCGTTGCACGTGTCGACCGTGCAGAGATCGTTGTCGGCGATCATCGGACCCGCGAGATGCAAGCTGACGGCGGTCGTTCCGGCCTGCTTGCTGCCCTTGTTGACGTGGAGCGTGAACGAGTCGGCGGTGACGGTCGTCCCTGCGACAGGAGATGGATCGCGCGGACCGTCGTCACGGTCTGTGTCGTCGTCATCGACGTCCGGCTGTGCGACCGGGCCGCGCTTGCACTTCACGAAGTTGTAGTGGGTCGCACCGTCGCCGCGGTAGACGCACGTTGTAGGGGCCCCGCTGCCGAGGCTGAACGTGAACTTCGTCTTGCCGTTGGCGGACGTTCCGTGGGTCACCAAGATCGCGGACGGCACGCTGAACGTCAGCGAGCCGGCGGCGAACGCGAGGTGAGCGTCGGTCCAAGTCGTAGGCTGGTACTGGCGTGAAGCGTCGAGCTGGACGCCGTCACAGGCATTTCCGCCCGTCACCGCCTGAGCCACGCTCTCGGTCTCGTCACCCGACGACGAACAGCCACCCGCGAAAGCGAGCCCCGCGAATGCCCCGAGGAGGGATGAGACGTTGAACCGACTGACTGGACTGGGCTGCATTCTCGAGGACTCCTTGGTTGCCGCGTCGTCCTCCTATGAACGATCCGTGCCACGTGGACCCTGTTGAAATCACTCGGTCCGGCGAGGCTCGGTTGCGCTCGCTTGCGCATGCTTGCGCAACGTTGCGCATCGTTGCGCAACATGGCGGGTGATCATGCGCAACGCCGCGCAGTCAACGTTTGCTTTTGCGCACTTATAGAACGCGACCAAGTGAACGCGCTGCCGTCACTTCTTCTTGGTCTTGTCTTTTCGTGGCCGTTCAACCTGGTTGTATTCGTTCAACCGGTTGACCAGCGTGCGGCGCGAGATGCCGAGGAGGCGCGCCGCGAGCGTCTGATTTCCGCGCGCGCGATCGAGCGCCTGCATGATCCATTGCTGCTCGTCGGCCGAGCCCTTCCGCCGAGGCGGTGCGGGAATGGCTTCCTCACCGCGCGGCGCGGCGCCCGGCGACGCCGAGGAATCCCCGGAGGAGGGTGCCCGCGTTCCGATCCACGAGAACATCCGCGGCGACGACGCCGTCAAACGGACGGCGAGCATCTTGTCGGCGGGGAGGTGCTCGGGCCGGATCGGCCCGTCGCCGCAGAGCAGCACCGCGCGCTCGATCATGTTCTTCAGCTCGCGAACGTTACCCGGCCAGCTATAGCCCTTCATGATCTCGAGAGCCTCGGGAGAGATCGTCGGCGATGGTTTGTCGTCGCGCGGCGGTCGGGAACGGCTGATGAATGACTTCGCGAGCGGCTCGATCTCGGCCATCCGTTCGCGGAGCGGCGGGATCACGATCGTGACGCCGTTGAGGCGGAAGTAAAGATCGCGGCGGAACGCACCGGCCGCCATCTGCGCTTCGAGATCGCTGTTGGTTGCGGCGACGAACCGGACGTTGATCGAGCGAGCCTTGAGGCCGCCGACCCGGCGCAGCTGCGAATCCTCGATCACGCGCAGCAGCTTCACCTGCGTGGCGAGCGGCATATCGCCGATCTCGTCGAGCAACAACGTGCCGCCGTCCGCCGTCTCGATCAGGCCTGGCTTGGCCGACGTCGCATTGGTGAACGCGCCCTTTTCGTGACCGAACAGCTCGCTCTCGAGGAGCGTCTCGGTGAGCGCGGCACAATTGAGCTCGACGAATGGCCCAGACGAGCGAGGTGAGGCGCGGTGTACGGCGCGGGCGAACACTTCCTTGCCGACGCCTGTCTCGCCGAGGAGCAGCACGCCGATCTGCGAGTCTGCGATCTGCTCGACCATGCGATGCAGGCTCTGCATCTGCACGTCGGAGACGACGATGTCGGTTCCCGTGGTGACGACCTTGTCCTTGGCCTTGGCCTGGGGCGCCTCGACTTTCGAGTTGAGCTGATACGGACTCCTGCCATCTCGCGGACAACAGGCGACAAAGATCCGCGACTTGAGCCCATGCTCGAGCAGCTTGGCCTCGATGCGGCGCATCGCCTCGTCGGCTTTCGCCGGCGGCGTGTCGGGCAGCAGCACCTCGTATTCGTGTGGCCCGTACTTGCCGAGAATGTCGGATTCGCGCGCGACCTCGACGAGTGTTTCCTCGACGAAGCTCGGTGGTGCGCGCCGATCCGGGTGGATACGCAACAGCGCGAACGCGGCGCCGGAGCGCTCGACGCGCGCACACTCCTCGTCGAGCCGTGCCTCGAAATACTCGTGGGTCCACAGCCGCCGCGGACGCATGGGTCTCGACCGCTGCTGCACGATCAGATGGACCGTCCCGATCCCGACCAGCTCGCCGACCGCGATCGAGATCGGCTGTTTCGGCTTGAGCTTCTCGCCGCGCACGTGCGTGCCGTTGACGCTGCCGAGATCCTCGATCGTCACGGTCTCGCCGACGCTCAGCGTCGCGTGTCGCCGAGAGATCGATTCGTCGTCGACGGGGATGTCGCATCGGTTGCTGCGGCCGATCACGATGGCGGCACCCTCCGGCAGCGGGTGCGTGGCGAACGTGCCGTTGCCGATCACCACGACCTGTAGGTGACCGCGACGGACGTCGCTGTCGATCCCGTGGGGTTTGACGAGCGTGACGGCGGTGTGCGCCGCCAGCTCGTCAAGCTCCTCAAGACGTGGCACGAGCCCAGCCTAACATGCTCGACCCTGCGCTTGCCGCGCGCCTCACGATCGCGCGGATCAGCGGGGCGGCGCTGCGACGGTCTTGGCGGCCAGCGCGGCGGCACTCTCGACCGTGGTGAACACGAGCTCGTCGCCAAGCTCGCGACGCCGACGGACTTTGTCGATCGCGTCCCCGAGACGCCCGGCGAGCTCGGCTGCGGTCTCGAGATGGAATCCGAGGACCACGAATACGTCTCGGCTCGGGTCCTGCTGTAAGCGCGCGTGCGCCGCTTCGAACACGTCGACGATGTCCATGCCGGTCGCGTAGTCGGCGACCGCGGCGATCGGCATCTCGAGTAGCGGACCGCCCGGCAGATCGATGACGTATGGTTGGGTCGTCTTCTCTGCGTGCGGCCAGATCTCCTTGATCCGTGCGGACAGCACGTCGTCGTTCCCCTGATCGAGCTGGCGATAGTCGATCGCCGAAGAGTCGACGGTGAAGCCCTCGTCTTGGATCGCCTGCAAAAGCTTCGGCGTTCCGAGATAGCCGCCCGCGCGGAACGAGCTCGACACCCGGAGGTGAGTCTGCTCGAGCAGCCGCCGCGAGGTCCGGACCAGTGCGCGCAGCGCGGGCGCGTCGTACGTGTCGAGATCCACATCGAAGCCGGTGTCACCGTCTTCGAACTCGAGGAGCTTGTCGGTTCCCGTCAGGAACGACGGGGAGAGCTTCGGCTCGATGCCACTGGCCTTCGCGAGCGACCTCCACGCGTGAACATGAAGCGCGAGCTCGTCGCCGCGATGCACGACCTCGGTAATCGACGAGATCGTCGTCGGATCGACGGGCTCCTTCGTGAAGTAGGCCGCCGAAACGAAGTGCGTGATCGGCGCCTGCAGCCGCTTGCGAAGCGCATCGAGCGCATCGAGACCTTCCGGTGACAGGTACGCACCTTCCCAATCAATCGTGACCGCGACGACGACCCGGCCCTTCGTGGCCGCGGACTCGGAGCCCGACTGCGAGCATGCCGCGAGCACGAGGGCGACGGACCCAGCGCGAAGCAGCGACGCGATCTCCATCGATCAGCCTGCCGTCGTGAGCAGTCGATCGTCGAGCATGCTCGCGATCGCACGATCGAACCCGCTGACGGCGCGTTCGGCCTCTTCATCTCCGTGAATCGCGCTGATGTTGTTCGCGAAGTCGAAGTCGAGCCCTTCGCTGAACAGCGCGAGCCGCAACACGCGCAGCAGTGGATCTCCGGCGAGCTTCACGTGCCCGCCGATCGGGACGTCGTCGCCGGCGCCGAACGGCCACGGCTTCAGATAGAAGTGGACGTGTGATCCCGATCCGTACACGCGCGCCGCCACGCCGCGCTTTGCGATCACTTCGTTGAACCCAGCACGCAACTTCGCACTGTAGGTATTGATGTGATCGTGTACGCGGCCGTCGCGCAGCATGCGAAGCGTCGCGGCGCCGGCGGCGCATGCCACCGGAAACGCGTTCCAAGACCCGAAGTGCGCGACAAACGAAGGGGAGCCTGCCTTCATCAGGTCCATCAGATCGGCGCGTCCTGCGAGCGCTCCGCCGGGCATGCCGCCGAACAGGGCTTTACCGAGCGTCGTCAGATCGGGAACGATGCCCGACCAGCCTTGATAGCCACCTGGCGCGAGCCGGAACCCACTCACCATCTCGTCGAAGATCAGGATCACACCGCGGCGGCTCGTCAGCTCTCGCACCGCGGTGACCCATTTCTTCGTGGTAGGTAGCGTGCCGTGCCCACCTCCTGCCGGCTCCAAGATCACGCACGCGAGATCGGTTCGCTCGTCGAGCGTTCGCTCGAGCGCCGCGAGATCGCCGGGCGGTAGCACCACGCGGCCCGCGCCCGCCGCGCGTGGCAACCCACTACTTGCAGGCGCATCGTAAGGAGGCTTGAGCGCGGCCAGCTCCTGATCGTGCCAGCCGTGGTAGTGACCTTCGAATCTGACGTGCACGTCGCGGCCCGTTGCCGCGCGCGCGACGCGCAACGCGAGATCGACCGCCTCGCTGCCGGTGCCGGTGAAGCGAACGCGCTGCGCCGACGGGACCATCTCGCAGATGAGCTCTGCGAGCGCGACCTCCGGCTCGGACGGGCCCGTGTAGTGCGTGCCGCACGCGAGCTGTGTCTGGATCGCACCGAAGACCTCCGGGTGGTTGTGTCCGAAGATCAGCGCGCCGTGTCCCATGCAGAAGTCGACGATTTCCTGACCGTCGACGCTCCACTTCCGAGTCCCCGCCGCGCGCGCGTAGTACGGCGCGAACGGTTGATAGTCCCGAGAGATCTGCGACACGCCGCCCGGGCAGACCGCGCGCGCTCGCTCGGCTAACCGCTGCGAGCCAGGATTTTCCGCGACGTA
>JAQBQF010000106.1 GCA_028287115.1 Myxococcales bacterium
TGTTGAGCTCGGACAGCGCCGAGTACAAGGTCGTCGTCTTGCCGGATCCGGTCGGGCCCGTCACGAGCACCATGCCGTACGGCTTCTTGATCGCGTACTTGAAGTGATCGAGCGGCCCCTGATCGAAGCCGAGCTTCGTCATGTCGAGCTGCAAGGCCGTCTTGTCGAGGAGACGCATGACGATCTTCTCGCCGAACAGCGTCGGCAAGACCGAGACGCGGAAGTCCATCTCGCGATTGCCGCCGATCTTCAGCTTGATGCGACCGTCCTGCGGCAGCCGGCGCTCGGCGATGTCGAGCGAGGCCATGATCTTGAGACGCGAGGTGATCGCGTTGCGGAGCTTGAGCGGCGGCCGCATCTCCTCTTGCAAGATGCCGTCGATCCGGAACCGGACCCGGAAGCTCTTCTCGTACGGCTCGATGTGAATATCGGAGGCCTTCTTCTTGATCGCCGACAGCAGGATCGCGTTGCACAGCTTGACGACCGGTGCCTCGCCCGCTTGGTTCTCGAGATCGACGACGTTGACGGCATCATCGGACGCCGCGGTGTAGTCGACGTTGTCGATGTCGAGATCGCCGACCATCTGGTCGAGGTCGGGACCCTTGTCGTAGTAGCGCGACAGCGCTTGCTCGACCGACGCTTCCGACGCGACGACCGGCTCGATGTTGTATTGGGTGAGGAACTTGAGCTCGTCGATCGCGTAGATGTTCGACGGATCGGCCATCGCGACGATCAGCGTCGGGCCGTTGCGGCGGACCGGGACGACCTGATGCTTCTCGCAGATCTCGCGCGGCACGAGCTTTAGCACCGCGGCCTCGATCTCGATCTCGGCGAGATTGATCGAAGGTAGGCTGTATTGCTTCGCGACGAACTGGGTCAGCGCTTGGTCGTTGACGTAGCCAAGACGCGAAAGTGTCGCGCCCAGCCGTTTGCCGGTGCGTTTGGCTTCGTCTTGTGCCTGCTGAAGCTGCTGGAGCGAGAGCATTTTCTCGCGGACCAGTAGCTCTCCGATACGGCTCATTTATGCCTAGTCTCCCCTGAAAAGACTTGGGTTTTCGCAACGGTACCGCGCAACTGGGGTGTCCGTCAAACCAACCGGCATTCTTGGAGGCCTACATGCGTTGCCGGTCAAAACGCGCTAACCACCAAAATGTTTTGGGCCGAGCGACGTCTGAAAAGTTGCGACCTGACGGATCCGCCATGAAGGTGACGATGGACAGCAAACTGTTCGCCGGGGAGGCTCCAATGAGCTACGCCGAAGCCAAGCAGATCGCCCTTTTACGCCTGGAGCTGAGAGCGTGCTGGGAACGTCAAGATCGAGCGGGGGCCGCCATCGTGTTGGCCCAGCTGACCCAAGTTGTGGGCAATGACAACGAGCTCGCTGCCGAAGTCCGCCGCTGGACCGTCAAGCTCGATCAGGTCGCCTGATCAGCAGCCGGTCATGCCGACGGGACAGCAGTCGGGATTCGACATCGGACACGTGACGATGCGGAGCTTGTAGTTGTTCGTCGTGAACGTGCCGCTCGCCGGCCCGAATGCCTGAACGTAGTAGACACCGGCCGGAAGCGTCTGCACGTTGGCGTGGCTGACGTTCATGCCCATCGGCGAACCGTTGCCGATCGCGCCACCGACGGAGTTCAAGATCGAGAGCTGCAGCACCGCGCCGCCGACATCGTAGGTCAGCGTCGCGTCGATGTTCTCGTTCGCCGTCGAGAGCGTCACCGCGAAGGTGTCCTTGTCGCCGGCGGGACAGATCGCGAGTCCCGAGTACGGGATCGCTTTCTTCGAGATGTCGAGCGGGGTTTGCGTCGCGTGCGTGATGTCGTTGTTCGGCTCGAGGTTCGAGTCGTTCGCGCAGTTGCTCGAGTCCGCGTTGGCATCGCTGACCGTGCCGCCCGGAAGCACGCAGACCATGCGGCCGCCGCCGCCGTCTTGGCACGTGTAGTTCTCGGGACACTTCGGATCGGTGTCGTTGCACAAGAACGGCGTCGTGCCGAGATCGGGACTGTACGGCGAGCACGCCGGTGCGAGCGCGATCGCGACGAGGACGAGACTTAGAGCGCGCATTAGAACCTCACCGACGCGGTTGCACCTGAATAGCCGTTGCCTGCAGTCGGCACGAGCACCCATGACGTCTCGGGCGAGCTCGTCTTACTCGTGGCGCGAAGCTCGCCGTTCTGCTTCGCCTTGTGCTCCTTGTACCAGTAGTAGACCGCGACACCCGTCGCCGCGACGCCGAGGACGACGGCGAAGTTCTCGATCGACTGCCAGCGCTTGCCGGCATCCTGGAGGTCTTTGTCGTAGGTCGTGACTGGGCCACTATCGAACTTGCGGCACGGCGGAGCGCCACAGCTTGTCGAGTCATCGACGAGCGCGCTCGCCTGATTTGCGGCGAGAATATAAGAGCCGATCGCGAGGCCGATCATGCCGGCGGCGACGCCCGTCGAGCCCCACTTCACGTAGCGGTACTTCTGCGATCCGACATCGGCGAAGCCGTCACCCTGGACGGCGGGCTCGACCGGACCCTTGACGATCTTCGGATCGGGCTCGTCGATGACCTGCTTGTTGTGATTGAGCGGATCTTCGTCGTCGTGATGCTTGATCTCGGATGCCGACACCGCAACAGCGCCGTCGTCGGCAACGTCGGGGTAGAACCGCGCCGTCGCGTTGGCTTCGATGTTGACGAGGTTCGGGCTGGTCGACTTGCCCGAGCGCGTGACGAGCGTGCCTGCCTGATCCTTGACCTCGATGTAGTACTGGATCGAAGAGCCGGCGACCTTGGTCGCCGGAATCCGCCCGACGAGCTCCTTGTAGCGCCACTTCATCGTCTTCGAAGCGAACTTGCTGTCGCCGGCGCCGCGGTAGAACAACGTGACCGCAAAGCCCGAGTCCTCGGGAACGAACGCGCTGAGGTCGAGCGGCTTGCCCGGGGGCGCCTCTTCGACGACTTGATGCTGAAAATCCGTCGCGCTGTACGTACCGGCCGGCTTGATCTTCACCGGCTTGTTTGGCTCGGTCTTCGTCGGCTCGATCTTCACGGGATCGACCTTCACCGGGTCGGTCTTGGTCGGTGGGCCGTTGAGGTCGGCCTCCAGGCTGTCTTTTTCGAGCGTCTTGACGCGAGCGTCTGCGGTCGCGCGCTGCGCCGCGTCGGCGGGCGCGTCGGACAGGAACTTGCGATAGTAGAACAGCGCCTTGTCCTTCTGATTCGCCTCTTCGAGCGTCAACCCGATGTTGTAGAGGAGCAGCGGGCTCTTCGAGAGCCGGTACGACTCTTTGAACTTCTCGATGGCCTCGGCGAGCTTGCCTTGATCGTGAAGCGTCTTGCCTTCACCGAAAGCCTTCTTGGCAGCATCGAGCTGCTCCGGGGTTGGCTTGGGATCATCGGCGAACGCCGAGTGAAGGGGCGCCATCACGGCCACCGCCGCAATGAAAATGATTCGAATAGAACGATTCACGAATAGCCTCCGCGCGCGCTAACCGCGCGAGTAGCGCTGGGTTTTTTAACGCAGTGCCACCGTTGTTGCAACGCCGAAATCGGCAAACTGCCGTCGACGTGGCGAGATTGCGATCCTCGCTACGACACGGATTGCAATTGAACGCTCGACGGTACGTTTCGGCTTACGAGAACGGGTCGGCGATCGTACCGGCAGGCTTCTTGTCCTTGACCGGCTTTGTGACTTTTTTCGCTGGTGCGGGCGCAGGCGTGCCACCACCGAACGGATCGGCGATGTCACCTGCGGGCTTGGCCGGCGCGACGTGCTTTGGCGTAGGCGCGGCAGCCGCATGATGCTTCGGGGCCGCGACGACCGCGGGCGCCGGGACCTTCTTGGCGACGGGCTCGGGCTGCT
>JAQBQF010000111.1 GCA_028287115.1 Myxococcales bacterium
GCTCGTCTCGCAACCGGACTGCGGAGAGCAGGCACTCGAGATCTGCGACACGCTCGTGCGCACGGGCGCGATCGATCTGATCGTCGTCGACTCGGTGGCAGCGCTAACGCCGCGCGCCGAGATCGAAGGCGACATGGGCGACGCACACATGGGTCTGCAGGCGCGGCTGATGAGCCAGGCGCTCCGCAAGCTGACCGCGGTGATCTCGAAGACGCGGACGATCGTCATCTTCATCAATCAGCTTCGCCAAAAAATCGGCGTCGTCTACGGCAACCCCGAAACCACGACCGGCGGCAATGCGCTCAAGTTCTACTGCTCGGTACGGCTCGATATCCGTCGCAAGAAGGCGATCAAGCGCGGCGAGGAGTCGATCGGCAGCGAGGTCAAGGTCAAGGTCGTCAAGAACAAGCTCGCGCCGCCATTCCGCGAGGCCGAGTTCGAGATCATGTTCGGCACCGGCATCAACAAGCTCGGCGAGCTCGTCGATACGAGCGAGAAGCTCGGGCTGCTCGAGAAGTCCGGGACCTGGTACTCGCACGGTGGCGAGAAGATCGGTCAAGGCCGCGACAAGGTACTCGCGCATCTCGACGAGCGGCCCGCGTTGCAAGACCAGTTGCGTGCGGCGCTCGTGGCGCAAGCGCGCCGTGCGGCGGCGGGTAAGCCCACCGAGATCGCGAACGGAGCGGCGTCATGAAGGCGACGACCTTTGCGATGGCGCCCGTGATGGTCCAGAAGCTGCTCGATAGCGTGATCTACGAGGCGGTGGTCGAGACGATCGACTTCGATGCGCTGCACCGGCTCGAGGAGATGCTGATCTCGAGCATCCTCGAAGTCGGCGAGATCGAGACCGACACGGCGATCGCGGTCGCGAACACGATGATCGAGCGCGCGTTGCACCAGCTCGCGGCCGATCCTCGGCGCTATGTGAACCCGCAATCGGGAACCGGTATGGACTGCGAGCTGTGCGCCGCGGCCGAGAGTCACGGCTCCTGAGCGTCGCCGGGTCGGGCTCGCGCTTGGAACGCGATGGTATATACTATGATACCTATCATGCGCTCCAAGCGCCCGGCCAAGCAGGTCGCCAAGGTGTTCTGGACGGGCCGCAGTCAGGCGGTGCGGTTGCCCAAGGAGTTTCGTTTCACGGGTGACACCGTCGTGATCCGGCGCGACGGCGCCAAGGTGATCCTCGAGCCGGACAACGACTGGCCCGAAGGCTGGCTCGGGTCGTGGGACACGCCGACCGAGGACTTCATCCGACATCCGCAAGGCAAGCTGCGGAAGGTTCCAAAGTTCTGATGCGATTTCTTCTCGATACCGACACGTGTCTGTATGCGATCCGAAAGCACACGCGCGTCCTCGACAGAATCGCGTCACATCGGCGGCCCGACGTGGCGATCAGCGTCATCACCGAGTGCGAGCTCAGGTTCGGCGCGGCGAAGAGCGGAGCTCCCACCAGGATGTTCCGCACGCTCGAGGCGTTCTTGTTACCGCTCGAGATCCTCGAGTTCACTTCGGCGGATGCCGTAGCGTACGCAGAGGTGCGCGCGACCCTCGAACGCGCGGGTACACCGATGGGTCCGCTCGACACGCTGATCGCCGCTCACGCTCGTGCTCAGAGTCTGGTGCTGGTCACGAACAACGAGCGTGAATTCCGACGCGTCGCTGGGCTTCGCGTCGAGAACTGGACGAATTGAGCCCGCCGCTCCGGAAGCGGTCTTCCCTCACAGCTCGAGCGTGCCGCGGCCCAGCTCGATGACCGAGCCGGTGACGTAGATCGATCGATCCGCATCGACGCGTAGGCCGAGCTGCGAAGGCCGGCCGATCGCCTCGCCTTGCGACAGCGTCGCCGCGATCGGTACCGGATTGCCAGTGGCGAGCAGGAAGCCGCCGAGGTTCGCGCACGCGGAGCCGGTCGCGGGATCTTCGATCACGGCACCCTGCTGCGTGAAGAAGAACCTTACGACGATGGTCGCGCCGTCGCGGGCCCAGAGATAGGCCATCGCTTCCTGGCGCGTCTCGCTGTAGCCGTGACGCTCGATCAACGCGACCACGGGCTTCGCGGCGCGAACATGCGCCGGCGATCGGATCGGGATCACGAGCTGTTCGACGCCGGTGTTGACCCACAGTGGCTCGTCGCAGACCGCATCGTCGGGAAGCGACAGCATCTGCGCGAGCTCCGCGCGACTCGCGGCGACCTTGCGCGTCGTCGGCGGACGAGCGGTGCGCAACGTCCACATGTCGCCTTCGGCGGTCACCGGCACGTTGCCCGCGTTCGTCTCGAGCACGAGCGAGCTCGATCCGCCGAGCGCGCGCACGACGTGCGCCGTGCCGAGGGTCGGATGACCTGCGAAAGGCATCTCGTAGCCGGGCGTGAAGATCCGGACCCGCGCGGTCGCGCCCTCGCGGGTCGGCGGCAGGATAAATGTCGTCTCCGAAAGGTTGAGCTGGCGCGCGAGCTTTTGCATGTCCGCCTCGCCGAGCTCGCGGGCGTCCTCGAACACGCATAGCGGATTACCGGATAGTCGATCGCCCTCGACGGTGAACACGTTGAGGATCCGGAAGGCATGCCGCATGACGCGATCTGACCGAACCGGCGGCACGCGCACAAGATACAGCGTGCTCTGAATAGAGCCGCACAGTGCTACGCTCGATCCGTGCCCGCGACCGTCGTCGACGCGGTGAAGACGCCGTATCCCTGCCCGTGCAACTGCCACGAGGTGCTCACCCTCGATCAGCGAACGGCGGGGATCGCCGCGCTGTATCGATTCGACGATGCGATGCGCGGTTGGGGTCAGACCGTGCTGTGGGATCTCGCGGCGTCGACGCTGTGGCGACTCCAGCAGCAGCTCGCCGACGTGAAGTGGGTCGCCGTTCGCGACGGCGCATGTCTTCACAGCCGCCTCCTCGGGTTCTGTGTCCACGAGCTCGTGCACGTGATGTGTGGCGATCCGACGTTGCCGAACTACGGAACGCCGGTGGGCCTGCCGTACGGTGTCCCCGAGCACGTCCCGCCGTCCGAAGAAGCCGCATATCTCCATCGGTTCAATCAGAACGAGGCTCGGGCGTGGGTCGGGCTCGCCGCGGTTGCTTATCGCCTGTTCGAGATCGAATGGCCTTTGTTACCGGCGCGCGATGTCGGCACGTACGGGTTTGCCGGAGGCAACGCGCTGGTCGAAGTTCCGGCGGGCTATCGCGCGGTGCCGCACTACGACCATCACCATCACGCTCGCCGATATTACGCGCTGGCCCAGAAGCTCGAAGAAGAGGCTCGCGGGTGGTTCACGCCTGCGAAGCTCGACGAGATCGCGACGAAGTTCGAGGCCGCAGAGGCGATCGGACGTGCGAGCCGCCCTGTGACGTTTCCAGCTCCGCGCGAGAATGGCGCGACTTCGCCCGAAGAAGCCCGGCCGCAACGACCTGTGCGTGTGCGGTTCGATGCGTAAATGGAAGCAATGCTGCGGCGCCCAGCTCGCCGATTGAGTACGCTCGTCCGCGATGCGCACCTATGTCCTCGCGCTGGCTGTGTTGGGGTTTGCCTGCCCTGCGCCAACCACCCCGACCAACACGACGCCCACGCACGTCGTGGTCACGCCAGCCGTCGACGCTGCCCCGGTTGTCACGCCGTCCGGGTTCGAGCCACCACAGCCGGCGCTGCGGTTGCCGAAGAACTTCGTCCCGAAGAGCTACGAAGCGCGCCTCCACGTCGATCCTAGTAAGCCAACGTTCGACGGCGCGATCTCGATCGCGGGTGAGGTCAGCGAGCGATCGTCGGTGATCTGGCTGCACGGCCGCGGGCTCACGGTGCAGCGCGCCGCCGCGACTCGTGGCAATCCGTTCGAGTCCCCCGGGGGCACGAGCTCCGCGCTGACGGTCACGCCGCGCGGCCAAGATCTGCTCGAACTGCGCGCGGATCCGCCGCTCGATGCCGGCGCGTGGACGCTGTCGCTCGAGTACACCGGCCACATCGACGACGTGAACACGACCGGTGCGTTCAAAGAGACCGTCGCCGGTGCGACGTACGTGTACAGCCAGTTCGAGGCGGTCTACGCGCGCCGCGTGTTTCCCTGCGTCGACGAGCCCGATGCGAAGGTCCCGTGGAAGCTGACGCTCGAAGTTCCGCCGGGTGTGATCGCGGTGAGCAACACGCCGGTCGCGGAGGAGACGCCTCTCGCAGATGGCGGCAAGCGCTTCGCGTTCGAACGCACGAAGCCGCTGCCGAGTTATCTGATCGCGTTCGGCGTCGGCCCGTTCGACGTGATCGATGCGGGCAAGACCAAGACCGGCGTTCCGATCCGCGTGATCACGCTGAAGGGGCGCGGCGCCGACGCCGCGTGGGCCGCGAAGTCGACGCCGCGAGTCCTCGAGCTGCTCGAAGAATGGTTCGGCATCCCGTATCCGTACGGCAAGC
>JAQBQF010000127.1 GCA_028287115.1 Myxococcales bacterium
TGCGTGCGCGCTGCAGCTCGGACCAAAACAGCCGGGCGAGCCCGCGCCGTGCACGCGTGTGATCCGGAACCGCGTCGAGCGCGCGCTCGTAGGCGGAGACCGCCGAGTGAAACGTCCGGACCTGCAGCGAGTCCGTGATGCGGATGATGTCTTCGGCATCCCACAGGTCGTGTTTCTCGTCGAGCGGCGACCAGGGCGCGACGTCGGCGCGCAGCGAGCGGAACACGACCAGCTTCTCCGGTCGCGATTCGACAAACTCGTGATAGCGCTCGGCGAGGTCATCGCCGTCGTCGGCACTCTTGTCTGCCTCGATGCGCCGCCGCTCGCGCTGCTTCGAGCCTTCGATCATCTCGTCGATCGCATCGGCGAGCAGTCGCGCGTTTGCGAGACGTTCTTCGCGATCGATCGCGATCGCGCGCATGCAGATGTCTTCGATCTCGGGTGGAACCTCGAGCTCCGGCGACAGCATCGTCGGCATCAGCGGCGTCTTGTAGATCGAGCGCGGATCGAGACCGAGCGTCGTCGCGCCGGAATTCTTGGCCTCGGGAAAGGCCGGTTTACCGGCGAGGATCTCGAACAGGATCGCGCCGAGCGCGAACACGTCCGCACGCTCGTCGATGCGTTCGATCCGCGGATCCATCTGCTCGAGCGCCATGTACCCGAGCGTTCCGCCGCGGACCCCGAGCGGATGCGTACGCGATTGCGCGAGTCCCCAATCGACGAGCAAGACCTCGCCGTAATCGCCGAGCAAGATGTTCGCGGGCTTGATATCGCAATGGATCACGCCGCGGTGGTGCGCGTAGTCGACCGCGTTACAGACCTGGAGGAAGTACCGCAGCAGGCGGTTGAGCGTGTAGTCGTGCGGATCGCCTTCACCCTCGCGGCGCTGGCGCAGGATCGCCTCGAGCGAGGTGTCCGTGACCTGTCGCATCACGTAGAACGGGCCGCGCAGCGGATCGTTGCCTGCGTCGTAGATCGGGATGATGTTGGGGTGCTCGAGGCACGAGATGATCTTGGCCTCGCGCGCGAGGATCACCTTCGCGGAGTACTGATCGACCCCGCCCTTTTGATGTCCTGCCTTGAGCGCGACCGTGCGGCCGAGCACTTGGTCTTCGCACGCGGCGACCTCGCCGAGACCACCCGCACCAAGGACGGACATCCGTTTGTAACGCCCGCCGACGAGCTCGCTCGTCGGCATCGAGCCAAGTGGTGGGGGAATTGTCTGATCGGCACCGATCGTCGTCGTCGGCGGCGCAGACCCGCCAGCCTGCGGCATCGGCGGAACCAGCGAAGGCGCGGTCGGTGCGGTCGCCTCACGTTGATTGCCTCTGCGCCGGACCGGGACCGTCTGTAGTCCGACCTCGGCCGCTGGGCGCGGGGCGTGGACGGGCGCCGTCCCGACGGCCGTGGGCGCTGGTGCGTGCTGCGGAACGGTCGTTCCGCCGGGTTGATCCGCGCCGAACAGCATCGTCTCGCGCCTGGGCTCCATCACGTCGAGCACGGTTGCGAGCTGGCGCTCGTCGAGCCGCCCGGGACCGAGCCACAGATCGCGGACGGACAAGGTCTTGCTCTGAGCGAGCGACGAGATGGCCTGCGCGAACACGTCGAGCGTGATGAAGCCGCGCGACAGCGCGACCAGTCCCACGTTGATGTGGTCCTCGGCCATTACGGATCACCCGGCCCTACGTACCGCAGAACGAGAATTGTAGCGTCATCTGCGAGCGTCGGGGAATGCTTGATCAACGCCGTAAAGATGGCATCGCGGATTTGCGCGACCGGCCTCGATGACCGCGGCTCGACCTCTGCGATCACGCCCTCGTAGCCGAACGGCCGCCCCTTCGTGTCTTCCGCTTCTGTAACTCCATCCGTAAGGAGCACGACGACGTCGCGCGGCTCGAGCTTCCAGGTCCGTTCGACGTTGATCTGATCGATGTCCTCGCTGATCGCGAGGAACGTACCCGGCGTCACGAGCGTCTCGACCGTGTCGGTCGCAGCTCGCCACACCACGGCGTCCATGTGCGCGCCCGCGACCACAACGGTTCCATCGGAGCGATAGCGGAGCAGCGACAACGTCATGTGACGCTCCGCCTCGAGGCGGTCGTGGACGTTCTCGAACACCACGCGATTGAGCGTCTGCACGACGTCGCGCGGGTTCGCGGCCGGCTGCGATCGGACAAGCGTGGCGACGCCGGTCTGCACCATCATCATGACGAGACCCGAAGTCAGGCCGTGCCCCGATGCGTCGCCGATCGCGATCCAGCAGCCACCGTCGATCGGCAGCACGTCGTAGTAGTCACCGCCGACCTCGGTCGCAGTCATCATCCGCGCCGAGATTTCGAGGCCGCCGACCGCGAGGTTGCGCGGCAAGATCGAGGTCTGGATCCGTGCCGCGATCTCGAGCTCGCGCGTCAAGCGCTCTTTGTCCGCGAGCACCGCGCGCGATTGGCCAATCTCGATCGCCATTCGATCCATCGCGAGTCCGAGCGACTCGACTTCCGTCGGCCCCGAAATCGGGCGCGGTGCGTGATCACCGCGCGCGATCGCCTGGGTCCGCGCGACGAGGGCGTCGATCGGACGTGACAGCTTCCGCGACAGCATCAGCGCGAGCAGCAGCGTCGCGAGCGCGGCGGCCGCGACGAGCGCGAGCAGGATCCGTAGAACCTTGCGCGCAGGCGCGAGCGCCTCGTCGATCGAACGCAAGATCAGATAGTCGACCGCGTGCTCGCCCTTGTACCCGGGCACCGGCAACAATTGCGCGAACCAATGAGTGTCGCCGAGCGTGACTTCTTGATCGCCGCCGCGAATCTTCGCGATCGCCGGCGCGAGCTCGTCGGGGCGCACACCTTCGGGCAGCCGCGTGAGCGCACCACCATCGGCCGCGACGACGAGCGAGCCGCCCGTCTGCCGCGCGATCGTCTCCGCGATGTTGTCATCGAGCACGTGACCGACCACGAGCGCACCGACGATGCGCGCGCCGAACTCGAGTCGACAACCTTGGACCTGGAATGCCTTGCCATCGGCGAGCCACACGCCGGACTCCTCGCCTTTCGCGAGCGCATGCCCGACGACCGGGCGATCGGAGAGATCGAACCCCGCGGCATCGGGTGCCGCGCTATCGGCGATCAGGCGGCCTTCGGCATCGACGATCACGAATACGCCGGCACCGAGCGTCGCCGCGAGCGTGCGAACCGCGTCGAGGACCGTCGCACGCTCGACATCTTCGGTCGCGACCACCGCGCGCAAACGCGGCTCTTCCGCGACGACTCGACATTCTTGGCGATACAGAGATTGCCGGCTCGCGTGCAGATCGAACGTGACCTCGCGGCTGCGTGCGAGATCCTCGGCGACCCGCCTACGCGTCGAGTTGTCGAACACGAATGCGATCGTTCCGATCGTCGCGCCGAGCACGGAGACCACGAGCAGCAGCACCCATAGGAAGACCGTCGTGCGTAGCTTCATCGAGCGGGTCGCTTTCCCGGTGCCGGTGGTTTGACGGTCAGCGTCTTCGGCAACTGGGCACGACCCGTCGCGGTCGGAACGCCAAATCGAACGCGCGCGCTGGTCATCGCGTGCTCCTCGATCTCTGAGACTCCGAGCTGCTTCGCGATCGCATCCGACACGCCACGATACAGGACCTCGACTTCGACGGTCCCGGCGGCGGGTGGATGAAATACGAACGTTTCATGCCACGCGGTTCCGGCCTGGATCCGCGTATCGGCGCCGACCTTCGTGGCCCGCCAGAACGGTACTTCTTGTCCCGAGGCATCGACCAGCAGGCGCCCGAGGCTGCGCGTCTCGAGCGCGAGCTCGGCACCGGCCGCATCGCGCACGCGAGCACGCACGATGATCCGATGCTCGGGCAGCCCCGCCGGCACGGCATGCCCCGCATTCGTATTCGCGATCGTGACCGCTGCCTCGACCGCTCCGTGATCGTCGCGCACTGCCACCTCGAGCCCGAGCGCGCGCGTGCGTAGATCGGATGCGAGGCCGAGCAGGCCATGATGCGGAACGCCCGTGCGCACCGGCGAGCCGGTCGCGAGCGCGGCGCGCTCCTTCGGCATGTGGCAGTCCTGGCAAGGCGTCTTGGCCGCCGGGCCGGCGCGCCAGTCTGCAAACTCCGTGAACACCGGCAGGCCTTTGGGCTCCCACCAATGACACGAGCCGCAGATCGGGGCTTCCTTGTGCTCGGGCGAACAGCCCATGCGGTGGAAGTAGTGATCTTTGAGATCACAGCGCGGTCCGAACTTCACCATGTCGTCGATCGCGAGTCGAAATCCGCCGCCGTCGACCCCCGGTGTCGGCTCGCGTAACGTGTGGCACACATCGCACGTCACCCCTTCACTCGCGACGCCATCTCGCGGCGCCGCGTCGGCGAGCGGCGAGTGACAGCGATCGCAGGTCGGATCCTTCGCGGAGACGAGCGCCGCTTTGTACAAAGGCGAGCTCACCGCGTGCGCGTGCGCCGAAACCTCCCATTCGTCATACATCTTGTCGTGGCACTCGCCACAGCGGCCCGCGCCGGTGACGAAGACCTTACGCGGTAGTGCCGCATCGACGACAACGCTCGCCGCCAACGCATCCGCGGCAGCCGCATCGCGCGGCACGGCCGGTTGCGGCTTATGTGGCGTTTCCTTTTCCGACTCGCACCCCACCCACGCGGCCAACAGCAGGGCTACTTGTAACGCCCGTATGGTGTGCCGTCCTTCCTGGTGTGGGTTTCCTTCTTCGCCACCTCGGCCAGCTCGAGCTTCACGGACGCGGTCTCGCCCGCTTTCACGGTGACGGTGCCCTTCGCCTCGTCGCCGCTCGGCAGCCACGCGACGATCGGATACTCGCCGGGCGGAACGCCCTCGAGGTGAAACGTTCCGCTCGCGTCGGTGATCGTGTAGTAGCCGTTCTCGAGGACCTTCACCTTCGCGATCATGTCCGGGTGAATGTTGCAGTACACGTCGACCGTACCGGCGCGCTTCATCTCGACCGACTTCATCGAGCCGCTCTTGTAGAGGCCGAGGTCGAAGCGCGCGGGGCGCGACACCGAGAACACGTTGTGAAAGATCTTGTCCTCGTTTGGAAAGTCGACCGTGGTGCCGCGCACGACGATGGTCAGCGGCGGCTCGAACTGCTTCTCGCGCTGTTTGATGATCGCGTGGTCTTTCGGGATCGGTGCCGTACCCGGAACGCCTTCGAGATAGACAACGACGCCGGAACGATCCTTCTTCGCCTCACCTTTGACCTTGATCCCGACGCTGCCGGTCACGGTGCCCGGCTTGGGTGCCGGCCATGCGATGCCGATACAGACGATCAGGGAAGTCGCAGCTGCGAACGTGGCGAGTAGTTGTTTCCGCATGTATGGATTCTCGTTAGTACTTGATCACGAGCGAGGTCGTGAACACGTCGTCGGGGAACTGCGGGATGCGCCCGAGCTCGCGGTTGACGGTTCCTTCAGCCTTGACGATCACGTGCGTCCCGATCTCCGTGCGGAGCCCGACCGTGGCTCGCACCAGTTGCGAGATGTAGACGAAGCTCGCGCCGCTTTCATGCAATGCGTCTCGCCAGTCCACGCGAGCGTAAGGAATGAGCAGGTTGGAGACCCGGTAGGCCAGGAGTCCGTAGGCGCCGGTGTAGTGAATGCAAGGCGCGACATCGCAGTGCGGCCCGATGATCGAGGTCTTGCCGTCTGCCCTGCCGTGCACGAGCTCCGCCGTGAGCTCGAGGTCCTTCCATTCGAGGTGCATGTCGGCGCCGACGTGCCACTGATAGACGTTGTCGTCGACCTGGAGATCCTGCGCCCCGAACGCGCCGGAGACTCCGAGATCCAGCTTCTTCATGATCAGATAAGACAGCCGTCCCGCGACGGTCTTGAACTGGTTGGTATCGATCTCGTTCGAGAACGGGAAGCCCTCGGAGAAGTGGCTGCCGTTCGTGACCGAAACGTTGAGCACGAGCGCATCGTCCAAGAACCGCGCTCGCGCCTTGAGCCCGAGTGGCCGACCGCACGTGTAGCGGCAGATCAGCGACGGCGTGATGCCGATCCGATCCGGTGACTCGAGCGATCGGTATTCGTAACCGATCACCGAGTCGAACTTGCCAGCTTGCAGCGCGAGGTTGAAGCTCTCGATCTTCGGACGCCACTCCGCGTACGCGAGCTTGACGTCGATGAAGTCGCCGACGAACGTGCCCGCCGGATCGGAGACATCGCGGCCGCGCGGCACGAAGTCGACGCTCGCGTTGAGCGTGGCGGTCTCGCCGAGGCCGACGAACAAGCCCTGGTTCAGGGCATTGACGATGAAGCTCGGTGCGCCGCGCGAATGGATCGGATTGAACACGATCGCGCGCGAGTCGCCGGTGTCCGCGGGCTCACCACGCGAGTTGACGGCGGTCGACAGCGGATCGCCCATGAATACCCACGAGCCCGGCACGATGCCGGCGTACTCGGGGAAATAGCTGCTCGCGAGATCGCTCCGCGTGCCGGCACCGTTGCCGTCGGTCGCGAAGAAGCCGACGTCGAGGTAGCCAGAGAACCGCGTGGTGAACGGCATCAACCCGTTGAGCTTCTCCTCGAGCGCGGCGTTGTCCTCTTTGGATAGCTCGAGCGCGTCCTCGAGCTTCTGCATCCGTTGCTCGAGCGTCTCGTCGTGCTTCGGTAGCTCGGCTGGTTGGATGTCCGTGACCGGCGGTAGCGGCGCTGGCTTGTCGACCGGCGGTGCCGGAGGCGCGGACTCGTCGTCGGCACGTGCCGGTGCGGAGGTCGCGAGGAGTGCAGCGAATACAGAGGTCGAAAAGAAGTGGATACGGTTCAAAGGGATTGGATCCATGTGCGGACGAGGGCAAGGCCCACATCGTCGGTGTACTCGGTCGCGAGCTGCGGCATCTGCACCATCGGCGTTCGCTGACTCATGCGGTAGTAAACGGCGCTGTGATCGGGATCGCCCGCGACGATCCGGTCCGTGAAGCCGTGCCCGATCCATTGTTCGAGGGGAGCGCCGACCGTGGTCTGTACGCTCATCGTCGTCGCCGCGTCGCGCTCCTCGACGTCGAGCCGCAAGATCATGTGCGAGTCGACCCATGCGCCTCCGTCCGGGTTGTGACAATGCCCGCAGTTGGCGTGCAGATAGCCCTCAGCGGCATTCGGCGCGGCGAACGTGGTCCCCGTCGGCGGCGGATTCGAGAGCGGCAGCGCCGAGACATCGCCGAGCTGTAGCGCCGAGAAGCCGAGCACGTGCCCTGCCTCACCGACGTGACAGCGCCAGCACGTGTCGGCTGCCGGTGCATCGTGGGGCGTGCCGCGCAGGTTCTCGGCGCCATCGCGCGCGAAGTACGCCTCGCTCTCGGTGTCGTCCCAGACATACGCGCCGAGCAGCGTGTCGTGCTCGCGATTGCCGGTATCGGCGACCCGCCAGATCAGGCGAGTCTCGAGCCGTTTGCCGTCGAGCGAGAACTCCTTGAAGAACTTCGTTCCGACGGGAAATTGCCAATGGTTCATGTCGTGCGTGTCGACCTGCGAGCCTGGGGGCAATTGGATCCACCGCACCTTCACGGCGGCGTCCGACCACAACACGTTCGCCGGTGCGAACTGCATCGAGCCCTCGGCCAGTTGCTTCGACGCGAAGTCCGCATACAGACCCGTGTCGGAGAGCTTGTCCGGAAGCACCGACGGCAACGGCGCGTCGGGGGCGACAGGCGTCGCCGGTCCCGAACACGCCGCGAACACGAGCACGACTGCCCTCACTAGGGAACCGGCGGCCCCGCACAGTTCGGGCTCGTATCGTTCACGATGGGCGGCAGGCCGTGGATGTACTCCGCGATGTCCGCGAGATCCCGCTTATCGAGTGCCGCGTAAGGCGAGATGCCACTGCCATGGGTTCCGGCGCAGACTGCATTTCCCATCTTGTCCTTGCCGTCGGCCACCGCGTGAATGATATCGGTGGTCGAGAAGCCTGCGATGCCGGTCGCGTCGGGCGTGATGTTGCGGACGTTGATCATCGCCGGATACGGCGGAGACTGCACGCCGAGGTCCGACGCGAAGAACACGCGGCCGCCTGCAAAGGGGCGCGTCATGTCGATCGGAACCGGGTTCGTCGGTGCCGCCATGGGCGTGTGGCACTCGATGCACAACCCGACCTTCGCAGACAAGTACCGCCCTCGCGCGGCGCTCGCGTTGCCCGCCGCTGCCGCCGGGATCTGCGCGTCGGTGATCGGCGGTGCCGGCATGCCGCCGTTGTTGATCGAGGCCCACGGCTCCTCGTTCGGCTGCACCGTGTGGTTCACGCCGGGGACCGTGCGCAGGTAGGCGACGATCGCATCTGCGTCCTCGTTGGTCATGTTGTGAAAGATGTAATAGGGCATCACCGGCGCGATCGCCTTACCGTCGGTACGCATGCCGTTGAGAAACGCGTTCTTGATCTGAGTGTCCGTCGCGTTCTTGAGTCCCGTCGCATCGTTCGTCAGGTTGCGAGTCGAGATACAGCCGAAGTTCGGGGTTCCCGGATCGATATCGATAAAACAGTCGACCCCGGCAAACAGGCGCGTCAGATCGCGCGTGCCGTCGGGGTTCAGCGGTGTATGGCAGAACGTACACACACCGAGGTTGTTCATGATGTACCGGCCGCGCTCCACCACCGTGCGTCCCGCATCCGGGTGCGGCGACGCCGCATCGGCAACCGCTGGGGCCTTTCGGTCGTCTCCGCAGGCTACGAGGAGCGTCACCGCTATCGCCACGACTCGCCATCCACGCATGATCATCATTGCTTGTCCCAGTCCCAGGTTTAATTAAAACGCCGAGTCCGGTGGTACTACCGGCTCCGCGATCACCGCTGCATCGATCTGTCCCGTCAGGCTCTCGAGAAATGCGACCAGGTCATCGATTTCCTGGTCGGTGAGGTTCAGCACCTTGATCTTCGAATCGATCGTGCCGATCACCTCGCCCCCCATCGCGTCGATCTTGCCGCCCTTGTTGTAGTGGACGACGACCTCGCGCAACGTCTTGTACATGCCGTTGTGCATGTAGGGGCCCGTCAGCGCGACATCCCGCAAGCTGGGCGTCTTCCACGCGCCACGCTGCTCGTCGGTGAGCGCCATGCTGTAGTACTGGATCCGCCCGTCACACTCCGCCGGGTTGTCCTTCGCGTAGTTCGGATCCGTATGGAGCGTGAAATGACGGCGACAGTCTTCGTCGTCGCTCCACACCGAGTCGCGGCGAAACTTGCTCGCCTGCAGCTTGCGAAGCCCGTCGCGTGCGCCGATCGGCAAGCAGTTCAGCGGTTCGAAGCGATCGTCGCCGGCGCAGTCGCACCAATCTCCCACCGGGCAATCGGTCGTGCGCGGAACGTACGTACCGAGCTGCGGCACACCGATGTCGTGAAACTCCTTGTCGATGAACACCGGGCCTTTGTGACACTCCTTGCACGCGGCCTTGCCGACGAACAGCCGCGCGCCGCGCTCGGCGGAGGGCCCGAGCATCCCGGCGGGAAACCCGGCCGCGGCCCAGCGATCGAACGGGGAATTGTTCGAGATCAACGTGTACTCGTACGCCGCGATCGCCTTCGTCCAGTTGACGTAGATCCGATCGATCGCGAGTTGATCCGCGAGCTGCATGCAGTCCCATGCGTCGCCGTACGGCTGCAGGATCGTTTCCGTCGAGCCCCACGTGCAGACCGGCTGCTGGCCCGGGCGGACAAACCCCGGGCGCCCTTCGAGCGGGAACCGCGGCAGACACGGTCCATTCGTCGCTTGACATTCGGCCGGGCATGCACTGTTAACGAGCGCGCAGGTTCCGTCGGGCAGAAGCAGCGCTTTCTGGGCCGCGATCGAGTCGAGCTCCGGGGGCAACGGATAGTCGGGGAACACCGCCGTGTATTGCGCGCGGTATGCATCGATGATCCGCCACGCGACGCGCATCCGGCTTCCATTGACCGAAACATGGCTCTCCGCGACCGCGACGATCTGCGACCACAGGGAGTCGTTGCGGCCGTTCCAGTAGATCAGGTCGCTATACGCCGCATTGATCGTCTGCTGACCATTGACGTCGTACGCGCCGCCGCCGAACGACACGGTGTTGCCCGGGGGATCAGAGGTGTGATCGGAGCCGCCTCTTGCGACTTCGTGACACGTATTGCACGCCACTTTGATCGGCTGACCAAGCGGCGCGCGGCCCGGTGTGGTCATCGGCCGCAACAACATGTCGGCGTAGACCTCGCCGCCCGAGAAGTCCTTGTCGAAGTAGAACTGCTTGCCGAGCGCGATCGCGGCGGGGTTGCCGATGTACTTGTTCGACGTGTCCGTCGACGGAGCACCCATGCCGGTGTGCTCCTGCAGGAGCGGAAGAAACGGATCCTGAGGTTCCGATCCGCACGCTGCGAACAAAGCGATACACAGTGCGCCCCGAAGCACTGCGAAGCATGGTTTCACGAGCGGCTGCGAGAATCAACGCTCCCGGGCAGAGCCAAGCTCGGATTTCACTGTTCGATCGCCTACCTGAGGCTACGCGCGATCCCGCTTAGGGCTCGAAGAAGCGCGTGCCGTTTCCGAACAGCTCGCCGGTCTGCCGCTTCGTGACGGCAGACCGAATCGCATCGTGAAGCTGATCACGCTCCACGTCGTACAGGCGTCCGCGGAACGCTTCGATCACGCGCTCGTGGATGGCGCGCGCCACGCGGCAGCGCACCGAGTCCGCGAACTGTTCGGGGTCGAAGCCGCCGAGCACGGTTTGCTCGGCGAGCGAGGAACGGATCGCCGCTCCGAGGTTGTCGCGCAGCGCGTGTTCGACATCGTTGCGAACCGAGCGAGTCACGGCATCACGAATCGCATCACCGACGCGATCGCGGACGGAGGTGTGCAGCTGCTCGCGGAGCCTCTCGCTCCACGATGCCGTAGGCGTCGCGCTCCAGGCTCCTGAGGGCATGCCGGTCGTGTGGACGCTCATGGCGCTCGTGCCGTGGAACGCCGAACGCAGCGCGTCCTCGACGTGGTTGCGAGCGACTTGGTCGAACCGATCGCGAATCACTTCGCGAAGGTCGCTCGCGATGCTGTCGGCAACGCGTTGCTCGATCGCCTCTCCGAGCCGATCGCGGACGATACCGATCACGCGCTCGGGATCGATCTGCGCACCATTCTGCTGACCGAAGCCGGCGAGGAACGCGTCGCTCAGGCGCTCGCGCACGACATGCTGGATGCCCTCGCGAACCACCTCGCGCAACCGCTCGCGCACGGTATCGGCGAGCCGGCCCGTGAGCTCGGGCTCGACGCGCTCGGAGATCCGCGACACGATGCGTTCGGACTCCTCCGAGTTGCTGCCGGCGACCGCTTCACGCACCACCTCGATCAGCCGCTCGCGAATCGGCTCCGCCGCGCGCTCGTTCACGGCGCTGATCAGGCGCTCCGTGATCGCGTCCGTGAGGCGGTCGGTGATTCGCTTCTCGATCCGCGAGACGTCGAAGCCGCGCTCGCTCGTCGCACCGAGCATCGCGCTGCGCAACTCGCTCGACAGCCTCTCGCGAACCACCTCGCGAACGCGCTCGCGCGCGGTCTCGGCGATGCGTTCGTGAACGCGCGGCGCCAGGCGATCGCGAATCGACTGTTTCAACCGATCGCGTACCTGCTCGAGTTGCGCGGGCGCTGTGCCGTTGCTGTGGCCGTTGCGTTGCTGGAATGCGCGCATCGCGGATTCCATTGCAGAGTTGAGCCGCTGAACCTCACCCGTTTCCACATTCGTCATTTTGCTTGGTTCTCCTTTTTCCGTGCCGGGGCCCCTAGCAAGCAGTGAGCCCGACGAAACCGGCGAGATTGGCGGTTCGATTGACGACCGGTGCCACGCTGGTGCTACTCCGCAGCGGCAGAGCAGCAACACCGACCGATCCAGCGCCACTCAAATCAGCTCGTGCCGCGCACGTCGCGCCGGCTACTCGAATAGCCGCCCCTCGAACGGGCAAATGCAGCGGCGAGATGCGCACGAACTTGCGCGAATCGATCTCGTGCGCGTCGTCGGTAAACAACCGCAAATCAGCGTTAGAGATTCGCGTCGCGCGTGTGTTATTGGGTCGATCGCTAACGACTACTTAACGAGGAATCACGAATGTCGAAGTCCATCGCGCTGTCCATGTGCCTCGCCCTCTGCACTCTCTTCGCGTGCGGCAGTAACGCGAACAAGCCTCAAGAGAACTGCGCGACTCCCGGCGACGAGGACGGCAACGGCCTCTCCGACTGTAACGATCCGGTGTGCGCGGGCGACCCTGCATGCGCAATCTCGTGCGGCAACGGGCATGTCGACGTGGCCGAGACCTGCGACGACGGCAACAAGGTCAACGGCGATGGCTGCGACAACAATTGCACGATCACCGCATGCGGCAACTCCGTGATGTCGATGAATGAAGGTTGCGATGACGGCAACACGATCGACGGCGACGGTTGCGACTCGAATTGCATGGTGACCGGTTGCGGCAACGGCGTCATCACGATGGGCGAGACGTGCGACGACGGAAACATGGTCAACGGCGACGGCTGCGACAACAACTGCACCGCCACGGCGTGCGGGAACGGCGTGATGTCGATGGGCGAACAGTGCGACGACGGAAACACGACGAGCTTCGATGGTTGCAGCGCGACGTGTCAAACCGAGACGCTCGAGCGGGAACCAAACGAGGACGGCACGATCTCGACCGGCGCGAGCGGGATCGACGGTAACGACTTCGCGATCGCGAACGCGGACGTGAACGGAGCGTTTACCGGCGACGTCACGATCATCGCGTCGATCGACCCTGCGGGCGATGAGGACATCTTCAAGTTCACGAACACGGGCACCACCATCATGCTGGCGAAGTTCGACACGTGGAATCTCGCGAGCGGATTCGGTGTCGGCGTGGCGTGTGGAATGTCGATCGACACCGGCATTCAGATCCGCAACGCGGCGGGATCCGTCCTCGCCTCGAACGACGACCGCAACGGCTCGATGGATTACTGCGCGGCTCTCGCGTTCGGACTCATGCCGGGTCAGACCGTCTATGCACAAGTCGTTGCCCGCGGCGACGACACGGCGATCCCGTCGTATGCGCTCGCGGTGCACTACGCTGCCGTCGTATGCGGCGACGGGACCCTCGGCCCCGGCGAGCAGTGCGACGATCACAACACGACGGCGAATGACGGCTGCAGCGCGACGTGCCAGCTCGAAGGCGCGACCGGCGAAACCGAGCCGAACGAAGATGGCACGCCTTCACTCGGTGGTACCGGAATCGCCGGCAATGACTTCGCGTCGACGCATGCCGACCAGAACGGCGCGTTCACGGGCAGTGCGGTGATCACCGCTGCGATCAATCCAGCGGGTGACGAAGATGTCTTCGCGTTCAAGAATGCCGGCACGACCGCCCAGACGGTCAAGTTCGACGTGTGGAACCTCGGGCCGGGCTACGGCATCGGCGTCCCCTGCGGAAGTGACATCGACACGGGCCTGAATATCCGGAATGCCGCCGGCACCGCACTAGCCTCTAACGACGATCGCAGCTCGACCGATACGTGCTCGACGATCACCTACGGTCTGCTGCCGGGGCAGACGGTCTACGCGCATGTCGTCGAGTACGGAGATAACGCGATCATCCAGAACTACGCTCTCAAGGTCGTCTACACACCGGTCGTGTGCGGCGATGGCATGGTCGGCGCCGGTGAGCAGTGCGACGACGGAAATACCACCAGCGGTGACGGTTGCAGCAGCACGTGTCATCTCGACGTCAATGAAGTCGAGCCAAACGGCACGACTGCGCAAGCGACGGCGAGCACCGTCCAGGTCACCGCCAGTAAGCTGATCACCGGCGCGATCGGCTCGGTCGGCGATCTCGATCTGTACCGAGTCACGGTGACGACCGGCACCGTCGTCCGCTTCGAGACGTTCACCAGCGCGTACGACTGCACCGACGGGTCGACGATCGATCTGCGGGTGCTCGACTCGCTCGGCACCGAACTGACCGTCGATGTTGTCGGATCAGGGATCGCCGGCTGCGGCGCGATCGTGACGTACCTCGCCGCGGGCACCTACTACCTCCAGGTGGAAGAGTCGGGCAACGACGCGACGGTGGCGCAGTACTTACTCGACATCCGTTATCAGACCAACAAGGGCGCGGAGAGCGAGCCAAACGAGGTCTACACGACGGCGGACACGCATCTGAACGCCAGCAACGCGTTCGTGTCCGGCGACCACACGCTCGGCACGGACTCGGACTTCTTCGCGATCTCGGTCCCGCCCGGCGCACGGATCCGCGCGGAGGTGCTCGAGGGTACCGCGACCACGTCCTGCGAGTCGCACAACATCGATAGCCTGCTGACGCTCTACGATGAGACCGGCGCGGTTCTGGTCGACAACGACGACGCCGGGCGCGGGTATTGCTCCCTGATCGATGGGACCGGCGAGGTACCGTCGGACGATGCGGCGCGCAACGCGACGGCGGCAGCGAAAACATACTACCTGCAGGTCCGAGCCTCGAGCTCTGCGGCCACGGGCGCCGACAGCTTCGTCTACCGGTTGCAAGTGACGCTGCGCTAGTCGCGCCACCCGCACGTCGCGTTGTACAGTGAGCCATGAGTCGAATGGATCTCGGGCTCGCGGACGTACGTCCGTTGCCGGGCGTCGCCGCCGATCCTGAACGCTGGGAACAGCTCCAGCGCCGGATGAATCGGCGCGTGTTCCTGCGTTCGGAAGGCAACCTGATCGAGGTCGGTGCCCCGCAGCTCGTCACGGGCAAGCTCCGCGAGAAATCCGCCGAGGTCGTCGCTCGCGTCAACCGGTTCTACGCCGGTGTGGCGGCCGCTTACTACGCGCGGCCGGATCTCCGCGCCGAGCATCTGGTCAATCCGCTGATCGAGCCGTTGCTCGAGATCGAGGCGGACCACCCGGTCACCACACCGCTGTCGCGGCTCGATGCGGTGCTCGAGCCCGGCGGCGGCATTCGCGTCATCGAGCTCAACTCGGTGGGCATCTGCCTGTTTCACATGCGCGGCCTGCTCTATCTGATCCGCGAGCTCGCACGCGGCGGCTTCGAGGAGGATGCGCGCCTGCTCGATCAACTCTCGCGCGACATGGTCGTCGAAGGCTTTCTGCGGTTTGCCAAGCCGCGGATGACTTCGTCGCGCGCGCGTCCCGTGATCGGCGCGCTGTCGCCCTCTGGTTGGTTCCGTGCCGGCCATGTCCTGTTCCGCGCGGCGTTCGAACGATTTGGATGCG
Organism: Myxococcales bacterium; assembly: GCA_028287115.1. Taxonomy (GTDB): domain Bacteria; phylum Myxococcota_A; class Polyangia; order Haliangiales; family Haliangiaceae; genus JABFXX01. Next base: position 15,203 of record JAQBQF010000127.1, read on the forward strand.
ATTACATCGCCGGCGGGCCGGAGCACCTCGAAGTGACCGACGGCGAGATCCGCATGCGCGGGAAACGCATCGATGTGCTGTGGATGGATTTCTTCCTCTACATCGCCTATCAGAGCACGCGTTACCAAGAGACGAAGTTTCCGAGCAAGGTTCCGGAATATGGCCAGACGCCGGCCCAGGCAGCCGCGCTACTCGCCGACAAGCGGTTTCTCGCTCACGTGCGGAGTGGGCGCGTCGTGAACCTCAGCCCTCCCCGCGCGTATCTCGCGCTACCGAAGTCGCTACTCAGCTGGGTCCACCGCAGCGACCGGCCGGTTCCCGAACAGGACCGCGCGTTTCTGAAGGAGCATGTCGCCCGTACCTATAGCGCGCGCGATCGTGCGGACGGCCTCATCACGATCGACGAGGTCGCGAACAACCGCGGCGAGTTCCTGGTCAAGCCATGTCTGTACGGTGGCTCCCACGGCGTCTTGCTCGGCCGGATGATCGAGGCGGACGCCTGGCGTGACAAGCTCGCTGCCGTCTGGGACGACCCGACCTGGGCGCTCCAGGAATTTCGCGAGCCGATCAAAGCAGCCGACGGCGCGTGGGTCTCGCTCGGGCTCGCCAACTACGACGGGACGCTCGGCGGGGTCTACTTTCGAACGAGCCCGTCGTTGCTGGTCAATGCGCGCGATGCGGCGTTCATCCCGGGTGTGCTCGGCTGACGTGCTCCCTGCTCGCGAACGCTGTTACTGTTCCGAGCATGTCGACCGCTGCCGACGCAATCGCGCGAGCCGGATACAACATCTTCAACCTGCTGGCCGAACAGATCGAGATCGATCTCGTGTCGGATGTACCGGCGCGAAGTCCGCTCGCCGAAATCCGCGACGCGTATCGTAACGAGACCGTTGATCTCGACGCCGCGGCGCGGCGCCTCTATGGCGACTGGCGCTTCGTGTTCACGACCAAGGGGCGCGCCGCCGAGCTCGCCCTCTCGCGCGCGGTGATCCGATCCGGGATGACCGTGCTGACCAACGGCTTGTTTCGCACGACCCACCGATCGCTCACGACCCAGGGCGCGAAGGTCGAATCGGTGCCCAAGCAGGTCCAAGTCCACGGCAGCTCGAACGTCTCGCTCGCCTGGCTCGCCGAGCGATTCGCGGCCGGCGGCGTCGATGCGCTGTTCCTCGAGCCGAGTAACAACGGCACGTTCGGTTGGCCGTTGCAGCTCGACAATCTGCGTGCCGTCAAACAAGCATGCGCGCAGCACGGCGCGAAGCTATTTCTCGATGCGACGCGCCTCATGTCCAATTGCGCCGCGCTCGGAGACGCGGATCTCGACGTCGTGCGCGAGTATCTGTCTCTCGCAGATGCCTTCGTCACGAGCTGCGCGAAGGAGTGCTTGGTCCCGATGGGCGCCGTGATCGGCATGCGCGATCTCGAATGGCAACGGCAGTCGTTCCTCAACGGATTCGAGGAGGGCTCGATTCTCGAATTCCAGCCGATGCGCGCACAGCTCGCGGCTGGCTTCGACACGATCAGGACCCGGCCGTCGATCATCACAGATCGCCGGCGGCAGCTCGAACTGCTAGCCCGGCTTCTCCGCGACGCCGGGATCCGAACGATCGAACCGATCGGTGCTCATGCGGTGTTCGCGCTCCTTCCGGCGCAAGAAGGTGACTCGCCGCATCGCCACCACGAGCTGCAGGCACATCTGTTCGCTCGCTCGGGCATTCGCTTCCTGTTCGGACATCACCCCGAGCACCCGGGATTCGTCGTCCGGATCCCGTTGGCCCTGGCGACCTACCAAGACAGCGATCTCGAGCGCATCGTTCGCACGCTCAAGATCGCGGTCGACGCCAGCGGCGAAGGCCCATCTCTCGTTCCGATCTCCAGCGACAGCATCCACACTCAGTACTTCGGGCGCTTCGCACTTCGCAACTAGTCCTCGGCACGCAGCGAGTGCACGAATCGCGCATCGTTCAGCACAGTTTGCGCATTCGGGACGACAAGGTCCTATTGCAGTTCTGTAAACCGACAATTGCCTGTGCACATATCGGACACTAGACTGCGCTAGATGACGACCCAGCGTGTGCGTGTTGTCGACGCGACGCTCCGCGACGGAAGTTACTGCGTCAACTTTCAGTTCACAGCCGCTGACACTGCCGTGCTCGTCAGCATGTTAGACGCTGCCGGAGTTGGGTTCATCGAGCTCGGACATGGCTCTGGAACCTTCAACCACAAGGCACCTCCGCATCTGCGATCGATCCGCCAGGCCGCGACCGACGAGGCGTATCTCGCCGCCGCGCGGAAGTGCGCCACGCGCGCGAAGCTCGGCGTGATCACGGGGCCATTCGGCACGAATGATCTCGGCGTGCTCGCCGCACACAAGCTCGATTTCGTTCGGCTCGCGTGCATGGCGGATCGCGCGCTCGATCCTGCAAACCTCAAGATGGCGGAGCGGGCCAAAGCGCTCGGCCTGCTGTTCTCCGTCAACCTCATGCAGACGGTCGCGATCACTCCCTCTCAGGTCGCGGAGATCGCCGTCGAGTATTCCAAGGCCGGCGCCGATTGGTTCTACGTTGTCGACTCCTCGGGCGGCATGCTTCCGAGTGTCGTCTCGGAATACATCGCGCGTGTACACGACACCGTCGAGATGACGATCGGTTTTCACGCACACCACAACAGCGGGCTCGCGATCGCGAACTGCCTCGCTGCGATCGAGGCGGGCGCGACGATGGTCGACGGAACGCTGCAAGGACTCGGGCGAGATGTCGGAAACGCTCCGACGGAGCAGCTGCTCTTCATGCTGCAGCGCCGCGGCGACGAGCGCGAGATCGATGTCGAGCAGGTGTGCCACGCCTCCGACCTCGTCCGCGGCTTGTTGCTCGACAAGGGCAACGATCCGACGTACATCGCGGCGGGCGCGTCCGAGATCCATTCGAGCAATGTCGAGGCGCTCGTCGAGCTCGCTCGCACCCGCGGTCTCGGACCGCGAACCCTGCTCGCAGCGATCGGTCACGGTGATATCAAGCTGATCGGCGCCGGGATGAAGACGTTCCCCGACGAGATCTTGTCACCTGCGTGCGCTCGCACGCCCGTGTGGTCGGAGCCGAACCCGCGGAGCGAGGTGATCGACGTTGTCGCCGACGACATCGCGCGTGCGAGCAGCAGGTCCTTGCCGGTGCTCGCGGATGTGTTGTTCTCGCGAGCCGCCAAGTGGCACAAGACCAGCGTCTTGCACCTCGTCCCGCGGGACCAGCTGCCGTTCGAGGGACCCCTTCCGTGGGATCTCGATCGCCTGTGCGGCATCACGATCGGCGTGACTCGCAGCGACCTCGACGGCATCGACTTCGCGGATCGTCAACCGGACGTGCTCGTCATCGATCCCGCGCTGATCGTGGATCCGCTGCCCGCATCGATGTCCTCGTGCGTCGACGCGTTCCTGCCGGTCATCGTTGATTCCGCACTGGCGCTCGCGACGTTGTGCCTCCAGGCCGGCGCCCGAGTCTGGTTGCTGTGTTCCGACGAGGGAACCGCGGCCCAGCTCGTCGCGCGCACCGAGCGCGCGCAGACAGGCGGAACCGACCGTCGGCTATTCGTGATCGGTCCTGATTCGGAAGAGTCGCTCGCGAGCGTGCGAGCCGCAGACAATGTGATCGTCGTCGGTCATGAAGAGTTGCCGCCGCGTGTCGCCTCGCTGGCGTCGCGCGGAGCCCGCTTGCTGCGTCCTGGACTTGCCGCGAGCATTGCCGCTCGCATTTCGACGCTGCTCGACCTGCGCGCTCGGCTCACCAACGAGTCAAGCACTGCAAATTTCGTGGAGCCCATGTTCATCCCGGCGGGACATCAAATCATCGTCGACGATCCGTCGTGTCCGTCGACCGTGGTCGGAGCACAACACGGACGCGCCGCGCTGTTGTCCGCGGCCAAGGCGCGAGCTCGAACGCTGTCATGTGGACGTGGACGACTGTAAGCAAAGCGCCGCACAGGCCCCTCCTTTAGTCATTTTATCGATACGCGTAACCGGAAAGACCTCGCATGGCTGCATCGCTCATCGAACGAGTCGCGACGAGACACGAGGTCGACACGAGCCAGCTCACCGCTTCCGTCGCGCGCGCGGAGCAATTCCTCGGCGAGCTGCGCACGATGCTGCAGGCGCGGTTTCCGTACGATCAGGCGCCGGGCTTCGACGTGATCGTCACCGGTTCGCTCGCGAAGCGTCAGTGCACGAAAGGCTCCGATCTCGATTTCTTTGGCGTCACGGAGCAGCCGGTCGAATCGACGAAGACCGAACCGATCGTGCGCGCCATGCTCGAGATGGCGTCGGCCAACGGCTTCGACCTGCCGTTCTCCGGCGGACCCAATGCGGCGTTCGTGCCTCGCGCCTCGATCGAGACGATCGATCTACCGAACGACACCAATCGAAACGTGTTTCGCCGAATGTCGCTGGTCACCGCGTCGGTCTCGGTCTACCGACCCGAGCTCCGCGCAGACATCCTTCGCAGCACGCTCTCGACGTTTATCGGCCGCGAGCGCGAGCCGCGTGTCCGCGGGATCATCGATCAGATCCTGTTGCTGTCTCGACTCGGCAACATGACCGTCGAATGGCGCATGAAGGATCGCACGTCGTCCGACGGCGGGCTCACCCAATGGTCGAAGTCGCTCACGCTGTATCGGATCGAGCTCGCCGGAGCGGTCGCCGCGGTGCTCCGCGCCGGCATCGCCAGCGAAGGCCGTTCGCGGGACGATCTGCTCGATAGCGTCGCAACCGAGCTCGAGCGCGCCCCTCTCGATCGCCTGCTCGCCTGGTACGACGACGTCAGTCCTGCTGGACAGCAGGCACTCGCGGCCGTCGTCGGCGTCGCGAACGACACGTTGTGTCTGCTCGCCACCGACGGTGTAAGGACGCGCTTGGCGGCGGTGGCCGACGACGAGCCAACGCGCGCGCTGCGCCAACAGTTCTCCGAACAGATGAGCGTCCTCCGTAAAGCGCTCGTCCAATTGTTCTATCGAGAATCCGTATTTCGTCCATGGATCGAGGAGCTCGGCCTTTTCGGCTGAGTGGTGACCGATGACGCTCTTGTTAACCGACGCCGAGGTGGAGACGTTCAAGTCTCGAGGGTTCTTGGGCCCATTCACAGTCATGCCCGAAGACGAAGCGGTCGCGCTCGGGCGGCGACTCGTCGACGAGGTCACCACGACGCCCTCCCCGTTCTACGCACACACGAAGGCAGACATCCCGAAGTTAAACTTCATTCGCGACCGTCATTGGGACTCACCGGCGGTCGCGCGGATCCTGAGCGACGGCCGGATCGTCCAACGCATCACGCGGCTGCTCGGACCCGACGTGCTGCTGTGGCGCAGTGACTTCTTCGTGCAGGGCCGCGAGGATCGTGAAACGGCACCGCATCAGGACATGGCGTTTAGCGGAATGAGGAAGATCCCAGCGCTCGCGATGGCAGACGGTCGGATGCCGCTCAACATCTCCGCATGGATCTCGTTCACGCCCGTCGATCGAGAGCACGGGGGGCTGTTCGTGGTCCCGGGCACGCATCACGAGGTCCTGCGTGAGGTCCCGGCGGATCCGGCCAACAGCATCTTCGGCAAGGGTCGCGTGCTCGAGAAGAATTTCACCGAACAGGACCGTTTCGAGCTGAAGATGCGACCGGGGCAGTTCCTGCTGTTCACCAACCTTCTCGTCCACGGCTCGTACAAGACCGCCGTCGAACGCGAGCGGATCGCGCTCTCCGGGCGCTTCATCGGCCCCGACGTGATCGTGAATCCGCAAGGGACCGAGGTCAGCGGCCACGGCATGGATCTCAGCCGCTATGGGGTGACCCTCGTCGCGGGCAGCCTGCGCTCTGCACCGACGCCGCTGCGAGCGCTTGCGTGTGGGAATGGGTCGGGCTCGATCTCCGAGGAGCGCATGCTTCTCGGCTAATCATGATGTCGGCGCCATACATAGCGGTTACCTGTTCGGAGCCACGATCTGGCTCCAAACGATCGGGGGCATAGATGCGCGATTCAGGTGGTGCAGAATTCTGGTCCAAAGTTGCCGAAGCTCGCGAGGGCACACACGCGAACGTGTTCGAGCCCGTCTGGAAGGCAACGCTCGACCTCTTGCAGGTCGGCCAAGGAACGCGCTTTCTCGATGCCGGCTGTGGCACGGGGATGGCGACCGAGATCGCGGTCAAGCGCGGCGCGCGAGCATATGGCGCCGATGCCGCCGAGAACATGATCAAGCTGGCGAAGAAGCGGGTCGCCGAGGCCGAGTTCCATCACTGCGATATGGAGTCGATGCCGTTCGAAGCCGGCTTCTTCGACACGGTGATGGCGATCAACAGCATTCACTTCACGAATCAACCGCTGTTTGCGCTGCGTGAATTGGTTCGGACCTGTGCGGCCGGTGGGCACGTCGCCATCGTGTGCCTCGGACCACGCGAGAGTCACAACTTCGAGGCGCCCGTGAAGGCGATGCTGTCGCTCGTGCCCGAGTCACGAAAATCCGAAGCGCTGTTTGTCGATCCGTTTCGGCTGTCCGCCGTCGGCGTGCTCGAGATGATGTTTCAAGAGGCGGGCCTGGTCGAAGTCAAACACCGCTTCGTCGAGTGCCCCGTGATCTACGACAGTCTCGCCAAGGCATGCGAGTCGATGCGCAACATCGCGCTGTATCCGGCGACCCAGACGGTCGCGCCGCAGGACGCTCTCGATGCGGCCGTGACCGCGTCGCTCGAGCCCTATGTCGTCGCCGACGGACGTGTCGTGTGGAAAGCCAATCACCGCATCGTCATGGGCAAGAAGCCATGATCGCCGGCGGCGAAGCGCCTCGCTAGGTGTCCTGTCGAAATGCCGTCCGCCGTGACGTTCACCAGCCTGTCGGATGCGCTCACGCAGCGCTGGCGAGACGCGCCGTCTTCCGTCGCTCTCGTGCGCGTGATCGACGGCAAGGTCCACAGCACGACGAATGCCGAGCTCGCGGCTCGAGTCATCGCGTTTGCCCGTCGCTTGAGTGACACCGGCATCGGATCCGGCGACATCGTCGCGATTCGCAGCCAGGATAAGACGCCGTTCTTGGTGTCTTGCCTCGCGACCACGCTGCTCGGCGCCGCCTTCGTGCCGGTGCATTGGAACGCGCTCCACGAGCTCTCGACAGAGCTGGTCCTGATGACCGGTGCCAAGGCGCTCGTCACCGACCAGCGCGACGAGCGTGCAGATTCCGTCGCGGCTCTCTATCTGACCGCGAACGAGCGGGTCGACGTGATGTCCACTGCAGATCTCGAATGGGCGCTGGCGTGTGCGAAGCGGGCGCAGCCGGCGACGCTCTACATGATCCAGCCGACGTCTGGCTCGACGGGAATCCCGAAGCTCGTGCCCCGACGTCACGATGCGTTCCTCCGCTTGCCGTGGGCGATCGGCATGTCCGCGCGGCGGGATACCGCGAGTCGGATCCTGGTCCCACTCACGCTCGAGCATGGCGGCGGGCTGTACGGCATCGCGGTCTGGCTGTGTATCGGCAGCTCGTTGGCGTTCCCGGAGGCTGACGACGTCGACATGAAGATCGAGGATATCCGGCTGCTCGAGCCTTCGATGATGATGATGACGCCGAGGGTCGTCACTTCGATCTTCAACCAGGCGCAGCACCGAAACCCGAGCGATGCGAAGGCGGCGCTCGGTGGCCGCGTCCAGGCGCTCGTGACCGGCGGTGCGAAGTCGATGCCCGCGGCCCTCGCCTGGCTCGAAGCCAGCGCCGTCAAGGTCGTCGAGATCTATGGTGCGAGCGAGTTCTCGGTGATCGCACACAGCTCGTGGGATGCGAGCTGGTCGAACGAGTATGTCGGCTCGCTGCTCGACGATGTCGAGCTCGAGTTCGCCGAGGACAAGGAGTTGCTGGTCAAGACACCGGCGATGATGACGGGATATGTCGGGCCTTCCGCGCCGCAGTCCTTCACGGAGGATGGTTTCTATCGCACCGGTGACCTCGCCGAGCTTGTCGGCGACAAGCTGCGGATTCTCGGTCGCAGACGCGACGTCCTGAACTTGTTCGACGGGTCGAATGTCTACCCCTCGATCGTCGAGGGCATGATCGAAGGCCTGCCGTGGGTCCATCAGGTGGTGATCTGCGGCGACCAGCGGCCTGCGCTCGCGGCGCTGATCGTCGTGCACGGCGACATGGTCGATCACGACGCCGGGGCTTGGCTCCGCCCGGCGGATCATCCGGGTCAGTACGAGCTCGCCCGGCGCGAGCTCGCGCGATTCAACGACGCGCTCGATTCGAGCGAGCAGGTTCGGCACGTGGTCCTGCTCGCGGTGCCGTTCGCGGCCGACATTCTGAGTCGAGCGGCGATCGGAAAGCTGAAGCGGAACCGGAAGCTGGCAGCCGATCGGTATCGCGAAGCTCTCGACGAGTGTTATCAGCGCGACAGTCCATATCGGCTGCCGACTCCGCTCGGTCGAGATCCGCGTCACGACAAGCGCTACCCGTTTGCCGGACTGGTCCGCCTGACCTCGCCGACCCAGACGGTGTTTCTCTACGGCCGCAACCTGAGCCTGCACGGCGTGAAGCTCGAGTCTCGCTTGGAGCTGAACGGCGAATATCGATTTCAGGTGATCGGGCACGAGCTGTCGCGAGAAGTTCGAGCGCGCGTCGTCCGGATCGCACACGGCGAGGTTGCACTGCAGTTTGTCGAACCGCTCACGCTCGTAGAGCGCAACCTTCTACTAGACCGGGGACACGACAGAGAGTGAGCATCGAGATGATCAACAACATCGCCGAAGCAGCCTGGGGCGTGAACACGCTCGGCAACGGTCCACCGGACCTCGAGCACGAGATGACCGCGATCTGGCTGATCGCGAAAGGGCCGCCGTTCGCGCTACGGTTTGCTAGATATTTTCCGTCGACGAAGACGGAGAACTACGACTTCTATCACCGCCACGACACCGTCGATTCGATCCACATGATTACCAGCGGCAGCGGTTTCTACGCCGTCGCCGGCAAAGAATTCAAGCTGACCGCGGGCATGGTCATGTATCACGAGCGCGGCGTTCCTCACCTCGGTCCATTCCCCGACCCGACCGGCATGGACGTGCTCGTCATGCAGACGCCGAGCAGCGGGCATACCTCCGACTTCATCGTGTGTCCGGAGTCCGGACTCCGTGGAGCCTACGGTGATCGGGGCGCGTTCGTCGCGAAGTACGGAGATGGCGATCTATCGAGCTTCGGAAAGTTGGTGCTCAACAACGAGGCGAAGAAGAGCGCGAAGTGGATCGAGTGGCACCAGCCCTCGCCCAAGCCCTAGCTCTTCTTGGTCATGATTCGCCGAGCGCCGATCGCCCAGCGGAACGTCAGCGCGGCGGCCAACAAACCGAGGTTCACGTAGCCGTGGATCTCGTGCTTCGGCAGCCGCAGCCAGTAGACGCGAAAGAACCACACCCAGATCGTGTAGAGGCCTACGGTATGGATCGCCGACCACAGTGGTTTGCCGAGAAACCGGACCGCGCGGTTCGAGCTCGTCGCCGCCATCAGCGAGATCACGAGCAGCACGCAGCCTGCCGGGATCGCGAAGTCCTTCGAATATTTCCAGAAGAGCGCTGGCCCTTCGAGCGCCATCAAGCTGCCGAGGATCGGCCAGTGCATCAGGTGCCAGGCTGCAAACGACAGCCCGAGATAACGCCGGTTCGCGAGCATCCACGTCGTGACCGAGCTCCGAACCAGATCGTGGAGCGGCCGCGTGACGAACACGAGGATGAACACGAGGACGCTGACCTTGGTCAAGCTCCGCAGCGCGACGAGCAGCGTCTGGATGTTGAAGCCGTCGACGATGAAGATACCAGCGCAGATCAGGATCGCGGCCACGAGGCTGCCGATCGGGAGAAGCGGGCCGAGTTTTGGCTTGCGGCGGCGTCCGGAGACGCCTGGATCGGCAACCGCGATCTGATCGTGCTGAGGATTCTGCGTGACGCTCACGAGGGCGCACATGATAGCGCACCTCGAACCCGCGTTCGGAGCGTTCCGTGGGCTCGTGTACGCCCGTCACGACTTGTCATGTGCGGCGGAACAACGGCTCGGCCGTGAGCCAGGGTTGCTGCTCGACGCGCAGCAAGTGCGCGAGCCACTCGGGAAGTAAGTGCACGGTGGCCAAGAAATCAGCGCCCTGCTGCTCGATCAGGCTGCGGATTCGCAAGCTCTCCGGTTGCGTCACCCTCGGGATCGAGATCAGCGGCGTCGCGATCGGGTCGCGCACGAATTTCGGATCGCTGTCTTGTCGGCACGCATCCGGCGGAGAGCTCACGAAGTGCGTCCGACACGTCATCGGTCGCACCGGGTAAATCGAGCACGCGTCGCCTTCGAGGGCTGGACAGTGGGGACCGTGCTCGTAGAACGCGACCTGCCGATCGATTCCGCCGTCCGTCAGTTGCTTGTGCTCGGTGCGGTACCACGCGAGCCAGCTACGAAGCCGCTCCTCGAGCGCTTCGATCTGCGCGGGCTGCCACTGCTTCGTGATCCATTCGACGACCGCCTCCCCTTCCGCGCGCGTGACATAGATCTCCTGACGGCAACAATGCGCGCAGCCCTTGCTGCACGTCGCGACCTCGCCGCGTGAGGCCAGGACCTCGAGCTCTCGCTCGACGAGCACATCGCAGCCTGCGAGTGCGGTGTGCACGACCTTGATCCGGTCACGAACCATCGCTCGGGCACGATCGGCATCCTGCTTGGCCATGTCTTGTCATTCGATCAGGAACTCACCGCGCAGGCAAGCGCTTGGATCTGGCTTCATCGGCACTTGGATAGCGGCTGGAATCGTGTTTGGTTCGCCCCTGTGAAGGCCATCTCGATCATGTGCGCCGGGCTCGCGATCGCGAGCTGCGTCAAGGAAGCGAACACCGTCGACAGCACGTTGCCCGAGCGCGGCCACGGCAAGCCGAGGCTCGAAGCGCCCGCGCTGTTCGCATCGATCCCGGCAGACACGCCTTATCTGTTCGGATCGTTCGAGGCGCTTCCGCTCGACTACCTCGCGAAATTCACACCGATGGTCGCGCCCGCGTTCGAGAAGCTCGAGGCGCAAGTCCGCAACGAGGCCCCGAAGGATCAAAAACAGCGGCTGGCGTTGGCGTTCTTCGACGAGGTCGGCGGGAAATTGAACGTGGCCGGCCTCGAGTCACTCGGCCTCAGCACGAAACCTCGATTCGCACTCTATGGAATCGGCGTCCTGCCAATGGTGATGCGCGTCGAGATCAACGACGGGCAGCGCGTGCTAGCGACGATCGACCGCATCTTCAAGCGAGCGGGCGGTTCGGTACCGCCGGCGACACCGATCGGCAACCGCAGCTATTGGCGCTTCGACGTCGAGGCGTACTCGATCATCATCGCGGTCAACCCGAAAGAGCTCGTGCTCGCCGCCGGGCCTCGCGCACCGGTGACGGCAGCACTGCCGCTGATCGTCGGAACGGAGAAGCCGGCCGCGAACCTCGCAGATGGTCAGCCGTTACGCGAGCTGATGGAACGTAACCATTACAAACCCTACGCCCTCGGGTTCGCCGATTCGAAGGAGCTCGGCGTGGGCCTGGCAAAGCTCCTCGGCGTCGACGTGACGAGCGCATGCGCGAAACAGATCGAGACCGTCGCGGCACGGATGCCGAGCGCCTCGTTCGGCAATACCGAGCTGTCCGCGGGGCGGTCCGAAGGCGAGCTCGTCGTCGAGCTGGCACCCGATCTCGCGGCCGAGCTCGAGGCGGCCAAGACCGAGATCCCAGCACTCGGCGACGTCGTGTCGGGAAATCCGATCATCGCGGTCGCAGCGGGCGTCGATCTCGGTCGCGCACAAGTGCTCGGGCAACAGCTCGGAGCCGCGCTGCTTCGGCTCGGCGACGCCTGCGGGTCACCGGCTCTTTCCGCGGCCGCAACGTCACTATCGAGCGCGCTCTCGGGAACGTTGCCG